>JBJEXC010000055.1:0-26727 GCA_051885355.1 Alphaproteobacteria bacterium | reverse complement strand
CCAACAGAAGCAAAAGTTGAAGAAAATACTGATAATGTATCAGAGATTAAGGAGTAAAAAATGAAAGTAGATGTTTTTTCATTAGATAATAAAGTGCAAGGTTCAATTGAACTTTCAAAAGATGTTTTTGAAATCGCTCCAAGAGGTGATATATTATCTCGTGTTGTAAATTGGCAACTTGCAAAAAGAAGAGCAGGAACCCATTCAACAAAAGTTATTTCAGAAATAAGTGGAACAACTAAAAAACCATTCGCACAAAAGGGAACTGGTCGTGCAAGACAAGGTTCACTTCGTTCCCCTCAAATGCGTGGTGGTGCTACAATCTTTGGTCCAGTTGTTCGCGATCATAGTTTCTCTTTACTTAAAAAAGTAAGAGCGTTGGGCTTGAAAATGGCTCTATCATCAAAACTTGCTGATAAAAAATTAGTAGTTATTGATACAGAAAAATTGTCATCCCCAAAAACAAAGGAATTGAAAGCTAAACTTGACGCTTTTGGTTGGAAAAAAGTATTATTCATAGCTGGTGAAAATGTTGATACAAATTTTGCACTTGCTTGTAAAAATCTAATCAAAGTTGATGCTCTTCCATCTTGTGGTGCAAATGTTTATGATATTTTAAATCATGACACACTTGTTCTTACAAAAGATGCTGTTGATGCTTTAACAAAAAGATTTGTAAAGTAAAGGAACTAAAATGGTAGAAAAGAAAAAAGACATAAAATTAAACGAAAAAATGTATGATATACTTTTAAAACCTATCATTACAGAAAAAACAACATTGGTTGCTGAACAAGGCAAAATCGTTTTTGCTGTTCGTCCAGATGCAACAAAAACTGACATTAAAAATGCTGTTGAAAAAGTTTATAATGTTGTTGTTAAATCCGTAAATATCACAGTAAAACCTGGTAAATCAAAAAGATTTAAGGGTATTTTGGGTTCAACAAGCAGTGTAAAAAAAGCTTATGTAACATTAGAAGAAGGTCATAATATTGATATTATGGCTGGTGCAAAATAAAAGGATAAGAAAAAATGGCTTTAAAATTATTTAATCCAACAACTCCTTCCCAAAGACAATTAACTTTGGTTGATAAAAGTGAGTTATATAAAGGAAAACCTTTTAAAAAATTAACAGAAGGTAAAAGAAAAACTGGCGGAAGAAATAATCTCGGACACCAAACAAACCGTAATATGGGTGGTGGACATAAACAAAGATATAGATTTATTGATTTTAAACGCCAAAAAAGAGATATGTTTGCAACTGTTGACAGAATCGAATACGATCCAAACAGAACTGCTTTCATTGCTCTTATCACATACGAAGATGGTGAAAAGGCTTATATTTTAGCACCTCAAAGATTAGCAGTAGGTTCCAAAGTTGTTGCTGGTGAAAATGTTGATATCCAAGTTGGAAATGCTCTTCCTTTGAAAAATATTCCAATGGGAACAATCATCCACAATGTTGAATTAAAAGCAGGTCGTGGCGGTCAACTCGCTCGCTCTGCTGGTTGCTATGCTCAACTTGCTGGTAAAGATGCTGGATTCGCACAAATCAAACTTAATTCTGGTGAATTAAGACTTGTAAGTGCTGAATGTTATGCAAGTATCGGTGCAATTTCAAATCCTGACCAAAGAAATGTTAATCTTGGTAAAGCAGGAAGAAATTCTTGGTTAGGTCGTCGTCCACATGTTCGTGGAACTGCTATGAACCCAGTTGATCACCCACATGGTGGTGGTGAAGGAAGAAACTTCGGTAAACATCCAGTTTCACCTACTGGTGTTCCAGCAAAGGGTTATAGAACAAGAAAGAATAAATTTACAGATAAATTTATTTTAAAAAGTAGACATGTAAATAAAAAGAAATAAGGATAATTAAAAATGACAAGATCTGTTTGGAAAGGCCCATATATACATCCTTCTTTACTTAAAAAAGTAGAAGTGGCAAATGAAAAAAATGACAGAAAACCAATAAAAACTTGGTCAAGATCTTCAACAATTCTACCTCAAATGGTTGGTCTTACTTTCGCTGTTCATAACGGAAATAAATTTGTTCCTGTTCTTGTATCAGAAGAAATGATTGGTCATAAACTTGGTGAATTTTCTTTGACTAGAACTTATAAAGGTCATAAAAAAGATGCTGATAAAAAGGCAGGAAAATAAGAGGATAAAAAATGGTTGAAAAAAGATATGGAATAAAAGAAAACGAAGCAAGAGCATTTTTAAGAATGGTAAAATGTTCTCCACAAAAATTAAACCTTGTGGCTGAATCGATTCGCGGACTTTCTGCTAATAAAGCAATTGAACAACTAACTTTTTCTAAAAAAAGAGTTGCTGTTGAAATCAAAAAACTTGTTCTATCAGCAGTAAGCAACGCAGAACACAACTACAAACTTGATGTTGATAAATTATTTATCAAAGAAGCATATGTTGGAAAGGCTCTTGTAATGAAACGTTTCCATGCTCGCGCTCGTGGTCGTGGTGCTGCTATTTTAAAGCCTTTTTCAAATATGACAGTAATTGTTGCAGAACGTATTGCTCCAGCAAAGGCTGAAAAGAAAACAAAACCTAATAAGACAAAAAAAGAGGCAAAATAAATGGGACAAAAGGTAAATCCAGTAGGTTTAAGATTAACTGTAAATAAAACTTGGGATTCAAGATGGTTTGCTGATAAAAACTATTCTGCTCAACTTCTTGAAGATTTAAAAATTCGTGAATATGTTGAACGCGAACTTAAAAAAGCAAGCATCAGCAAGGTTATAATTGAAAGAGTTGCTAAAAAAGTTAATGTTATTATCTTCTCATCTCAACCTGGTATGATTATCGGTAAAAAGGGTGCTGATATAGATAATTTGAAAAAAGCATTAACAAGGCTTGCAAAAACAGAAGTTTCTGTTAATATTATGGAAGTAAGAAAACCTGATATTGACGCAGTTATTTGTGCAAAATCTATTGCAACACAAATTGAAAGACGTATTTCTTTCAAAAAGGCAATGAAAAAAGCTGTTCAAAACGCATTGCGTAGTGGTGCAAAAGGTATAAGAGTAAGTTGCTCTGGTCGTCTTAATGGTGCTGAAATTGCTCGTGAAGAATGGTATCGTGAAGGTCGCGTTCCTCTTCATACATTAAGAGCAAATATAGATTACGGTTATGCAAGAGCAGAAACAACTTATGGTGTAATTGGTGTAAGAGTTTGGATTTACAAGGGGGATGTTGTAAATAAAGAACTTCTTGCATCTGATAGAAAAATAAGCGCAACCGCAACAGATAAAGTTGCTGCTAACTAGTTGTAAAATGTAAAGGAAGAACTAAAATGTTAATGCCTAAAAAAACAAAATTTAAAAAAGCACATAAAGGAAGAATTCACGGTGAATCAAAGGGTGCAACCGAACTTGATTTCGGTTCATTCGGACTTAAAGCCTTAACACCTGAACGTGTTACAGCAAGACAAATCGAAGCTGCTCGTCGTGCTATGACAAGAGCAATGAAACGTCAAGGTCGTGTTTGGATTAGAATATTCCCAGATGTTCCTGTTTCTAAAAAACCTGCTGAAGTTCGTATGGGTAAAGGAAAAGGTGCTGTTGAATACTGGGTATGCCGTGTAAAACCAGGTCGTATAATGTTTGAACTTGATGGTGTTTCAGAAGAACTTGCAAGAGAAGCATTGACACTTGCTGCTTTCAAACTACCTGTAAAAACAAAATTTGTAACTAGAAAAGAAGTAGAATAAAGGTGAAATTATGAAAGATACAAAAGATATTTTAAAATTAAAAACTGCTTCGAAAGAAGAAATTTCATCTAAAATTTTAGATTTGAAAAAAGAATTGATGAACCTAAGATTTTCTCATAATACAGGTAATTTAAAAGATTCATCAGCATTGAAAAAAACAAAAAAAGCAATTGCAACATTAAAGGGTTTCTTAACCAATAATGTTGAAACTAAAACTAAAAAGTAAGAGGGTGAAATTATGCCAAGAAGAATACTTGAAGGAAACGTTGTAAGTACTAAAATGGATAAAACCATCGTAGTAGAGGTTGAAAGAAAATATATGCATCCTCTATACAAAAAGTTTATAAGAACAACAAAAAAATATCATGCTCATAATGTAGATTCTTCTATAAAAGAGGGTGATACAGTAAAAATCCGTGAAACAAAACCTATGTCAAAAACTAAAACCTGGGAAGTTTTCACAGAAGAAAATAAATAATATAAGGTGTAAGGAATTAAAAAATGATACAAATGCAATCTATTCTTGACGCAGCAGATAACAGTGGAGCAAAAAAAGTCCAATGTATTAAAGTGCTTGGTGGCTCTCACATCAGAACTGCAAGCGTTGGCGATATTATCGTTGTTTCTGTAAAAGAAGCAATGCCAAAAGGTAAAGTTCAAAAGGGTAAAGTGTACAAGGCTGTTATCGTAAGAACTAAAAAAGATATTAAAAGACCAGATGGTAGTGTTATCAGATTTGATTCTAACGCCGCTGTTCTTATAAATGCTAATAAAGAACCTATTGGAACCCGTATCTTTGGCCCAGTAGCTCGTGAATTACGTGCAAAAGATTTTATGAAAATTCTTTCTCTTGCACCAGAAGTATTATAAATAAGGAGTGTTATTATGGCTAAAATGAAAATTAAAAAAAATGATGATGTTATCGTTATAGCTGGTAAAGATAAGGGTAAAACTGGTAAAGTTGTTAAGGCTATGCCAAAGGAAAATAAAGTCGTTGTAACAGGTGTAAATACTGTTAAACGTCATCAAAAGGCTGACGCAATGGGCAACAAAGCTGGTATCGTTACAAAAAATTTACCAATAGATGTTTCAAATGTATCTCTTGTTGATCCAAAATCTGGAAAACCTACAAAAGTTGGTTTTAAAACAACAAAAGATGGTAAAAAAATAAGATTTGCAAAAAAAAGTGGTGAAACTATATAAACTAAAAGGTTAAAAAAATGGCAAGTAGATTAAAAGAATTATATGATAATAAAATAAGAGCCGAATTAAAACAACAACTCGGTCTCAAAAACGAAATGGAAATCCCAAAACTCGAAAAAATCGTGCTTAATATGGGTGTTGGTGAAGCGGCAACAGATAAGAAAAAACTTGAATCCGCTATAAAAGATATGACTGCAATTGCTGGTCAAAAAGTTGTTGTAACAAAGGCAAAAAAATCTCTTGCTAACTTCAAACTTAAAGAAGGTATGCATATCGGTTGCAAAGTTACTTTAAGAAAAGACAGAATGTATGATTTTTTAGACAGACTTATAAATGTTGCAATGCCTAGAATCCGCGATTTCCGTGGTCTTAATGGTAAAAGTTTTGATGGAAAGGGAAACTATGCTTTCGGTATTAAGGAACAAATCATTTTCCCTGAAATCGATTTTGATAAAATTGATAATATTCGTGGTATGGATATTATAGTATGTACAACCGCAAAAAATGATAAGGATGCAAAAGCATTACTTGCTGCTTTTAACTTCCCATTTTATAATTAGAAAGGATATTGCATAATGTCAAAAATAAGTTTAATTGAAAGAAACAAAAAAAGAATAAAAATGTCAAAAAGTTTGTCTTCAAAAAGACAAAAACTTCTTGATGTTGCAAGAGATAGAAATGCTAAACCAGAAGATATTTTTGCAGCATCTCTTAAACTTGCAAAACTTCCAAGAAATTCTTCACCAGTTCGTGTTAGAAATAGATGCGCTCTAAGCGGACGCCCAAGAGGTTATTACAGAAAATTTGACCTAAGCCGTATTGCAATCCGTGAACTTGCAAACGAGGGTAAACTTCCAGGTGTAAGAAAGTCAAGTTGGTAATAAAAACTATAAAGAAAAGGTAAAAAAATGAGTTTTTCAGATACAATTGGAGATATGATTACAAGAATAAGAAACGGTCAAAATGCAGGACTCGCTTCTGTAAAATGCCCTGATTCCTTATTAAGACAAGGCGTTCTAGAAGTTCTTAAAAACGAAGGTTTTATCAAAGGATACGAATCTTCTGAAATAAGAACTGGTGTTCGTGAATTAAGAATAGACCTTAAATATTTTGAAGGTGTTGGCGCTATCAAAGAAATAAAGAGAGTTTCAACTCCTGGTCGTCGTTCTTATTCAAAAGCAACAGATATTCCAAAAGTTAAAAATGGTTTGGGTATCGCTATACTTTCAACATCTCAAGGCGTTCTTGCCGATTACGAAGCAAGAAAAAGAAATGTTGGTGGCGAACTTTTGTGCTATGTATTCTAATAATAATAAAAAGAATGAAAAAAGGAAAATAAAATGTCAAGAGTTGGAAAACATCCAGTAGAAATTATAGAAGGTGTTTCAGTTGAAATAAAGGACTCATCTCTTATTGCAAAAGGTAAGGTTGGCGAAGTATCTGTTAAACTTTCACCTCTTGTTGATGTAAAGATTGAAGATAAAAAAATAGTAGTATCTCCAAAAGATACAGAAAACAAAGATTCTCGCATAATGTGGGGAACAACACGCGCTCTTATCAATAATGCAGTTGTTGGTGCAGGTGTTGGCTTTTCTAAATCCTTAGAATTAAAAGGTGTTGGTTTCAAAGCCGCACTAAAAGGTTCAACTTTGGATTTAGTTCTTGGCTTTTCTCACAATGTAGAATATAATCTTCCAGAAGGTGTAAAGGCTGAAATAGTATCACCTACTGAAATAAAATTAATTTCTGCAAACAAAGAATTACTCGGACTTACCGCTTCTGAAATTCGTGCTTACCGTGTTCCAGAACCATATAAAGGTAAGGGTGTAAAATACAAAGACGAATATGTCCGCAGAAAAGAAGGTAAAAAGAAATAATAAATAAAAAGGGTTAAAAAAATGGATAGATTATCAAAATTATCTTTGAAAAGAAAAGAAAGAAACAGATGGAATCTTAAGGAAACTAATAAAACAAATCGTCCAAGATTATCTGTTTATCGTTCAACAACCCATATTTATGCTCAAATTATTGATGACATAAAAGGTGAAACAGTTTGTGCTTTTTCTACAAAAAGTAAAGATTTCAAGGGCGCAAAAACTTGGAATATAGAAGCAGCAGAATCTGTTGGTGAAACAATTGCTAAACTTGCACTTGCTAAAAATATAAAAGATGTTGTATTCGATCGTGGTGAATATTATTATCATGGTAGAGTAAAAGCATTGGCAGATGGCGCAAGAAAAGGCGGACTTAATTTTTAATTAAAAGTAGGGAAAAATAAAAATGGTAAATCCTAAAACAAAGATAAAAGAAAAAGATGATGGTTTAATTGATAGACTTATCCATGTTAATCGTGTAACAAAAGTTGTAAAGGGTGGTAAAAACTTCTCTCTTGCAGCAATAGTTGTTGTTGGCGATGGTAAAGGTCGTATCGGATATGGAACAGGTAAAGCAAAGGAAGTTCCTGATGCAGTAAGAAAGGCAACCGAACAAGCAAAACGCAATATGATTCGTGTTCCTTTAAAAGAAGGAAGAACAATTCATCACGATGTTATCGCGAGATACGGTTCAGGTAAGGTTATCCTTCGTTCTGCTCAATCAGGTACTGGTATCATTGCCGGTGGTCCTATGCGTGCAATTTTTGAAGTTTTAGGAATTCAAGATATAGTTTCTAAATCTCAAGGTTCATCAAATCCTCATAATATGTTAAAGGCTACTTTCAAGGCTTTTGAAGAACTTTCTTCTCCTAAATTAGTAGCAAATAGAAGAGGATTGAAAATTGGTGAAATTGTTGGTCGCCGTGATTTAAAAGTTGGTGGCAATATTAACACAGAAGTATCAGAGGAATCTGAAAGTTAATAAGGGTGAATTAAATGGCAAATACAAAAAAAACAATAAAAGTAAAACAAATTGCAAGCAGTTTTGGTCGTGTAAAATCCCAAATTGATACACTAAAGGGACTTGGACTAGGCAAAATCGGTCGTGAAAAAGTTTTACTTGATACTCCTGAAATAAGGGGTATGATAAACAAAGTATCACATTTAGTAAAAGTAATTGAAGAATAATAGGAAATTAAAATGCAACTAAATACAATAAGAGATAACAAAGGTGCTAGAAAATCTTTAACAAGAGTTGGTCGTGGTATTGGCTCAGGTAAGGGAAAAACTGCTGGTCGTGGATATAAGGGACAAAAATCTCGTTCCGGTGTTTCTATTAAAGGTATCGGATTCGAAGGTGGTCAAACTCCTATCTACAGAAGATTACCAAAACGCGGTTTCAATAACTCTATATTTACAAAGGATTTTGCAGTTATAAACCTTGGCGATATCCAATCTTTAATTGATGCAAAACTTATAAAAGATACAGTTAATGCTGAAATCTTAAAATCTTTAAATGTTATAAGAAATGCAAAAGATGGCTTAAAAGTTTTAGGTAAAGGCGAACTTAAATCATCTGTAAAGGTAGAGGCTGTTGCTTTCTCAGCAAAGGCAAAAGACGCTATTGAAAAAGTTGGAGGTTCTGTTGTTGTTCTTGCAAAAGAAGAGGCTCCTGCTAAAAAAACAAAGTCTGAATCAAAAGAAAAACAAACAAGACTTGAAAAGAAAATAGCTAAAAAGTCAGCAAAATAAGGGGTAACTTATGGTTTCATTGGCCGAAAAATTGGCATCAAATATAACCTTTGATGATTTTAAAAAAGCAAAGGATTTAAAGCGTAGAATTTTATTTACTCTTTTTATCCTTATTTTATATAGATTAGGTTCTTTCATTCCTCTTCCAGGTGTGGATGCATCTATTGTTAAAAGTTTTTTTGATAGTCAAGCAAATGGTGGTATTTTAAGTATGTTTGATGTTTTCACTGGTGGTTCTTTATCAAGAATGACTATTTTTGCATTAAACATTATGCCTTATATTTCCGCTTCTATTATAATTTCATTGATGGCAACAATTACTCCATCTTTAATGGAATTAAAAAAAGAAGGTGAAAGCGGTCGTGAAAAAATGAATCAATATACCCGCTATTTAACTGTTGCAATTTGTATAATACAAGCATACGGTATAGGCGTAGGACTTGAACATTTGGCTGGTTCTAATGGCGTTTCTGCTGTGATTAATCCTGGATTTTTCTTCAAATTTTCAACAGTAGTAAGCCTTCTTGGTGGAACTATGCTTGTTATGTGGATGGGTGAACAAATCACCACTCATGGTATTGGTCAAGGTTCATCTCTTATAATCTTTATCGGTATCATTGCAAACCTTCCATCTGCAATTGTAAAAACTATTGAACTTGGAAAAGTCGGACAAATCCAACCTTTGGTAATGCTTCTTATCATAGCATTATTAGTTGCTGTTGTCCTTTTCGTTGTATTTATGGAACTTGCACAAAGAAGAATTTTAATCCATTATCCAAAGCAAACTATGGGTATGGGTGGACAATCAAATTCTTCACATCTTCCATTAAAACTAAATACAGCAGGTGTTATACCACCAATTTTTGCTGGTTCACTTCTTGCAATTCCTGCAATGTTGACATCATTCATTTCTGATAAATCACCAGAATGGTTACAATTTATTGCTGGACAATTGAACAGACAATCTCCAACATATTTTGTAATATATGCGGCACTTATAATATTCTTCTCATTTTTCTATACTGCAATACAGTTTAATCCAGAAGAAACCGCAGAAAATCTTAAAAATTATGGTGGCTTTATCCCAGGTATTCGCCCTGGAAAGGCAACTGCAGAATATCTTGATTATGTATTGACAAGAATAACTGTAATTGGTTCAATTTACTTAGTTATTTTGTGTTTGCTTCCTGATTTTATGATTGATAAATTTGGCGTTCCTTTCTATCTTGGTGGAACAACATTGTTAATCGTATGTAATGTTATCACAGAAACTGTGGCACAAATCCAATCATACCTTATTTCCGGTCAATATCAGGGAATAATTAAAAATTCAAATAAAGTAAAAAGAAGGTTTGTAAGATAATGGAAAACAAATATTTTACATTTATAGGTCCTATCGCTGCAGGTAAAGGAACTCAAGCCGAAATTTTGTGTAAAAAATACGGTATGTATCACCTTTCTACAGGTCAAATTTTCCGTGATGCTATAGCAAACGAAACAGAAATGGGCTTAAAGGTAAAAAATATAATGGATAATGGATTTTTAGTTCCTGATGCAATTACTAATGATATTGTAAAGGAAAAATTGGCTTCTATTGATTTATCAAAGGGATTTATTCTTGATGGATACCCAAGAACTATAAATCAAGTTTATGCTTTGCAAGATACATTGTCATATTTCAATATATCATTATCAAAGGCTACTTTAATAACTGTAGCAGAAGAAGAAACAATTCGCCGTATTTCAGGTCGTTTTTCATGTGCAAATTGCGGACAAAACTATCACGATGAATTTAATCGCCCAAAAGTAGAGGGTGTTTGTGATAACTGCGGTTCCCACGAATTTAAAAGAAGAAGTGATGACACTCCTGAAATAGTAAAAACAAGATTAAAACAATATTTTTCCGAGGTTCAACCTATAATTGATTTTTACAAGGAAAAAAAATTGTTAGTAGAATTAGAAGCAACTAATCTTTCCGTTGAAGAGGTAACTAAAGAATTAGAAAGGCTTTTATTTTAAAAAATTATTGACATATTGAAAAATATGCTTAATATATATACATCTTTGATGTGTAAAATGAATATAAATATAAAGAAAATATAAACAAGGAGAACGAATTTGGCTCGTATAGCAGGTGTAAATATTCCAACCGAAAAATGTGTTAATATAGCACTAACTTATATATATGGTATTGGACCAAAAACAGCAGAGAAAATCTGTGCTGCTTTGAAAATTAAACCAAGTATCCGCGTTCATGAATTAACCGATGATCAGGTTTTCAAAATCCGCGAATACATTGACAAGAATTTTTCTGTAGAAGGTGATAAAAGACGTGAAGTTTCTATGAACATCAAACAACTTCAAGATATGAGATGTTATAGAGGAATCCGCCACACAAAAAGACTTCCTGTTCATGGACAAAGAACAAAAACTAATGCAAGAACAAGAAAAGGCAAGGCAATTCCTGTAGCCGGTAAGAAAACAGTTTCAAAATAATAAAAGGATAAAAAATGGCTGAAAATAAAACAAGCACTTTTTCAACTAAAAAGAAAGAAAAAAAGAATATATCAAACGGTATAGCATACATTCTTGCTACTTTTAACAACACAAGAATTACAATCACTGATATGCAAGGAAATGTAATTTCTTGGTCAACTGCTGGTGCAAACAGTTTTAATGGCGCAAAAAAATCAACACCATACGCTGCTCAAGTAACCGCAGAAAATGCTGGAAGAAAAGCTATGGAAAACGGTATCCGTTATTTGGATGTAAAACTTGAAGGTCCAGG
The DNA here is from genome assembly GCA_051885355.1 of Alphaproteobacteria bacterium. Lineage (GTDB taxonomy): Bacteria > Pseudomonadota > Alphaproteobacteria > Rs-D84 > CACZYB01 > CACZYB01. Next base: position 15,386 of record JBJEXC010000055.1, on the reverse strand, counting down.
TTCTGGCCGTGAAGCGGCTGTTCGCACACTTCAAACTTTGGGTATTACAATCAACGGAATTACCGACATTACAAAAATTCCTCACAATGGTTGTCGTGCAAAGAAACCAAGAAGAGTATAATAATTAACAAAAAACAAACGGGGGCAAAATTGATACAAAATAATTGGTTAGATTTAATAAAGCCAGAAAAGGTTATAGTTGAAAAAGAAGACGCAAACAAAAATATGGCTGTTCTTGTAGCAGAGCCTCTTGAAAAAGGTTTTGGATTAACACTTGGAACTGCCCTAAGAAGAGTTTTGCTATCCTCACTTCAAGGAACTGCAATAGTTGGTGTTAAAATCGACGGCGTTCTTCACGAATTTGGCTCTATCCCAGGTGTTAAAGAAGATGTTATTGATTTAATTTTAAATATTAAACAAATAGTTTTAAAATCTGAATCAAATCATCCTAAAAAAATGACTTTAAAAGCACAAGGTGCACAAGTTGTAACAGCAGGTATGATTGAAACATCAAGCGAAACAGAAATCATTAACAAAGATTTCGTAATCTGCCATCTTGACAGCACAGCAAACTTAAATATTGAATTCTTTGTTGAAAATGGTAAAGGTTACAGAACAGCAGAAGAAAACAAAAAACCAGATATGCCAATCGGTTATATTCCAGTTGATTCTATCTTCTCACCTGTTTTAAATGTTGCTTCAAATGTTGAACAAGCGCGTGTTGGTCAAAAAACCGACTACGATAAACTTCTTATGACAATCAAAACAAATGGCGCTGTAAAACCAGAAGATGCTCTTGCACTTGCAGGTCGTATCTTAATAGATCAACTTGGCTTATTTGTTAACTTTGAAGATCCAGAAGTTGTTCAAAAAGAAGAAGTTGAAGAAGAACTTCCATTCAACAAAATCCTTCTTAAAAAAGTTGATGAACTTGAATTATCAGTTCGTGCAAATAACTGCTTGAAAAATGATAACATCGTATATATCGGTGAACTTGTTCAAAAAACAGAAAACGATATGTTAAAGACTCCAAACTTTGGAAGAAAGTCTTTAAACGAAATAAAAGAACAACTTGGAATTATGGGCCTATATTTAGGTATGGAAGTCCCAGGATGGCCACCTGAAAATATAGAGGAACTTTCAAAGAAATTTGAAAACCCATATAAATAAGAATTAAAAGAGATGTTCCACAATGGCAAAAGAAGAAAAAAAACAAAGTTTTTGGGTTATTGTATTTAAGTTGATTTTTGCATCAATCCTTCTTCTTTCTGTCGCAAGTGGAACTTTTCTTTTAGGAACCAAAACATTAGGAACTAAAATGCAGGCTGAACAAATGATTCATACAGCATTAGGTGCCGACTTAATAATGGAAGGTTCCAAAGGTAAAAAATAATATTGCTTGAAATTTTCAACAATATTTGTAAAATTAATCCGTGTTGCCAGTCAACACTACAAACAAAAGAAAGAGGTCCAAAATGAGACATAATATGAGTGGTAGAAAACTTAACCGCACAAAATCACACAGAAAAGCATTATTTTCAAATCTTGCTTGTTCTTTAATTGAACATGAACAAATTACAACAACCTTACCAAAAGCAAAGGATCTTCGTTCTTTTGCAGATAAAATGATAACTCTTGCTAAAAAAGATACTTTGGCAGCAAGAAGACAAGCGATTGCTTTCCTTCGTTCAGAAGAAGTTGTAAAAAAACTTTTTGAAACACTTGGCAAACGCTACTCATCAAGAAATGGTGGTTACACAAGAGTATTAAAATCAGGTCTTCGCTACGGCGATTGTGCTCCTCTTGCAATTATTGAATTTGTAGATAGAGATACAAAAGCAAAGGGTGCAAAACAAAAAGAATTTGTTGCAAAGCAAAAGGAATCTGAAAAAGCAACAACCGAAACAAAAGAAAAGGTTGTAAAGAAAGAGACTGCAAAAACAACAAAGGATATAAAGGCAACCGATGTAAAGGCTAAAAAAGGAGCGAGTGGCACAACCCCAAAGGCTGCAGCACACAGAAAAGTCATCGGACAGTAAGGATTTTTAGCCCCCAAAATTGGGGGCTTTATCTTTTAATAAGGAAAGACTAATATGAATAATGTTAATACTAAACTAAATGAAATAAAAAAAGATGGAATAGAAAAATTTAAGTTTTATATCTATCCATCAAATCCAGAACAAATCACTTTTTATGGTAGCAAAGATAAAGTCTTAACAAAATGCAAATTGTTTGAAATAGATACTTATCCATCATTGTTTATAAATAGTCTGCCTATTACACCAAAAAAAATGGAATTGGTAAAAACTTGCAATAAAAAAAAGGGCTTAAATGAAAATATTTATTTATTTATTTGCAAAGATGATGAATATGTAGTTCTTGATAATTTGCCAGAAGTTACTCCTCCATCAATTGTTACAGAAAGATTTAAAATAAATATTTTAAAAATTACAAATGATTATTTAAAAGAATACGGTGATATGATTTCCAACAAAAATCCTGTTTTTTATGACAGAATAAAAGGTAGTCGTGACTTCGTCCTTTCAAATACTATGGATAAATTTAACAAAGAAAATAAAACATCATTTGGTAATTCAAGCACCGTTTATATTTTCCCAAATGAAATAGAAAATGCACTTAAAAAAAAGGTTAAAACCAAAATAATCTCATTAAACAGTTCTATTGTTGATATAAAAAAATATCTTCCTATTGATATAGAAATGTTATGTGCTTATTATGATAATCAATACATACTTCTATCCGAAGATTTTAAAATTTTAAAACATATTCCTACTACAAATGCTTCGACTGAAATAGCAACAGAATACAGGAAATTAATAACATCAGAATTCCTTTCTAAATATATAATAAAAAAAGATAAAAATATGAAAAGAAAAGATGCTCGCATTATCTTTGAAGCATTGGCTAACAGCGTAAATGATGGTGCCGTCAAATTGTATTTAGAAAGTAACAAAAATCAAAAATAATAATATAAAAAAGGAAAATGGAGATTTATAATGACTAAATATATTTTTATAACAGGAGGCGTTGTTTCATCACTTGGAAAGGGAATTGCTTCCGCATCAATTGGAACCCTTCTTCAATCAAGAGGTTATTCTATTCGTATGCGAAAAATGGATCCATACTTAAATGTTGACCCAGGCACAATGTCCCCATTCCAACATGGCGAAGTTTTCGTTACCGATGACGGTGCAGAAACTGATTTGGATTTAGGTCATTACGAAAGATTTACTGGCACATCTTGCCACAAAACCGACAGCATTTCTGGTGGTCGCATATACTGGAATGTCCTAACAAAGGAAAGACAAGGCGAATACCTTGGTGCCACAGTTCAAGCAATTCCACATATCACAAACGAAGTGAAAAACTTTATTTCATCAGATTTGCACGACGAAGATTTTGTAATCTATGAAATAGGTGGAACCGTTGGCGATATGGAAGGTGTCTTATTATTAGAAGGTGTCCGCCAATTTATAAACCAAGTGGGTCGCGAAAACGCTATGCTTATCCACCTAACTCTTGTCCCATATATTAAAACAGCATCAGAGGTAAAAACAAAACCAACCCAACAATCGGTCAGAAAATTGTTGGAACTTGGACTTTTCCCTAACTTAATACTTTGCAGAAGCGATAATCCAATTCCCGCAGATGAAAAAAGAAAAATCGCAATGTTCTGTAATGTTAAACCAGAAGATGTTATCTCTGCCCCTGATGTCAACAGCATTTACAAAATTCCATCTGTGTATCACAGCGAAGGTTTGGACGACAGAATCTTAACATACTTCAATATGCTTGAAAAGGCATCAAGCCCACAAATGGAAAAATGGAAAAAAATTGAAAGTATAATTGGCAACTGGAAACACGAAATTACAATAGGTATTGTCGCAAAATATTGCGGATTCCCAGATGCCTATAAATCCCTAAACGAAGCAGTTTATCACGCCGGTATCAATAACGAAACAAAGGTAAATATCAAATGGATAAATGCTGAGGATTTAGAAACTATGAACGATACCGAACTTGCAAAAACTTTTGCAGATGTAAATGGCATAATCGTTCCAGGTGGATTCGGTCATCGTGGTGTAGAGGGTAAAATAAAGGCTGCCCAATATGCCAGAGAACACAACATCCCATACCTTGGAATATGCCTCGGTATGCAAGTTGCAGTCATTGAAATGGCTCGCCACTTGTTGGGTATAAAGGATGCAAACTCAACTGAATTTACTCACGATTGCACTCCAATCATTTCCCTTATCACAGAATGGGAGCACAATGGTAAAAAGGAGATTCGCGATGAGAATACAGGCAAGGGTGGAACACTACGCCTTGGCAGTTATAAATGCAAAATCACTCCAAACACTTTGGCACACAAAGTTTATGGGGCAGAGGAAATTGAAGAACGCCACCGCCACCGCTATGAAATGAATATCAGTTATGAGGAAGCATTGAAAGAAAAGGGCGTTGTAATAAGCGGTCGTTCTCCAGATGGCAAACTTCCAGAGATAATTGAAATCCCAGAGCATAAGTTTTTCATTGCGGGTCAATTCCATCCAGAATTCAAATCCCGCCCATTCGCTCCATCACCTATATTTGACGCATTGGTAAAGGCTTGCTTAAAATAGGAAATATGCTATAATTGGATTGTTAAAATTATAAGGAGGACAAATGAGAAAATCATTAGCAATACTTTTGTGCATACTTTCCGCCTGCGCAACAAATACTGAAATTAAAAAGGAATATTACGATAACGGAAATATTGAATTCGAAGTTTCATTAACAAATGATACTCCTAACGGCATAAGCAAATTTTATAATGAAGATGGAAGCCTTTCAAGAGAATTCCCTTATAAAAATGGCAAACTACACGGAACTGTAAAGGCTTATGAAAATGGAAAACTTATAGCCGAAAAATCATATAAATGTGGTAAAGAAGATGGTTTAGAGAAGCAGTATTATAGAAATGGTAAATTAAAAAAAGAAATTTATCACGAAGAAGGCACTGAAATCTGGCAAAAAGAATACGATAAAAATGAAAATCTTATAAAAGAAACAACTTATTACAATAATGGAGATATATGGACTGAAGCCTTTTATGAGAATGGTAAACATGTATCTGGTAATTTTTATTTTTTAAAAGGTAGTCTTGTATCAACAACTTTTTTTGATGAAAACGAGAAAATTAAAAAGTATATAGAGTATAATGATGATAGAAGTATAAAATCTGAAACAGTTTACGAAAATAGCAATAAAATTTGGGAAAAGAAATATGATGAAAATGGAAAACCTAAATACGAAGTCTCATATAAAGATGATAAAGAAGATGGAATAGTAAAATGGTATCGCCCTGATAATGGTAATATAATTATGGAAACACCTTATAAAGAAGGTAAACGAGTTGGTATAGAGAAAGCTTTTTATAAAAATGGAAATATAAGTTCAGAATATCCATATAAAGATGATAAAAAAAATGGGCTTGCAAAATGGTATTTTGAAAATGGTAATGTTAACAAAGAGTTAATGTATGAAGATGATAAATTAATCTGGCAAAAGACTTACGATGAAGATGGAAATCTTATAAAAGAATAATGGAAGCCCTTTCAATGGGGCTTTTTTTATTCAACTTTTCCACCATTAATACAAAAATTTCTCATATCTACATTCCCATTTGAAAGGAACTTTACTCCCTCCGCTATCAGCAATTTTCTTTGTGCATTTTCTCCACCAAATGCAAATGCCGGTGCAAGTCTTCCATCTCTGTTCACAACCCTATGACAAGGAATTATCCCAGGTTTAGGATTCTTGTGAAGAGCATATCCGACAACACGGGACGCCCTTGGATTACCAGCCATAAAAGCAACTTGCCCATAGGTTGCAACTTTTCCTCGTGGTATAGAGGACACAATTTCATATATTTTTTCATAAAAATTCATTAAAGATTTTCCAAAATCGCTTCCAATATATAACCATACTTACTTTTGCAAGTCTCAGGTGCCACAGTCAAAAAATCAGTAGTCGTAAGGTTAAGTTCCTTCATCTGAAATTCGCCATCGCAAAGCAAATATCCTGCCCCCTTTATGCTTTTAACCTTACCATCAAACAAATCCAAAACTTCCCTTATATTAACTTCCACTACACCGTCAAGTTCCTCCGTTTGAACATTGTAGGACGAAAGCGGAGTATTGCATTTCGCAAAAAACATATTGCAAAAAACTCTGTCGTGAAATTCCTTACCTGATTTTGTAATAAAATCTGCCTTATATATAACCTCCAAAAGTTTTTGTGGATTTTCAATTTGTATTCCAAGTTCCTCTGCCGTTTCACGCTTAAAGGCATCTTCCAAACTTTCCCCCGCCTTCAAATGTCCGCTTGTAGTAGTATAAAGTTTTGAAGGATTATCATCAAGATGACTTCCCCTTTTTTGAAAAACAATTTTATCACCATCTTTTACAATCCAGCAATGAATCGTTTTATGCCAAAGCCCCAATTGATGAACGACATTTCTGTCCTCCACCCCAAGATGTTTTCCATTTTCATCATAAATATCAAGAAATTCCGACATTTTTTATTCCTCCCTTAAATCCTTAATTCTATCAAGAGCCTTTATAATATCATAAACAGTTGTAAGTTTATTTAATTTTTCCGATGCAATGGTATAATCAGGATTAGATTTCAAAAAATCCTCTTTTCTTTTTTTATAATAATCATAAATAGATTGAGCATCAATTTTATCAGCATATTTTTCAAACCTATTTACAAAACCAGATAGTATTTTATACATAGCAACACTTGCTATATTATTACTTCTAATCTGCAAAGCCAACCTTAGTTCATTTTCCATATCAGGTAAAAAGTTTTTAATCTTATCCAATTGTGACTTTACTTGCTCCGGTTGAGGTTCTTTATTATAGTAAATCCCCTTTGGTAAATTAATATTATATGGATTTTTATCTTCAATAATTATAGAGGAATATTCAGGTCTAAGATAAGGTTTTACCTTATCAACAATCTCCTGTAATAAAGAAGGAGTTAATTTTGAAAAATAAATTGTCACAGGATCATGTCGCATAGCCCATAAAAATATATCAGAAGGCACTTTATATTCTGTAATATGCTCCCCTTTATCCTTTTCCACAATTTCATCAAGTTTTTTAATAAGATTTTGGTCCATATATACATTAAGAGAAAGTCGTTCAACTATATCCCAACCAGAAGCAGAGTTTTTGTATATCCTATAAAACCAACCATTAATACTTCCATTAGGTTGTGAATTAGAATTTTTAAATAAACTGACATTTTTATTATCTTTTTTTGCCTGTTCTATACATTCAACATTAAACCTAAATATGTCATTTTTAGTATCAGTGACAGTAGTCCCATTTGAAAATTTAGCATTATTGTAATCAACAAGTTTATATTTGTTAGTTCCATCGGACCTCATTTTGTAATACATATAGTCAACAGCATCTGATAAAGTATCAAAATGTTTGTTTTCTCCTATATTAAATATTCCATCTATAAAATCTGTAAAAGAGATTTTTTCCATTTTTATTTAATTACCTCTTCCAAACTTTTCATCTTTTCCTTTAACTCAGATAAACTTTTCTTCCTATCCTCAATAACTTGGGATGGCGCTTTTGAAACAAAAGTTTCGTTTGAAAGTTGTGTTTCCAAAGAGGCGATTCGCTTTTTTACTTGCTCTAATTCTGCTCGAGCCTTTTGCAACTCCTCCTCTTTATTTGTTTGTGGCAAAGATATTGAAAGAGTAGTCGACTTATCAATCACACAATCAATCATATCATCACTTAAATTGCCACAGACAACATTTGTATGTGTTTCAATAAGAGGTATATACTGTGCCTTGTCATCATCAATATTTTTAAAGGAAATTTTTAAGGATTCTTTAAATCCAATTTTATTTTCCGCACGAATATTTCTGATAGTAGTTATTACAGAAAGCAACCAATCAATATCAGAAACATTTGACCCATCAATTGAAACAGTCTCTGGATATTTTTCATTCATAAAATCAACATCACGACCAAAGCCTAAGTTTTGCCAAAGTAGGGCGGTTGTAAATGGAATAACCGGTTGCAACATTTTCAAAATGTTTTGTATTACAAACTTTGCAACAGAAAGTATCAAATCCTTCTTTTCACCATTAAGTTCAGATTTTGAAAGTTCTATAAAATTATCACAAAAATCATCCCAAACAAAATGATAAATTGTCTGTGCATACTCATCATATCTATAATTTTCAATTGACTTAGTCGCATTTTGTATTGCCAAATTCATCTTATTCAAAATCCAATTTGTAATTGCAGAAGAATTTGCATTATTAAAGTCAGGAGATTCTTTTACCCCCTTTTGCTCCCAAAAGTTAATCGCATTTTTAAGTTTTGTGATAAACTTTCGCCCATTTTCAACACTTGATTTACCAAAGTTTATATCCCTGCCTTGACCAGACAAAGAACACACAGTCCAACGAACAGAATCAACATCAAACTCGTTTATCAAATCAAGAGGATTTATAACATTACCTTTTGTCTTACTCATCTTTACACCATGCTCATCACGAACAAGCCCGTGTATAACAACTTTTTCAAAAGGAGATTTTCCAGTAAAATACATACTGAACATAACCATTCTTGCAACCCAGAAAAATATAATATCAAATCCAGTAATTAAAGTTGAGGTTGGAAAATATGTTTTAAAATCAATGTTATCTACATCAGGCCAACCCAATGTTGACATAGGCCAAAGCCCAGCTGAAAACCATGTATCAAGAACATCTTCATCCTGTGTTAAATGAACATCTTTTCCAGCCTTTGCTTGTGCCTCTTCCAAATTACGAGCAACAATAATTTTTCCATCATCAGTATAGTAAGCAGGAATTTGATGTCCCCACCAAAGTTGTCGCGAAATACACCATGGCTGTATATTTTCAAGCCAAGCAAAGAAAGTATTTTCCCACATCTTTGGAATAAATTCCATCTTTCCAGTTTTAACTAAATCAATTGCCTTTTTCGCCATAGCAGAAACATCCAAATACCATTGCTCTGTCATTCTTGGTTCAACAATCGCACCACCGCGTTCTGAATGTGGAACCTGATGAACATAAGGCTCTATCTTGATAAGATTGCCAGTCTCACGCAATTTTTCAACAATAAGTTTTCTTGCATCAAACCTGTCTAATCCCTCCAACGATTTCACAAAATCATTTGCCTCTGTGATTTTAGAAGTATCAATAGTCGCATCATTATGGAAAATATTTATTATGTTAAGGTTGTGACGCTTTCCAACTTCAAAGTCATTGAAATCGTGTGCAGGTGTAATTTTTACCGCACCAGTTCCCTTTTCCATATCTGCATAATCATCACCAACAATTTCAATCCTGCGACCAAGTATTGGAAGTATAGCAAACTTTCCAATTAGATGTTTAAAACGCTCATCATTTGGATTTACTGCGATTCCAGTATCACCAAGCATAGTTTCAGGACGGGTCGTCGCAATGATAATACTTTCATCACTTCCTTCTATATCATAGCGTATATGCCACATAGAACCATTTTCTTCCACCATAAGAACTTCCAAATCAGAAAGAGAAGTGAGAAGTGCAGGGTCCCAATTAACAAGTCGTTTGTCTTTGTAAATAAGTCCATCTTCATACATACGAACAAACGCTTCCACAACCGCTTTGTTAAGTCCAGCATCAAGTGTAAATCTTTCGCGGGACCAATCAGAAGAATATCCAATAGTCCTAAGTTGAGAAGTAATATTGCCAGCATAAGTATTTTTCCAATCCCAAGCATACTCCAAAAACTTTTCCCTACCTATATCATTTTTATCAATCCCTTTTGTTTTAAGATGTCTTTCAACAAGCATTTGCGTTGCAATACTTGCATGGTCAGTTCCAGGAAGAAGTAAAGTATCAAATCCCTTCATTCTTTTATACCTTATAACAACATCTTGCATAGTCATAGTAAACGCATGACCAAGATGAAGATTACCTGTAACATTTGGTGGTGGAATCATAATAGTGAAACGAGGTTTATCACTTTCTGGATTTGCCTTAAAATAATCATTTTCCTCTTGAAATTTATATAATTGTTTTGCATAAGAATTGAGATTTTGTTCTGACATTTTTCTATCCTAATTTTATAATTGATTTTGTCTTTTAATATTAATCAATACCTATATGAAAGTAAAGTATTTTTTTATACTTGCCTTTTATATAAAATAGGATTAAATTTTATTTGTAACAAAATGAAAGGGGATAAAAATGGAAGAAAAAAGAAAATCAAAAATTATCATAGGTATATTTTTATGTGTTGGTTTAATGTGCGCTGGCTTTTTCCCAGGATATTATTATTTCAAAACATACAAAACAAATAATTCTGTTGTAGTAAAGGGACTTGCCGAAATGGAAGTAAAAGCAGACTTGGCAATCTGGAAAATAAAATTTACTGTTGCAGGAAATGATATGATTGCTTCACAAAAAAAAGTTGAAACCCAATTAAAGGAAGTTACAAACTTTTTAAAATCAGCAGGATTTACTGACGAAGAAATCACTCCTGAAAGTTTAAGTGTTGTTGATAAACTTGCAGAACGTTATTCTTCAAATACAATGCCAACATATCGTTATATTTTAACACAAAAATTAACTGTCCAATCAAACAATGTAAATTTGGTTGAAAAATCATCAAGCAATATAAGTTCACTTATTTCAAAGGGAATTATTTTTGACGGTGACGAATATTCAAAACCTGTAAGTTATTTATTTACAGGTCTTAATGAAATAAAACCAAAAATGCTTGAAGAAGCAACAAAGAACGCAAAACAATCAGCCGAAGAATTTGCAAAGGCATCTGATTCGAAAGTTGGTAAAATAAGAAAGGCATCACAAGGTGTTTTCTCTATCCTTGCTGGCACAGATGAAGGTTACGAAAAACAATCTATAAATAAAAAAGTTCGTGTTGTTTCAACTATTGAATATTGGCTTGATTAATACAGAGAATTTATATTATGAAAAGTATATCAATTAATTGGAAAAAGGGGGCATATTCTTTTTTATTTGCCCTTCTTTTTTCCATTATTATAGTTATTCCAGATTATTTATTAAGAATTTATTCTCCTCATTATGTAGCGCATTTTCATGCAAATACTTTTGTATATATATTTTTATTTATGACATCTTTATTCCTTATAAAAAGTAGTAAATTTTTTATATCAGTTTTATTCCTAGTTTGGATTTTGATGTTGTCATCAATGTATTACCTTTTCCACTTTGGACGATATTTTTTAGGTGTGGATATACAACTACTATTTGTTGAAACCGAAGATATATACCTTGGCTTTGCAACAGATTTGATAAAATATTGGTATTTAATTTTTATATGTGTAACCTTATTTTTTCTATCAATTTATTTAAGAAAAAAATCATTCAAGTATGTTTATCATTCAAACCTATTTATAATTGTATTTTTAGGTGTTTTTCTTTACCAACCATATATTGTTTTAAGGCAAGGAAAGGAAAAAAATTCTCCCTCTCCGTTAAGATATATTTTTAGAAACGGTATAAAATCATTATCAAGTTATATCGTGCAACCAGATGGCAAACGCAACAATTTTTTACCTTACGAAGTTACAAAACAAAAGGATATAACTACACCTACAACAATAATTTTTTATATGTTAGAAAGCACAAGTCCAAATAATATGTCATTATATGGATATGAAAGAAAGACAACCCCAAACCTTGAAAAATTAAAAAGCGATAAAAAATTTATTTATAAAAGGGCTATTTCTTCTGGCGTTTCAACCTCTATTTCCTTATCAATGTTTTTTAATTTTCAAAAGGAGGCTCAAAACTATTTTACCTCTTTTATGAAAGATAATAACCTTTTCAAAATGGCGCGTTCTCAGGGTTTCCAAACGGCTATGTATTCCCCACAATCAAGCAAAACTTTCTCAAATGTTGGAATAGGTTTTGTTGATAAGGCTATATACAGGGATAATGCCCGCCATAAATATAATACCTTAGGTGATGATTACGCATTCGAACTTTTAAAATCTACACCATTAAAGGATAAAAATTTTCTTGTCGTGCAAACAAGAGCCGTGCATTATCCATACGAAAAAATTTATGAAAACTTGCCACAGTATGATGTCTTTAATGATGAACGCAAAGATTTTAAATTAAACAGTTATGACAATGCAATGCTTTATTTAGATGAGTTATTGTATAAAGTTATAAATTGGGCAAAAACTCTTGATGGAAAAGTATATTTAATAATGACATCTGATCATGGTCAAATGATGGGGCAAGATAACCTTTGGGGTCATTCATTTTTAGATTTGCGTGTTGCCGAAGTCCCATTTATACTTTATACTAAGGGTGTATCGCAAAATGATTTATTTGAAATGAATAATCCACCTGAATTACTTACCCATTATGATATTTCAAAATTTATTGCAAAAATTTTAGGATATGAAATAATCAATCCTAATACCCCAGAAAATATTTATTACATAAATGGTGTAGATATTGACGGCGATGCAGGTTTTATAAAATATAAATTGGAAAATAATAAAATAGAAGAAATAAAATAGGATACTACTATGGATATAAAATTATATAATACTATGTCAAGGACAATTGAAATTTTCAAACCTATAAACGAAGGTGAAGTATCAATTTATACCTGTGGTCCAACAGTTTATCACTTCGCACATATTGGAAATCTTCGCACCTATGTTTCCCAAGACATTATGAAAAGAATGTTCCTTGCAAATGGTTATAAGGTTAAGCATATAATGAATATCACTGATGTAGGACATTTAACAAGTGATGGTGATACTGGCGAAGATAAAATGGAAAAGGGTTCTAGACGTGAAGGCAAATCAGTTTGGGATATTGCAAAATATTACACAGATGTTTTTATGAACGATATTTCTGATTTGAATATTTTACCTGCGACAAAATATACTCCCGCAACAAAATATATAAAGGAACAAATTGATTTAGTTAAAAAACTTGAAGATAAAGGATACACATACAAAATAGAAAACGATGGTATCTATTACGATACATCAAAATTTAAAGATTATGGAAAACTTGGCGGGCAAAATCTTGATGAATTAAAAGCCGGTGCAAGAATAGATTTTTCAACCGGCAAAAAAAATATTGCTGACTTTGCATTATGGAAATTTTCCCCAACAAATGAAAAACGACAAATGGAATGGGAAAGCCCTTGGGGTGTCGGTTTCCCAGGTTGGCATATAGAATGTTCCGCAATGTGCCTATCAGAAATAGGTGAACGTTTAGATATTCACTCCGGTGGTGTAGATCATATAAAGGTGCATCATACAAACGAAATCGCACAGGTGGAACCTGTAATAGGACACAAATGGGTAAATTACTGGGTCCATATGGAATTTTTAAATGATTTAAGTGGCAAGATGAGTAAATCAAAAGGCGAATTTTTAACCCTTTCTTTACTAAAAGAAAAAGGTTATTCCCCACTTGTTTATAGATACTTTTTACTTCTTGCAAGTTACAGAACGCAACTTAATTTTTCATACGAACTTCTTGATGGAGCAAAAAAATCCTATGAAAATATTGTAAGAAAGGTTTCTGAAATTATAAAGTCCGCAACATCTGATTATGATAAAGATGTTTTTGAAAAATGGAAAACAAAAATTCTTGAAACGATAAATAATGATTTGAATACATCAGGCGCTATTGTAATATTGCAAGATATTTTGAAATCAGACATAGATGCAAACACAAAACTAAAATTAATTGAATTTTTTGATGAAATCTTAGGTTTAAAATTTATCGATTCGGCAAAATCTTTATTAAATGTAAATGTGCCAAATGAAATAGAAGAACTTGCAAAACTTCGTTGGATTGCAAAGCAAAATAAAGATTATACAAAAGCAGATGAACTTAAAAAACAAATTATAGATAAAGGATTTTTAGTAGAAGATAAAAAGGACGGATACGAAATAAAAAAAGGGGCTTAAAAACCCCTTTAATTTATTTTTCATTACTCATTTCATTGACAATAGAAGTAAGTTTTTGTGTCTTTTCAATATCCTTTATAACTTTTTTAAGTTTTTCAGGATTATAGATAATGTCAATATTATCCCCACTTCTTATCAATTTATAAATTTGTTCAATAATTTCTTTATTGTTTAACTTGTTTTTTAATAAAGAAACAGATTCTTTTAATTTTTCCTCTTTTTCTTCAGGCATAAATGTTGTTTCATAAGAAGGATCTCTTAAATCAAAAGTAGTATCCTTGTAATTAACAAACAAAGCATAAGGAATATAAAAACTGTCAAATTTCCTTTTGTTTAATATAGATGATACTTTTGAAATATTACTAATTAAATTATCATTATTTGTTGCAATCAAAGCCCTTCCAAAATCTAAAAATCGATTCGCATCAACATCAGTTTTATCAGGATTTTCGTAAGTTTCTTTTAATTCTTTTATATATATTTTTCTTTCTTCATTCAAATTAAATGACATTTTTACCTCCTATAATTTTATAAATACCTAGAATGAATTATTTTATATGAAGCATAAGCAACACTTCCATAAACACAATATACAAATAAAGTTTCTAAAATTTTTTCTCTCCTATTTATATAAAAATATGATACCATTATTTTGAAAATATTTCAATAAAAAAAGTGCTGATTTCCTCAACACTTTTATATATAATTGAAATTAAATAAGTTTATTTTAATTCAAACTTTACATCCACTCTTAAAGATATATCTGCATTTCCAGTAAATATAGTAGGAGCCATATCAAGCGATTCTTCTTCATACATAGAACCAGCAGATTTTGCAGCAAACATCATCCTTGTGTTAGAAGTTGTTGCAAAAGAATCGTCATAACTGTTTGCATAAATCATTTTGCCAATTGATTGATTAACAGCACCTGCCATTTCTTGCGCCTTGTCCTTTGCATTTAAAATAGCCTTTTCCAAACAATCAGCGCGCTCCTTTTTTATAACATCTTTTGAAACAAAAGTGTTAAGTCCATTTGGATACACATCAGAAAACTTTGAAACCTCTGTCAAAATTGTTCCAACCAATTCTATTTTAGGAGATGTAATAGATAACCCAATAATATTTTCCACCCCAAGTTTTACATTCTTTTTTAAATTAGAATCCCACTCTGTTTTTTCGTATGTATTATATTCTGTTGTTTCAAGTTCAATTTCAGGATACTCCTTTTGAAGACCAACAACATACTCCGCAATTTTATTATATGTTTTAATTGATTTTTGTGATGCAAGTCCCGCATTTTTATCCAAATTTTTTACCTGCAATAAAACAGAAACTCTGTC
>JBJEXC010000054.1:0-5246 GCA_051885355.1 Alphaproteobacteria bacterium | reverse complement strand
GAATCATTTCTATCTTGTTGAAAATAAGTTATAGCGCGGGACATACTACTTATTGCACCTGAGCCAGAATATCCTCCGTGTTTTCTCCTAATAGAGGAAGTAGTCGGCACTCCGTCAAATGTAACTTTTGAGAGAGTAAATCCATTACTTGCTTCAATATAATATAATTGTTGATAAAAAGTATAATTAAATATAATTTTTACATCTTCGCCATCAAGATACGATTTATATCCTTGCGATGTTAAAGTTTCATTCGTAGAGAAGAAATTATTAAATATAGATACAAGTTCCTCTTTTGTAGTTGCGTTATAGTTAATTACAAAAGGAGTACTTGCGCTATCCGATACAGCAAGTCTAAATGATATAGTTCCCTCTCTATCAGTACCGTCAAGAGTATATCCTTCTATCTTAACTATAGCCTTTTTAGTAATAGGCATAGAAGTAATAGGCGCATTCGATACAAAATGTACTATACCATTCTCGTATGAATAAACCGTGCCTTCTAACTCATAAGCCGATGTGTCAAGGTCTGACAATGAAAATGATTCTCTTATTATACATTTCTTTTCTTTTGTTGCACGAATTGCAACTACGATATCCCCGTATTTAGGAAATTTTGTTATTATATTATACATATATTTATTATTTATAATTAGCAATTAATCCATTTAAGACCGAATACGCCATCTCTTACAGACTCGTATATTCCTCCCGATGAAACAGATGTGTCAATATATCTTTGTCCTAATGCAGACGGTAATCCGTTCCAATCATAACCTCCATCAATAAATTGAATCCAATTATCTGGGACAACCCCATCTTTAGGAACACCATTGCCATAAAGAACCATTGGCTGCCCACATAATTTAGGAATGGAATTGAAATCATTATTTATATTGACTGTCTTAATAATATTGTTCGTCTCGTTTCTTAAAGCCTCAATTAATGAAGATAATGAATTGGAAAAATCAAGTATATTACCAATTCTTTTTGATAGATTTCCTAACTGCGTACATATACTTGCCGTAAATCCATCCCTTAATGCAAGCATAGTAAGGTCTGCATCTGTTTTATTGTATGATACAACAACGGTAATACTTGTATCATTTTGAAAATGAGAAACAAGCCTACAATATCCATCCTTAGGTAACTCTGCATCGGCATTAAGAATTGTCATCGGCTGATATGAGCCTATACTTGTTTTATAATCATAAGGAAGATTACTTACTACCGCACCAGTTGCATCGTTTGTAATTGTTTCCAAAACAATATTTCCTTCATCATTGATTACATACGAATATGTATATGAATACGATACTCCACCGTAAGTTGTTTTTGCTGTAGCAATTCTTCCGTTTTCGTCATAAGTATATATGTAGTCTATTGCACGAGTTTCTTCTTTAGTAATTTTTTCAGCGAATATACATACATTAGAATCCATTGTACCAGGCTTAAATAGATATTCATTTCCCTTAATTGCCGTAAACTCTGCGATTGCCCATCCACTTTTTTGTATCTTTACTCCATCCTTACTTATAGCCGCATTGTCTTCAATTTTAGTTAGGACAATATTAGGTCTATCAGTATATACTCCGATTGTTTGATATATCCTATTAAGTAAGTTATTAAAATCGCTATTTGCTTTATCTACATATACTTTTTCGGCATATACACCAACGACATCTACTTTTTTTGCGTATGTATTTTCGACATCTGATTTTTTAGAATATATGTTTTCGGCATCCGTTTTTTTAAGATATGGAGTTAAATCTACATCGGGCTTAAATTCTCCTAATTTCTCCCAAGAATTATTAGCCCAAATATATTCATTATATATATTGCCATTTTCATTTGTTTCACTAAGAACAAGATGAATTTTATTTATATTCTCTGAATCTGGTTGAATCGGCAAAGATGAAACAACTAAAAATATTGTTGTATTAAGAGTACAAGATATTTTATTACTTGAGTCAATATTTATTCCGTTTCCGACTATAAGTTTATCTTGTTTCTTCGAAAGTTCGGTATTAATATCATCGGTTTTTGAATATAACTCCAATGTCGAATTAACAAATTCTTTTGATGCATAAACATTAGAAGTCTCTTCTTTCGTTGGATAATTTATTAACGCATTATTAACCTCCTCCGTTGTTGCGTATGACTCTAATGTTTTGTCAACATCTGTTTTTGTTGGATATATTTTCGATACATCATTCATAATTTTACTTGAAGTATTTTCAAGTTTTGCGCTCAATTCTTCATTAGTTGGATAGCCATTCAAGGTATCGTCAAATGACAAAGCCTTTTCAATAGCCATATCGGTCTGCGCTCCGTTATATTTACTTTTGTATGCCATAATATTATTGTATTATTATTCTCTAACTTCCGGTAAAATATACTGTATATTCGTTGCTGCGTTATGTAGAATCTCTCTTGCATCTTCTTCGCTTATTTCCATATTGTTTGTAAACTCGCAAAAGATACTCCCAACCCAATCGTGTCTATTGTCCGATAATCTTTTTATTATCGCGCTTTTACATCCACAAGAGGAAATAATTGAATTAGCATATCTATCTTCTACTTGTGCATCTATATCCGTTATGAACCAAAATAGATTTTTAACTAATTCAGATGCAAACTTTGCAACTTCATTTATCTTCAAATTCTGAATATGTGGTCTCATTGGCTCAACTCCCTTTCTTTTAACCTCAAAATAGACAGTAAGCATTTCTTCGTGTCCCAATGGGTGTGGTTGAACAATGTAAACTCTATCTGCCTTCAATTCATATAATAAACTCCATAATTCGCCAAATACAAGAGTTGCATTATCGCTCCTTCTTTTATTTTCAATCTTATCTTGGTTCTTAATCTTATCTATCTCTAAGTCAGTCATTTTATTTTTTCGATATTGATTATATGTAAACCAACCTAATATTATAGTGCCTATCGCAGTGATGATAGATGGTATATATTGCATCCAATCCGTATTCATAGTTAATTATTTTGAGTCATTACTTGATTACCATTATTTGCATTTTGAGCAACTTCTTGATTTGCACTTATAGTGGCTTCCCTCTCCTCTCTTTCAATTCTTGCTTTCTCGTCAGGCTTACTTGCGGTATTTAGTTCTATGCCTGTCTCTTTTGAAATAAGTCCACCGCCATTTAATTGAATCAACATATTATTATATTCAACCTCATTAAATGGTCTCCATACTTTGAATTTAGCATTTATATTCATTTCCTTAAACTCGGTAGCGGCTTTTAAGTTAATCCCTTTATTTACAAGTTCAATAGCGAGACCATATTTGAATAATCGGGTCATCTTATCCGCTACATTCTGCCAATCAATAACGGCTTGTTCGGCATTCAAAATATCAAGTTCACGCGTTAATTGAACCGCCAATCCACTAACATCTCCATTCGCATTTATGTCTTTAGGCAACACAAATGTAGTTTTTGAACCAAGCATTATTGTATCTAATTGCTGTTCCAAAGTGCTTATCATATTTTCTGGAGTAGGAGGCGTTAAGAATCTTGCATCGCCTTTTCCATCAATCGTAGAGTCATTAAGAATATATGCCCCAGCTATCTTCTTTGTGGTTTCTTTTATCTTCCCTTTAATATATAAAAGACCATTTCCAAATCTCTTTTGAACCACAAGAAATATATTATATAGAGCCTCATATCCTTCAATTTCCGTTTGAACATCATTCCACGCAACATCCCCCCTTTTTGTTATTAGAGGAATTTCCTCAAATCCGTGTTCGATTGGCTCTTCGAATTTCCATCCGCTTTCATCGTCAGCATCAATACTTCTTGTACATCTATACATATATTTTTTATCGTAAGAGTCTATACATTCTATTTCATTTTTCAAGTAATAAATACTCTCAAGCACTCTTTCTCCATTTTTATCATTATGAGGACATAAAACGAAACCGTCGGCATAGGAAATTAGTCGGCTTTTTATTTCTCCACTATCATTAAAATAATATAGAAGCCCAGCATCCCCGTATGACTTTTGGCAATCTACCATCTTAGTTTTCATACCATCTTGATTCCTTAAATCCCAATATTGCCTAAAGGTTATGAAATTTCTCTTTAATGTTTCATCTGGCGATGTATCCATTAATGTGAATTGCATTTTATTTGCGCATAAATGAAGTACCTGTTTGTCTTTTATAATTTTTTGAATAGGTAATGAGACTCTTTTCCATTGAACATCAATATAACCATTATCATTTGTTTTTACGCAAAATGCAGGGATATTCTCATCAAATAGGACATTATGACAATATACATCAAGTTCGCGCATAAATTGGCTCTGACTTATCGTTTTGCGCCTATACATTGGCAGCCTTGCGCTAACAAGTTCTGTTATATTAACATCTTTTGATTCTTGATAATCATTCGCTGTTGCACCTCTATAAAAAGGCTTCTTCATAAGAAGTTTTTCAGGAGATGCAAGCAATTCATTAACTATTTTTTCGGAAGTTGTCATTATGTATGTTATTTTTCTTTTTCTATTAGATTATACTTTTGCATCAAGTCTTCCTTTGTGGGAATATATATCTCTCTACCACATTCACATACTGAATTATATTTGCAATTAACAATAACCATTTGTTCTGCACTATTATCTTGTACGGCAAACTTATCATTAAGTTTAACTGTTATATCAGCAAGAATTTTTAGTCCATCCTTAACCTCAATCTCTTCTTTTTCCATTGCTCGTTCCGTATCTTTCTTTAACTTGAGCAAATATGCTTTATTTTCCTCAAAAGATATATCATCATAGTTGGAATCCTTTTTCTTAATCTGTCCAATATCAAAGGTATTGTCATTAATGCAAGAACGCAAATATTTAATACTGCTCGTCTCATTGTATGTCGTTGCATACGATATATTAAAATCGGGTTCAGAACCGAATATCGCCTTATATGCTACCGATATATCATCGAACTCATTAGATAATACAATGAATGCTATATCTCTTACAGTGACCGAATAACCCTTTTCAGCACATTCTTCCGTTATATTTTTAAGTTGCTCGTTAGTTAACATAAACCATCATTTAATTAAGCATAAATAGATTCATCATATATACTTGTTGTATATTCATCACTATCATCTTCAAATGCAGCCGCAGTCTTAATAAGTTCTTCTCCATAATCAATATCAAGTATTGGGTACATCCTCATTGCTATTGGGTCAAGTAAATCCATAGACCTCCCTTTTCCTAAT
>JBJEXC010000053.1:0-5809 GCA_051885355.1 Alphaproteobacteria bacterium | reverse complement strand
GTGCTTTATGACAAAGAGGAGAGTATATGAATTACTCAACTCGAAAAAGAATTAAAGGAGGAAATAAATTATGAAAATAAAACTTAACAAATCAACCAGTAGTAAGTTTTATAAAAAACTTACATCGCCCTCCCTTACCCCCCGCCTTGCGGGAGGGCGATACCGACAAAGAGGTGAGTGTAATGATGAACTCTATTCAAGAAAGAATTAATTAAGGAGGAACTGATATGCAAAAATTTTATGAACTAAAACCTTATGAGAGCACACCCCGCAAGAGGGGTAAGGGGTGTGCTCTGTAAAATTGATCTAATCAATTTTACTATTAAATGAAAAATAAATTAATTAAAGGAATTAAAAATTATAAATGAAAAACTTATGTCAGCACAAAGGGAGTGAAACGACCGCGGTCACCCCTTCGGGGGTTGGGGGTGACCGCTTGCTGACTGGGAAAGAACCCTAAGGAGAAATTTAATATGAATAAAAATATTTTTATGCGCGCTATGAGCCAGCCGAAACCGAACGAATAAGGACTTAATTTTTTAACGATGTTAGTTAAAAAATTTTTAGTCCGCATCGTAAGGTTACAAGGGTGGCAAACAAAAATTCCACAAACATATAAATATGTTATTGAAATTTTTCGGGCGCCGGGCTGGCTCATAAATAAAAAGAAAAATTAAACAATTAAAAAAAATTAACCAAAACTAACTTATATTAACAACAAACTGAAAGGAAAAAATAAAATGAAGAAAATGAACAATATTTTATACCTTACTACCGTAGGCGTTATATCATCTATAACCCCTACTTCATCTAACGCACAAACCTTCTACCAGTGCTTGCCTCTTAGTTGTAGCGATGGACAGTATATTAAAGATGGTAAGTGCACCTCTTGCCCTGCTGGAACTTACCAAAAAGGTAATGATAGAGCAACTTCCTGCTCTAAATGTGGAGCCGGAACTTATTCCTCTACAGGGGCATCTTCATGCTTTACCTGTCCGGCTGGATACTATTGTCCTGACGGTCAACATAAATATTCTTGTGAAACCAAATATTATACTGGAGGTTGTTCGTCAAACTTAAAAACTAATCCTCCTACTGAATACAAAAAATTTACATTAACATATTCTTTAAAAGGATCTACTTCCACAACTAAATTGCCAATTGATAAAACTAATTATTGGTATTATGGTTTTGGTTGTATGGATGGAGCTCTTTTAGCTGGAGCGAATCCTTCTAATTCAGCTAAAATTAGTATTGCATCTGGACAAGCATACTGTTTGTTCTGTGATCCTATAACTGGAGCAGTAACCCTTAGAAAAAACTCAAATAAGTGTGAATAACAAAATCCCCTCTTAACCGAGGGGATTTTGTTTACTCCTCAATCCAGTTATCAACAACTTTTGCTAAAATATCAACTGGATTACATCCAATCGCTTTTGATATTTGTATCAAATCCATAACATCAATTTTTCTGTCTCCATTTTCTATTTTAGAAATGCGAGATTGCGCAATACCTAACTTATCAGCCAAATCTTTCTGAGTCATATTTGCCATCTTTCTATACTGTTTTAATGTTTTTAATAAATATTTATTATTATCTGTATATATAGTTTTAGTCATTTTTACCCCCATATTTTTTCGATTCTAAATCTATTATATATCCGTATATTGAATAATACCAAATAAGGATATTTTTCCACATAAATAAATAGTTTATATTCTTGATTATCAATACATCAAGCAGTATATATTCCTTTAAAAAAACTCCCCATAATGAGGAGTTTTTAAACATATACTCGCAATAATTATTACTGACGAGAGTAGAATTCCACAACCAAATTTGGTTCCATTTTTACAGGATATGGAACTTCTTCAAATGTAGGGATTCTTACATAAGTTGCTTCGAACTTCTTCTCATCAACACTTACATAATCAGGAACTTCGCGTTCTTTATTATTTTGTGCTTGAATAACCATAGGAATAGTTCTTGCATTTTCTTTTAAAGTAATAACATCACCAACTTTAACTTGATAAGATGGAATATTCACAACTTTTCCATTAACAAGGATATGTCCGTGACTTACTAATTGACGAGCAGCAAATACTGTTGGCACAAAATTTGCACGATAAACTATTGCATCGAGTCTTGATTCAAGTTGAGCAATAATTTGTTGAGCAGTATCACCACGACGACGCATAGCCTCATCATAATATGAACGGAATTTCTTTTCAGAAACATTTCCATAATAACCCTTTAAGAGTTGTTTTGCGGCTAATTGTGTTCCATAGTCAGTTCTTTTAGAATGACCAACTGGACCATGTTGTCCTGGTTTATACTTTCTTTTGTTAACAGGTGATTTAGCACGTCCCCATGTATTAACACCATAACGACGATCTAATTTATGCTTTGTTTCAAGTCTTTTACTCATAAGAGCTCCTTTTAGTTATGCCATAAAGGCGGTTTATTTTACAAGGTTTTTGAGTATTAAACCTTGGGTTTGCCCGATAGTCCAAATTTAATTGGCGAGGACATTATCAGATTGGAGTTAATCCTACTCAGCCCTGCTTTCTCGGAATGAGGATTATTTTACACCTTTATTATTATTTGTCAAGTTAGAAATAGAATTTACTCATTCAAAATATCTTCTATATCAGATAGTTTTTGAATAATCTTTTTAACATCAACTTTTTCTTCATCTGATGGTGGAGTAAAGGTAAAACGAGTTAAAATTCTGTTTTCTTGCACTGGTTTTAATTCTCTATTTTCCTCATCCATTTTGAAATCAGAATAAACTTTATTTTTTTGTGAAACCTTTGAACTATGTAAAAATTTTTTTGCACCCTTTATAGTAAAACCTTGCTTATAAAGTAAGTCCTTAACCTTCAAAATTATATCAATATCAGATTGTCTGTAATAGCGTCTTCCAGAATGTCTATCAGGAGAAATTTCTGCGAATTCAGTTTCCCAAAATCTTATCACATATTTAGGCAAGTCAGTTTTTTCTGACACCTCTGCAATGCTATAAAAAATTTTATCAGAATTCATACTCCCTCCTTTTAATATGGGTTATTTAAGAGTATCACGCAACCCCTTTGCAGGTCTAAAAGAAATAACATTTCTAGGTTCAATTTTAGCAATTTCACCAGTTTTTGGATTTCTTCCAACACGCTCTTCTTTATGCTTAACAACAAAAGTTCCAAGTCCCATAATCTTAACTTCCTTATCCTCAGCAATTCCATCAGAAAGTATATTAAAGAAAAGCTCAACAATTTCAGAAGAATCGTTCACACTTAAACCAGTTCCCTTACTTACTTCCATCGCTAAATCAATTTTTTTAATATTTTTCTTTTCCATTTTAACCCCCAACATTGTTGTTAAAATTTAAACACAACTGCACCCCAAGTAAAACCGCCACCCATAGCAGTTAAAAGAGCGTAGTTACCCTTTTTAAGCATTCCATTTTGAACCGCCCAATCAAGAGCGATAGGAATACTTGCAGCCGAAGTATTTCCCTGATTTTGCAAAGTTTTTACAGTCTTTTCCTCCGCAATATCAAGACGTTTCAAAGCCGCATCAATAATTCTTACATTTGCCTGATGTGGGATAAAACAATCTACATCAGAAAGATTTAATCCCGCATTTTTTACTGCTTCCTCAGATACCTCTGGCATTTTAGAAACAGCAAGTTTGAAAACTTCCTTACCTTCCATATAAATACTACCAGCATTTTTCGTTGCTGACACACCACCAGTAGTTTTCAGAATATCATAATATGATGGGTCCGCCTTTATAATAGATGAAAGAATACCTGTTTTTTCATCTGTTGCTTCCAAAACCACAGCACCAGCACCATCACCAAACAATACGCAAGTAGTTCTGTCAGTCCAATCAACAATTCGGGACAAAGTTTCCGCCCCAATCACAAGAGCCTTTTTATATTCACCAGACTTTATCATTTTATCCGCAACAGTAAGGGCATAAATAAATCCAGAACAAACTGCTTGCATATCAAATGCTGCCGCATTCACACAACCCAAATTTGCCTGCACACGACAAGCAGTAGATGGAAAACTTAAATCCGGAGTTGTAGTTGCAAGTATAACTAAATCAATATCACTTGCATCAACACCAGCAGATTCCAACGCCTTCTTTGCAGCCTTTGTTGCTAAATCAGAAGTTATTTCATCATCAGAAGCAATATGTCTTTCTTTTATACCAGTTCTTGGAAAAATCCATTCATCAGAAGTTTCAACCATCTTTGATAAATCATCATTAGTCAAAACCTTTGATGGTAAATAAGAACCAGTTCCAACAATTTTTGTAAAAATTTCAGCCATTATTCCTTTACCTTCTCAATTTCCTTTTGAACCTTAGTTTCAAAATCATTCACAACAAGCCTTACTGCATATTTAACAGCATTAGAAAAACCAAAAGCATCAGTTCCACCATGGCTTTTCACAACTATACCATTAAGACCCAAAAATACAGCACCATTATACCTTCTTGGATCCATAGAGGATTTAAAATCATTAAGTGATTTTTTTGAAATAAGTCCACCTAACATAGCAATCAAAGATTTATGATAAGACTTTTTTAATCCAGTAGTAATAAACTTTGCAGTTCCTTCTAATGTTTTGAGGGCAACATTTCCAGTAAAACCATCAGTTGTTATAACATCAACTTTACCCTTAAAAATATCATCACCTTCCACAAAGCCATAGTAATCAAAACAAAGTTTTTCCTTATGAGTTTGCATTTTTTCCGCTGCCATTGAAAGATAATCAAATCCCTTTCCTGATTCGGAACCAATATTTAAAATTCCAACCTTTGGTTTATCAACACCAAGAATAATTTTGGAATACAAACTTCCCATAATTGCAAATTGGAAAATATTATTTTCATCACATTCTGTATTCGCACCTAAATCAAGCATAGTTGTATAAGATGTTTCTGATGGAAGAAGGGTTGTAATCGCAGGTCTTCTTATACCATCAATCATAGAAATAAGAATCCTTGATATTCCCATAAGACAACCAGTATTTCCACCACTTACCACAGCATCAGCCTCTTTATTCCTTACAGACTCAATAGCCTTCCACATAGAAGTTTGCCTACCGGAACGAATAATTTTGGATGGTTTATCGTCACCCTGAACAACTTCATCTGCTTGAATAAGAGTAGAAATTTCATTAAGTCTTGGATACTTTGCAATAATAGGTGCAACAACTTTCATATCACCAAAGATAAGCAAAAATATTTGATTTTCTACTAGATAATCATAGATAGAATCAAGTCCTGCAATAACACAATCTGGCGCATTATCACCGCCCATAGCATCTATTGCAATAGTATATTTTTTTTCCAAAATATTCTCCTTATAAAATAAAGGATTCTGTTAGTTATTTAGCAGAATTTTCAACGATTTGTTTTCCATTATAAGAACCACAAGCCTTACAAACATTGTGAGGTCTTACTACTTCACCACAATTCTTGCAAACACTTACAGCATTAGGAGCCAAAGCATCGTGAGATCTTCTCATATTTTTTCTTGATTGTGATGTTTTCTTTTTTGGAACAGCCATTTTAACACTCTCTTTCTTTTTGTAATTTATATCATTAAAACAAGTATTTAATATACTATATTTAAAATTAAATCAATAAATTTTACAAGATTTATTTTAAATTTGTAGGTATATTAGCACTACTTATTTGATTTTACAAGTATTTTTTAAGTATATTATTTTTCCACTCTCCCTCTCCCATTTCTGAAACGAATAACCTTGTTGGTGTGGCGGAGCAATCCCTTCT
>JBJEXC010000052.1:0-30483 GCA_051885355.1 Alphaproteobacteria bacterium | reverse complement strand
ATCAGTTTAGCCTCATACCCAGCAGGACACACTATAGGCTCACACCTCTTATAGTCGTTGCTGGCAAAAGACCCAGTGATGCAGTCTCGGCAACTTCTTGAACCTTTCTCATCGTAGTATTTGGAAATGCTGGAGCATCTGCAGAATCCACATCCTCCTCCACAACCACCACCACTTCCAGGAAACTCTACATAGACCGCCTTGCTCGTGCAATACCCACTCACCGGTACACAGTAGTCCCGTAGTGCTTGCGTTAATGATTCCGCAAAAACAATATTTGCTGGCAAAAGGTAAAACCCAATACCGAATATTGCAATGTTTATTGCTTTCTTTTTTATCCCTCTAATAATTTTATTGATTTTTTTATTATATTTAGTTTTTTGGTTCATAATGTTCCTCCTTTTTTGTGTGGGGAGTTTAGAACACCATCACCAAATGGCACGACACTTTCGTGCTTAGCCTTATTATGCCGTACTCCCCAAAGGAGATACGACAAGAAAGAGTAGCTTTCCACTATGATGAAGGGGTTCTAATCCCTAATACTGCTTTTTTACAGTATCAAAACTAATATAATATGAATTTTAAAATTTGTAAATGAAAAATATTTTTAGATAAGTTTTCTTTGGCGAATAGCCTCACCAATAGTGCCTTCATCAAGATAATCAAGTTCCCCACCAAGAGGAACACCATGCGCAAGTTCAGTAATTTTTACATTAGTATCTTTAAGCAAATTTATAATATAATGAGATGTAATTTTCGCATCCACTGTCGCAGGAAGTGCAAGTATCACCTCCTCAATCTTTTCATTTACGATTCGCGATTTCAAACCACTTAAATTCAAATCACTTGGTTCAATACCATTTATCGCAGACAAAATTCCACCAGTTATATGATACTTTCCATTAAAAATATTTCCCCTTTCCATAGCCCAAAGAGAAGAAATATCAACAATTATACAAAGCACCTTTGAATCTCTTTTTACATCATTACATATAGAACAAGGAGATACAGTATCAAAATTCCCACACACAGGACAAGTCTTTATATTCTTTGCAACATTTGAAAGTGCATCAATCAAAGGTTCCAACTTTTCCTCTTTATTAGAAATAAGGTTTATAGTTGCACGCACAGCAGACCTGTTTCCAAATCCCTGTATCTTGGATAAAGCCTTTATCAAATTTTGAATATCATCAGATTTTTGCATATACCACCTTTACGCTTTTATATCATCTTCTAATAAACAATCAATAAGAAGTATTTGAGCAGTTTGTTTATTTTTTTCCTTAAATACAGATTCTTTTAAAAGAGTATAAAGCAATGCTTCTTCATATCCTTGCAAAGTTCCACAATCAAGATAAGTATCAGTTTTTGAAATAGGAAAAGTCCTTATCCCCATATTAACAGGGTCTTTTTTAACTTCCTCATTAAGATATTTATCAAAGTGAATTTCTTTACCCTCTGTTTCCCAAAGATTGTATTCTTCTGTGCCAACAGTATCAATTTTTTCAGCAACTTCCTCTAACCTTTTTGCAACCTTTTTATCAAAAATTGCCAAAGTGTGAAAAGCCTCATCAGATTTAGATTCTTTTGGTTTTTCTTTGAAAATACCATCATCAATGATACCCCATCGGGATGGGTCCTTCACATGACGAGTGATAAACATATTTCCGCCAACTCCATCAGCAATATATTTTTCAATACAACGACGAACAACAGATTTTCTAAGTTCTGGATTAGAAGCACAGTGATTCGGTAATACTATATCATCAGGAACACGAACAACAAGATGACGCCCATTTGCAACTTTGTTTGCAAGTCCTATCGCATGACCCAATCCCTTAGGTTCATGCTGAATTACATACTTTATTTCAACATCATCAGGGATATACAAACTTTGTAAAAGTTCCAACCCTATAATATTTCCATTTTTTTTGAATTTATCTTCAATTTTTTGCTCCTTTGTAAAACAAAGTTCAAACGATTCTTTTGCCTTTTCATCACTACAAACAATAGTAATATGCTTTGCACCCGAAGAAATCAGTTCACGAATTATATGATCAATAACCTTTCTTGAACCAAAAGGAATCAAAGATTTATGTGGAATACCCTTTGAATGTGGATAATTTCTTGTTGATTTTCCCGCAGCCAATATAACAAATTCTAAATCATTTGCAGTTAACATTTTTTCCCCTTATTTTTTACCCTCTTTAATTATATTATTTTTAACCTTGCTAAGTATAGAATCTATAAAGTGAATATTTTCGGCTTTAAATTTTGATTCTGTTAAAAGAGTATAAAGTAAAGCCTTTTCATAACCTTCAATACTACCACAATCAAGATATATATCAGTTGGTTTTATTGAAAGAGTTTGAATTTTCATCTTTTCTGGATTTTCATCAATAGTTTTATTTAATGCATCAGCAAAGGCAAGTTCCCCCCCAACAATACCTTCCACTGCTTTACCTTCATTCATATTAATAGCAGAATCGTAAAGTTTCTTACAAACTTCCTTATCAAAAATAAAAAGACCGAATGCCGCCTGATTTGAAGTAGATTCTTTTGGCTTTTCCTTAAAATAACCATTATCAATGATTCCCCAACGGGATGGATTATCAACATGCCTTGTCATACCAAGGTTACCATATCCACCATTTTTGATATATGTATCAACAGCCCTTTTATAGACAGGCACTCTGTCTTCTTCATTATCAGCATATTTATCAGCAAGCACAATATCATCAGGCCAAATCATAACAATATTTCTGCCAGTATCTTTTATAGTATTATAAACAAGTCCTACAGCGTGACCAGTTCCACGAGGTTTTTCCTGTATGAAATATTTTATTTCAATATCCTCTGGCACATATAAACTTTGAAGAAGTTCAAGACCAACAGTATTACCCTTTGCCTCAAACTTACTTTCAATTTCAGGTTCTCTTACAAAACAATTATGAAAAGCATCAATTGCAGCGTCATCAGCCACCACAATAGTGATATGTTTTCCTCCTGCAACAATTATTTGATTCATAATAAAATCAATAATTTTTTTTGAACCAAAAGGCACCAAAGATTTATGTGGAATTCCCTTTGAATGAGGATAATTTCTTGTCGATTTACCGGCAGCAAGAATAACAAATTCTAAATTTTCTGGGCTCATTATATTCCTTTACTTTTTCTTAAACTTAAATAAATATACTGTTTTTTAATTGAAAATCAACCCCATTTTACAAAAAAGGCATAGGTTTAAGTTCTTCTATTAAAAAATGCAAAATATAATTGACAGAGTTATTTTTTTATAATAAAATCCAAACCGATAAAAGAATTTTTTATTTTCTAAAAAAATAATAATCAAATAAAATTCATAAAAATTCCAAAGGAAGGTTATTTTAAATGCACATAAAAGAGTTAAGAGAAAAAAGTCCGGCTTATCTTATAGATTTAGCAGAAAAAGAAGGTATTGAAAACCCAACATCATTTGATACACAAAATCTTCGTTTTAATATATTAAAGAAGATTTCACAGAAGGAAAAATTAATAGGCGAGGGCGTCTTGGAAATTATGCCAGACGGATACGGTTTCCTTCGTTCAAAGGATGCAAACTATCTTGCTGGACCAGATGATATATATGTCTCTCCAACTCTTATAAAGAAAAATAGTCTTAAAAATGGTGATACAGTAGAAGGTGATTTGCGTGCACCAAAATCAAATGAAAAATATTTTGCACTTGATAATGTAAATACAATCAATTTTGAAGATCCAAAAAAATCAAAACATCGTGTTCATTTTGATGATTTAACTCCACTTTATCCACAAAAAAAATTAAATTTGGAAATGCCACCTGCAAATCCTAAAAAACCAGATTTCACAACAAGAATAATTGATTTAGTTGCACCACAAGGTAAAGGTCAAAGAAGTTTGATTGTTGCACCACCAAAAACCGGTAAAACAGTTATGCTTCAAAATATCGCACATGCAATTACATCAAACCACCCAGAAATTTATTTAATAGTATTGTTAATTGATGAACGCCCAGAAGAAGTTACTGATATGAAACGCTCTATCCAAGGCGAAGTTATAAGTTCTACTTTTGATGAACCAGCGACTCGCCATGTTCAAGTAGTTGAAATGGTAATGGAAAAGGCAAAACGACTCGTAGAATATAAACACGATGTTGTAATCTTGCTCGATTCTATTACTCGTCTCGGTCGTGCATATAACGCCGTTGTTCCAA
Source organism: Alphaproteobacteria bacterium (assembly GCA_051885355.1). Lineage (GTDB taxonomy): Bacteria > Pseudomonadota > Alphaproteobacteria > Rs-D84 > CACZYB01 > CACZYB01. The sequence continues at coordinate 26,252 of JBJEXC010000052.1, read as the reverse complement.
GCAGTGGTAAAGTTTTAACCGGTGGTGTTGACGCAAACGCACTTCAACGCCCAAAACGCGTTCTTGGTGCTGCTCGTAATGTAGAAGAGGGCGGAAGTTTAACAATAATTGCAACCGCTTTGGTTGATACCGGTTCTCGTATGGACGAAGTCATATTTGAAGAATTCAAGGGAACAGGTAATTCCGAAATAGTCCTTGATAGAAAACTTTCTGATAAAAGAACATTCCCAGCAATTGATGTTACAAAATCCGGCACCCGTAAAGAAGAACTTCTTGTCGACACAGAAACATTGCAAAAAATGTGGGTATTGCGAAGAATTCTCGTTTCTATGGGGGCAAGCGATGCAATGGACTTCTTGCTTGAAAAAATAAAACATACAAAGGATAATCCAGAATTCTTTATGACTATGAATAATTAATAAGGTTGCGTATGAAAGATTTATTTTACAAAGTAGTTGAAAAAGTAAATCCAGATTCTTTTTTGGCATTGGGGCTTTCTTTCCGTATGTGTAATATCATAAAGAAAATGGGATATAAACACCCAACCCCAGTCCAAAAAGAGGCAATCCCTGCTATTTTGGATGGACACGATGTCCTAGCCTCTGCACAAACAGGAAGTGGAAAAACAGGTGCCTTTGCAATTCCAATCATTGAAAAATTATTGGATGCTCCAAACAAATATGCACTTATCATTTCCCCAACTCGTGAACTTGCCGAACAAACCGACGAAGTCTTTCGTAAAATGTTGGAAGGCACAGGTGAAAAAACAGTTCTTTTAATAGGTGGAACCGAACTTGATCCGCAAATAGAAGCATTAAATGAAAATCCAAGATTTATTATCGGCACCCCAGGTCGTATTAACGACCATTTAAAAAGAAAAACTTTAAAACTTTATAAAACTCGTTATGTCGTTCTTGATGAAACAGATAAAATGCTTGATATGGGATTTGTCGATCAAATAAAGGATATTTTCAGACATACTACTCCACATAAACGCCATACATTAATGTTTTCTGCAACTTTTCCACACGAAATTTTATCTATGGCACGAAGATATTTGAAAAAACCTGTTAAAGTTAATATTGGAAAACCAAATTCCGTATCCGAAGATATTGAGCAAGAGGTTGTAAAAATTTACAAAGAAAAAAAATTCAACTTTATGTGTAAAATTTTAAAAGAACGCCCTGGGACTTGCATAATTTTTGTTCGCACACAAAGGGCTGTTGAATTAATGGAAAATAAACTTTCCAAATATTTTACTTGTGTTTCAATTCATGGTGGATATAAACAAGAAAGACGCACAAAGGCAATAGAAGATTTCAAAACCGGTAATATAAAGGCATTAATCGCAACCGATGTCGCCGCTCGTGGACTTGATATTTCTCATATAGATAATGTGATAAACTATGATTTGCCAGAGGTTCCAGAAAATTATATCCATCGTATTGGAAGGACCGGTCGTGCAGGAAAAAAGGGATATGCAGTTTCCTTTATTACTCCTGATACCATAGATTTATGGAATGATATAGAAGGTTTTATGGCTGGTAAAAAAGTTTTTGCCTATAAACAACGATTACGTAAAATGATTGAGGAATATGAAAAACGCCAAGAAAAAAAGAAAAAAGAAAAGGCTTTATTAGAAGCAAAATTTAATTCTAATGTTGAGGTTAATGTAAACTTAATTAATAACTTTACAAAAGAAACTAAACCACAAAAAAATGTCCCTCCTGTAAAAGAAAATAATGAAGATACAGTCCTTCATCCAACCGATCCATTCGCAAAATCCTTGTTAGGAATGAATCTAGATGATGAAGATAATATCAAAGAAGGTGAAATCCAAAATCAAAATAATTTATTTATGTTTTCGGATACAGATAAAAATTTAAACCGTATATTAGAAGAGCAAAAGGAAGTTTCCAAAATGATGGAACTTGAGGAAAAAGAACAAGAAAAAGAATCTGATGCAAAAGATAAATCCGATAACCCATCACAAGAAGAATCCTCAATGAAATCTTGATTATTTATATAATATTTTATATAATTACACTAACTTAAGAAAAGGAAATAAAATGTTAGATATAAAATTCATAAGGGAAAATGCAAACCTTGTAAAAAAAACAATTCAAAACAAAAATGTTGATATTGATTTAGATACATTTCTTAAACTTGATACAGAAATTTCTGAAATCAATAAAAAACTTCAAGATTTAAGAGAGGCAAAAAATGCAATTACTTCAAAAATTCCATCATTAAAGGATGATGAAAAGAAAAACGCAATTGAAGAATCAAGAAGCCTTTCTGAAAAAATCAGTATATATGAAAGCGAACTTGCAACTAAAAAACCAGAATATGAAAATATGCTTTGGCTTATGCCAAATATTCCATCTGACGATACTCCAGTTGGAAAAGATGACAGCGAAAATGTCGTAATAAGAAAAGTAGGAACTCCTCGCACATTTGATTTCACCCCACGCGATCATTATGATATTTTGGAAATGAACGATTGGGCCGATTTTAAACGAGTTGCAAAAGTTTGTGGCTCTCGCTCCTATACATTAAAAGGTGTAGCATCCAGATTAGAAATCGCACTTCATATGTTTATGATGGATAAGTTGACTGCAAAGGGGTTCACAATGATAACAGTTCCATCGATGGTGAACGAAGATGCACTTTTCGGAACAGGTCATTTTCCAGCAGGTCGCGAAGATGTTTACTATTTGGAAAAGGATAATATGTATCTTTCCGGCACCGCAGAAATTGTCCTAACCTCACTTCACAGGGATGAAATATTAGAAGAATCTCAACTTCCTATTTTATACGCAGGATATTCTCCTTGTTTTAGACGTGAGGCTGGCTCCGCTGGTAAGGATGTAAGAGGTCTAATCCGCCTTCACCAATTTATGAAGGTTGAACAATATGTCATTTGTAAGGCTGATTTAGCAGAAAGCAAAAAGTGGTATGAAACACTTCTTCAAACAGCAGAGGAGGTTTTGCAAGATTTGGAACTTCCATATCAAGTGATTGAGTGTTGCACCGGCGATATGGGACTTGGTAAATATAAAATGAACGATTTGGAAGCATGGACCCCTTCTCAAAATAAATATCGTGAAACACACAGTTGTTCCAACCTTACCGATTGGCAAGCAAGACGCGCTAACATTCGCTATCGTGAAAATGGCACAAACAAGGTAAAATATTGCTATACCTTAAACAATACAGGTATCGCAACGCCACGAATACTTGCTCCATTTTTGGAAAATCACCAAACTGCTGATGGCAAAGTTCGTATTCCAGAAAAACTTCGCCCATATATGAATGGTAAAGAATTTTTATAATAATTAAACAACATTAAGAAAGGAAAATATTATGCGTGCTTTTTTATTCCCAGGACAAGGCTCTCAAAAATTAAAAATGGGACAAGATTTATATGAAAATTTCGTTGAGGCAAAAGAAGTTTTTGATGAAGTTGATTCTGCCTTATCATACAAACTTTCAAATATAATTTTTGGTGATGATGCCGACGCTTTAAACAAAACAGAAAATACTCAAGTCGCACTTCTTACTATGAGTATAGCAACTCTTCGCACAATAGAGGCTGTAAGTGGTAAAAAAATAAATGAACTTTGCGATTTTGTTTGCGGACATTCCTTAGGTGAATATTCTGCCTTGGTTGCAAGTGGAGCAATGCCACTTTCCACAGGTGCAAGACTTTTAAAAATCCGTGCCCAGTCTATGGCAGAGGCTGTCCCATCTGGCACAGGTGCAATGATGGCAATAATAGGACTTGATATTGAAAAGGTTCGTGAGGTATGTGAGAAATCTTCAACTGAAACAGCAAAAGTTTCCGTTGCAAATGATAATTGTCCAGGTCAAATTGTTGTAAGTGGTCATAAAGAAGCGGTTGAAAAAGCCTCAGTTATTGCAAAGGAAGAAATGGGTGCAAAAAAATGCGTTATACTTCCAGTTTCTGTTCCTGCACATTGCCCTTTAATGGAACCAGCAAAAATCACAGTTGAAAATGCACTTGCTGAAACAAATTTCAATACACCAATTGTTCCATTCGTTTCAAACAGAACAGCAAATATCGACACAGAATCATCAGATATTAAACTTCACCTTGCTGAACAAATGGTAAATGGTGTTCGTTTCCGTGAATGTGTTGATTTTATGGTATCAAAGGGTGTTGATAACTTTGCAGAAATTGGCGCAGGCAATGTCCTATCTGGTCTTATCAAAAGATGCACAGACAAGGCAACCTCAACCCCAATTGGCACAATAGAGGCAATAAACGAATTCATAAAAACATTATAAGGAGAAAAAAATATGTTTGATTTAACAGGAAAAACCGCACTTGTAACAGGTGCTACAGGTGGTATAGGTGAAATGATTGCAACCGAACTTTATAATCAAGGTGCAACCGTAATTTTAACAGGTCGCAAGGCCGATGTCCTCGAATCTTTAAAAAATAAATTAGGTGACCGCGCTTTTGCAATTCCAGCCGATTTATCCGATTCGGAAAAGATAAAAACATTAGTAGCGGATGCCTTAAAAATCACTGGCAAAATTGATATACTTATCAATAATGCAGGTCTTACCCGCGACACATTAATGATGCGTATGAAGGACGAAGATTGGCAAACAGTGATTGATGTGAACCTTACCGCAAGTTTCAAACTTGCTCGCGAAGTTCTAACTCCAATGATGAAAAATCGCTTTGGTCGTATTATAAACATTACTTCTATCGTTGGTTGGATGGGAAATGCAGGTCAAGCAAACTACTGCGCAACAAAAGCAGGTCTTACCGGTATGAGTAAGGCTTTGGCAACCGAAGTTGCAAGCCGTGGTATCACAGTAAACTGTATCGCACCAGGGTTTATTTCAACCCCTATGACCGATGTATTGCCAGAGGATATAAAGAACAAGATGATGGAACAAATTCCACTTAAACGATTCGGCACACCAACTGACATTGCAAATGCAACTGTCTTTTTGGCAAGTGACGAAGCCTCTTATATCACAGGTCAAACAATCCATGTCAATGGTGGTATGCTAAGAGTTTAAAAAAATCCCCTCTTATGAGGGGTAATTTTTTACTTAAAACCTCTATCAAAATTTGCAATGGTGAAACTGTCTGGAGTTCCGCCTTTTAATAGATTTCTAAATATTTTTGCAACTTCAACAGAAGTATATTCCTTCAAACAAAAATCATACCTAACAGCAAAAGGTTTTGCCATATTTGAAAGTTTTTCATTTATGCAAAAAGGTCTTTCTGATAACACAAAGTTTCTACAATTTTTAACAATAGTATTTTTGTTTTTCGCACATTTTTCACACTCCCCAGTGCAATTATCTGCGATAAACAAAGGTGTATCTTGATACGCAATTACATCAACACTTTTTGCAAAATTTGAAATAATAGAGTTTATATTATCTTTGCTGTCTTCCACACTTAAAGTGATTCGCTTTGCACCCAAATTTTTCCAAAATTCCACTGCAAAATTGTTAAGCGAATATATATGATAATCAACCGTAAAATCGTTAATATCAAACTCACGCATTAAGTTTAAACCAAAAATATTTGATATTTGAAATTTTTTATATCCTAAAGACAGAATCTCACGAACCTTGTCCTTCAACTTTGCCATAACACCATTTCTTACAATCACAGGAAGCCCGATTCGCACCTTGTCCTTAAAGGAATAATTAAGTTTGGAAAAATCACAATCAATATCAACTATGACCTCAAATATATTATTAAAATCTACTGTATCAAAATTATCAAGATAGGCTACATCATCAATCTTTATTACTATATTTGATTTATCCACACACTCCTTATTAAATTGTAAAACAGAAGGAATGGATAATTTGCGATTCGCCTTTATCTCTTCCATCTTTTCAACCAAATTTCGCCTTATTTTGTTAAGAACAGAAATAGGTGCAAACACACCAACATTATCACTATCAAATTTGCGAAGGATAAACGAACTGTCACCCAACTTTGAAAAAGCATTAAAGACACTTTCATGCATTTTTTCTAAATTCTGAGCCGGCTCAAAATCACCCTCTAAAACTTCTTCAACCAAATGTCCATCAATAACAGAGGATGCAACAATTTTACTTTTGCAAATATTAACCTTTATATCAATTTCTTCCTTAGGTATTAAATCCTCCACCATTGGAACAGTATAAGGATATGCACCTTTGACTTCCATAGATGAAGCACAATAAACTTCCATCTCCTTTTTAACCATTGGCGCATTTTCAGGAAGTTTTATTTCCACCATATCGCCAGTCTTTGCCTCAAACACATATTTCCCAGCAATCTTTATATTATCAAGGGCAAAGCCAAAAGGTCTGTCTTCCCCACTAACTGGAATTAAAAGTCCATCGTGTTTAGCAATATGTTGCAAAGTTTTAAAGGTAATAATCCTTCCCTTTGCATTTACAATTTTGCCAATATAAAGTCCGCGTGGTCCAGAAAATTCCCTGTCTATGACATCTTTATTTTTACCATTCAAATGAAGTTCAGTAAATGGTCGTGCAAAGATTCGCTTTATATTTTCAATACAGCCAGAAGTATCCTTTCCATCAATAACTTTTCTGTAATAATCAGCAGTCGCCGCCACATACAAAGGAGTTTTCTTTCGCCCCTCTATTTTAAGGGAAGCAACCCCAATATCACAAAGTTTTTTTACTTCACTTCCAAGACATAAATCTTTCATAGAGTAGGGATGATCCCCACCATAAATTTTACGACACGGATATGTGCATTTTCCACGATTCGCGGACTCTCCCTTTATAAAAGAAGAATACATACAAAGCCCACTGTATGAATAACAAAGTGCCCCGTGAATAAAAACCTCCGTTTCAATACCACAATTTTTTGTAATATTTTCAATTTCCTTTAAACTTAATTCTCGAGCCAAAACACAACGAGAAAACCCAAGGTTACGAAGGGCTATTGCCCCATCCAAATTATGCACAGCCATTTGCGTGCTAGCGTGCATTTCCAAATTTGGAAAATACTTTTTGATAATATTTACAACGCCAAAATCCTGTATTATAACACCATCAACCTTTACATCATTTACAAGAGCGAGTTTTTGAACTACCTCCTCAATTTCATCATTCTGAATAACAGTATTTATCGCAACATAAACTTTTTTCCCATTCTGATGAGCATAATTCACAATCGCATATAACTCAGTATCAGAAAAATTCATTGCATCAGCCCGTGCAGAAAAATTTTTGAGCCCAAGATATATTGCATCTGCACCATAAGTAAATCCAGCAATCCCACATTCAAAATTTCCAGCCGGAGATAATAATTCCACAGATTTATTTTCCATAATATCACCTATAATTTCAAAATAACTTTACCAAGAGATGGATAAAATATTTTATCATTAAGTTCTAAGTTAAGAAGACTGTTTGATATTTGAGAATACGAATATTCAGAGGATAATTCCCTTATCAAATGGTCAACACTTACAGGTGTAGAATTAAGAAGTGATAAAATTCTAACTTCCAAATCTACATTTTCAATTTCTAAATCCTCAAAACTTATATCTTCACATTCTTCATTTACAAACAAATCTCTATTTGCAACTTTTTTTATATCAGCTGGCTTTGCATTATTAAGGGATGTTATTATATCATCAGCCGAAGTCAAAATAGTTGCCCCGTTTTTGATAAGCTCATTTGTGCCACCAGCCCTTGGGTCCATAGGAAAATTTGGCACAGCAAAAACTTCGCGTCCTTGTTCCATTGCAAATCGTGCAGTAATAAGACTTCCCGATTTCAAACTTGCCTCCATCACCGCAATGCCAAGAGATAATCCGGAAATAATCCTGTTACGTCGTGGAAAAAGATTTGCCTGTGGTTGCGTGCCTATTCTCATTTCGGACACAACCGCCCCTTGCTCACAAATCATATCGTAAAGATTCCTGTTCGAAGAAGGATAAATTTTATCAACACCACCTGCCAACACAGCAACAGTTTTTGCCCCATTGTTAAACGAGGATGATAAAGCCCCCTTATGCACCTCTGTATCAATTCCAATTGCCATACCAGAAATTACACAAAAATCATTATCAACAAGCACCCTTGCCAATCCAGAAGTAAAGTTGCGACTGTTAAGTGAAGCATTCCTTGAGCCTACAAGTCCAACTGATTTGTGATTAAGTGCATCAATATTTCCACGCACATATAAAACCGGTGGCACATCATAAATTTGCTTCAATAAATATGGATATTTTTCATCACAAAAAAACACCATAGAAACACCAAGTTTTTCAGCCTTTTCAAATTCCGCCTCTGCCAAAGATTTTGGAAAAGGTTTGATTTTTCGCTCAACTTCTAAAAATTCCAACACTTTATCTGCAGATTTATATTTTTGAAGAAGTCTGTAAAATAAAACTTGCCCTATACCAGATGTATTGACAAGCCTTACATAATCAATTTTTTCCTTATCAAAATTACTCATTATCTTTATGAAGTTTTATGTTGCTTTCTTCACCCTTTATCAAACGCTTTATATTTGAAATGTGTCTTAAAATAACAAACAACGATACACAGCCATAGAACATAGTTAAATCAGTAACAACATCACTTCTGTAATTTGCAAATAAATATACATAAAGTGGAAGCATTACTGCTGTAACCAAAGCGGAAAGCGAAGATTTTTTTGATATAATTGCAACAACAATCCAAGTAATAAGAGCCATCAAAGGAAGAACATATCCATTTATACATAAAAAAGACCACTTTGATGAAAACATAAACAAACTTCCAAAAACTGTTGCAACACCTTTCCCACCCTTAAATTTTAAATAAATTGGGAAACAATGCGCTAGTATTGTAATCGCCACAATTATCATAGTTAAATATACATCGTAAAGTCCAAATAAAATATCTACCGCTAATTTACTTATTAAAATAGACATTACAAACCTTACCGCCCAATATGCAAAAAATGGTTTTAATGCGTCAAGTATAACCGTCAATATCGCAAGTATTTTTGATCCAGTCCTAAGCACATTTGTTGCCCCAATATTTCCACTTCCAATTTTGCGAATATCTTGTTTTAAAAATAATTTAGTTAAAACCAAACCAAATGGAATACTTCCAATTAAATAAATAGTTAAAAATAAAATTGTATAATCAAATATGTTCATTTTTACATCCTTTCAGGTATATCTATTTTAATAATATCAGCAAAAATTTCAAATATCAAAAGGACTATATTTGATAATTTAAGCCACGATTTCTTTTGTGCTAAATTTTGCTCTGGCATAATTTTTACATTATGATAGAAATTGTTATAACTTACCGCCAATTCATAAATATATTGCGTAAGTATATGAATACCCCTTGCATCAAAAGCCCTGTCAATAACAGAATTAAAATCACAAATCTTTATAGCCAAAGATTTATCATATTGATTCGAAAGAGTAATAGTAGTTTCTTCAAAATCAATTCCACACTCACGAAGCAAAGATTTTATACGAACGGCAGTGTATAAAATGTATGGTCCAGTTTTCCCTTCAAAACTTACAAATTTATCAAGGTTGAAAATGTAATCACTTGTCCTTGGATTGATAAGGTCCGCAAATTTCAAAGCCGATATTCCGACGGCATTTGCAATTTTTTCCTTTTCATCTTCTGATAAAGATGAAGTTTTCTCATTTTCATCAATTTTCTTTCTTGCAGATTGCAAAGTATCAGTAATAAGTTCCATAAGTGAAACATTATCACCATTTCTTGTTTTAAGAGGTTTTGCATCCATACCTAACACTGTTCCAAAACCAAGGTGTTCCAGTTTAGCATTTCCCACAACATCAGTAATTTTCGCTACACTAAATACCTGATGAAAATGAAGTCCTTGTCGTGAATCAACAACATACCAAACCATATCTGCCTTTTGCCTTTTCACTCTGTCATAAAGTGTCGCCATATCAGTCATTCCATACATCACAGCACCATTTGACTTTATCATAATAAACGGAGGGACCTCCACTCCATTCATAGGAAAGTCAGAAAGGTCAATAACCTCCGCCCCTTCGGACATTTTGGTAAATCCCTTATCGTGAAAATCCTTTGCTAACATAATTACATCATCGTTTGCATTACTTTCCCCATACCATAAATCAAAATCCACATTTAATATAGAAAGAGTTTTCTTTATATCATTAACAGAGGTTTTCCAAAAACTCTTCCAAATCTTGCGATTCTCCTCATCTCCATTTTGAAGTTTTTTTGTTTCCTCCTGTGCCACAGCCATAAATTCGGCATCTTCCTTTGACCTCTTTGATGCCTCCGGATATATAGGGTTTAATTCTGAAATACTAAGCGGAAGTTTCAACCCCTTTTCTTTTATACTTGCGATAATTAACCCCATAGGAAGTCCCCAATCGCCAAGGTGAATATCACCCACAACATCATAACCCTTAAATCGTGCAAGATTTTTTAATGCCTCACCAATAATACTTGAACGAAGATGTCCTACATGAAGGGATTTTGCAACATTAGGTCCACCATAATCCACAACAATTTTCTTTGTGTTTTCAAGATGTTGAGGGGCAAATGTTTCACGTGAAACATTTTTATTTAAAATATCTGCTACAAATTTATTGGAAAGTTTTATGTTGATAAACCCAGGTCCATCAATTGAAAAAGTTATTTCATTATTATCAATTTTTTCCACAATACTTTGCGCAATTGCCCTTGGATTTTGCTTTAAAGTTTTTGCCAAAGCCATTGCAATATTTGATTGAAAATCAGATAAATCAGGTCTGTCCGAATCCCTTACTATTTCAACATTTTCAGGTAAAGAATATCCAAGTTCAGATACTGCATTTTTTATAATTTCTTCTAATTTATATTTAATAAAATTCATCTTTAAAGCCCCAAAGTTTTTTTCATATTGTGAAGTGTGCCACTTGCAACATTGCGAGCCTTCACAGCACCTTCACTTAATATCTCATCAATTTTCGCCTTATCAGAAATAAGTGTGTTATACTTTTCCCTGTATGGTAACAGATAGTTATTAACTATTTCTGCCAATTTCTTTTTTGCATCACCATATCCAATTCCACCAGCAAGATACTGTTTCAAATATTCGTCATCCACCTTGAACATCTTCATCAATTTATATAAAGTTGAATCATCTGTTTTTTTATCCGCTGGTAAAAGACTGTCCGTTGGAATCTTCATAATCTTTTTCCTTGTGTCTTCCTCAGTTGCAAAAAGTTCAATTGTGTTTCCGTAAGATTTACTCATCTTTCGCCCATCAAGTCCAAGTATGGAATCTTGATATTGTATAAATTCTTCTGGTAATTTTAAAACATCTTTTTTATACACAGAGTTAAAAGAGTTTGCTATATCCCGAGCAATTTCAATATGTTGCTTTTGATCCAACCCTACCGGCACAATATCCGAGTTCATAGCGAGTATGTCCGCAGCCATCAAAATAGGATAGGTATAAAGTCCCATATTAACATTATCATCATTTCCATCTCGTTCCAAAATCGCCTTATACGCATGGGCACGATTCATCAATCCCTTTGGTGTAAAATTCATAATCAAAGAGGTGATTTCAAAAATCTCAGAAATATCAGATTGTCTGTAAAATATAGTTTTTTGTGGATCAAGTCCGAATGTCAAAAAAGTTGCCGCAATTTCATAGGTTTTCTCTCTTAAAAACTGAGCATCCTTTACCCCATTTAATGCGTGGATATTTGCGATAAAGACAAACGATTGCCCATCATTTTGATTAATTAAATTTATCATAGGAAGTATTGCACCAAACAAATTTCCTATATGTGGATTGCCAGTAGGTTTCACCCCAGTAAGTAAAGTTTTATTCATATCAACAGACCTTTAAATTTTATATAAAAGATAATAATACAATGGGTAAAGTTTTACAAGACAAAAAAATAAAACCTCTCATTAAGAGAGGCTTTACTTTTAACTAACTAAAAAATTAGATATGTGCTTCAATGTATTTAACAGCATCTTCAACAGTAAGAATTTTTTCAGCTTCGTTATCAGGAATTTCACAACCAAATTCTTCTTCAAAAGCCATAACTAATTCAACTGTATCCAATGAATCAGCACCTAAATCATCAATAAAACTTGATTTTTCTGTTACTTTTTCTGGTTCAACACCAAGATTTTCAACAACTATTTTTTTTACTTTTTCAAGAACGTTTACTTCGCTCATTTTATCACCTTTCGTTTGTTAATATGATTTTTCAGTTTTGAAATATAACCGAATAACAAAAATTTACAATTTTTCTGGTTAAATGTCAAGTGTCAAATAAAAAATAAGGGTTTCCTTGATATTTAGGAAAAATATGTTATTATATTAGAATAATTAGGAAGGAGTTTTTTTCAATGAAAAAGTTAAATATCGGACTTATCGGTTGCGGAAGGGTAAGCAAATGCCATTTTGATGCAATAAAAAATAACGAAAATACTATGAATCTTGTCGCAGTATGTGACAGAAATGCAAAAAATCTATCTTCTGCTGTAAAACAAACTGGCGCAAATGGATATAAAAATATAGATGATATGTTAGCATCTGAAAAACTTGATGCCGTTGCGATTTGCACTCCTAATGGTTACCACTATGAAAATGCAAAAACAGTTTTAAAACATAATATAAATGTGATAGTTGAAAAACCTTTGACTCTTTCTTTTAAAGAAGGTCAAAAGTTAATGAAAATTGCCAGAAAAAAAGGCAAGCACATTTTCCTAATCCATCAAAACCGCTTCAATCCTACTATCCAATGCGTGAAAAAAGCATTAGATAAGGGTGCATTCGGTAAAATTTATATGATTACATCAAACATTTTTTGGTATAGGGACGATGACTATTACAAAAAATCATCATGGCATGGCTCAAAACAAATTGATGGAGGTGCCTTTATTACACAGGGTTCCCATTACACAGATATTATGCACTGGTTTGCAGGTGATAAACTTGAATCTGTATATGCCGTTGGAAAAACTTTGCAAAGAAATATTGAAACAGAAGATTGTGGTTCCGCAATAATAGAATGGAAAAATGGCGTAATTGGAAATGTCAACTTATCAATCCTTGCCTATAATGAAAATTACGAAGGAAGTATCACAATTTTAGGGCAAAAGGGTCTGGTAAAAATTGGTGGAGTAGCCCTTAACAAAATAACCGATTGGAAATTTGACAGTAATGTAAAACAATTCTGTGATGTTTCTTATGATGTTGATTCCGTTTATGGCTTTGGTCACACCCCATATTACGAAGGTGTTGCACAAACTTTACTAAAGGGAAAACCATTTATAATAAAGGACGAAGATGCGATGGAATCCCTTGAACTTATTTGCGGTATTGCAAAATCTATGGATACAAAAAAGAAAATAAAATTTTAATAAATATTTTGTTGGCTTAGTTCATAAGAAAAAATATCTTGAAGTCCTTCATTAACTTGTGGCATAGACATAAAATGTGCCCTTTGCCTTAAAAGATTAGCCTTTAATCTTTTATTATCATCAGAAAGATTTCCAGATTTTTCCATTTCTTCAATCAAAGACAATCTTTCATTTATAACTTTTAATAATTTAGTAAAATTTATATCGCCACCAGTAATTCTATTATACATTTTACTTTTCCTGTTCTAATTGCTTTATATAATCAACATTATTTTTTAAAAGTTTTTCTTTTTGCATTTTTATGTGATTAATAATGCCTTGATAATAAGCAATTTGAAGTCTCTCATTTTTATTAGAACTGTTAATAAATTCATTATGAGCAGAGATTTGCTTATCAAAAAAAGCCAATTTATCTTTAAATTCGTCAAATGTTAATCTTTTTTTCATAATTTTATCTTTGTTTTTGTGATGCCAAAATTTTATCTAAAGCAGTTTGAAATTTATCAAGATGAGATTTATTCATTCTTAATATACGATTTATATTATTTATTTCATATACATTAAGATTTGGATTTTTAAGTTGTTCAGTATAAATCGCTCTTTGTCTTTGATAATGTGCAAGTTGATCTTGAACATATTCTATATCTTTGAATCTTATTTCGCGTTCTTGTTGTTTAAATTCTTTTCTCATTTCATCTATAGTATTATTTCTCATATCGTAATGGTATTGTGTACATGCATCTTGTCTCATTTTTTTATCCTTTCTTTTTTGTTGTTTGAAGCAGTATATAAACAAAAAAAAACTTTGTCAATAATAAAATTAGAAAAATTGATAAAGATAAGAATAATTCATTAGAGGCATCCTAATTTATTTAATATTAAAGAATATGATTCAATTCTGGATAATATGTTCCCACAATTAAAGGATAATCAAAGATAATAAAAAGCCCCTCTTTACAGGGGCTGTTTTTTTATGGAAGGCTTGGCGACCAAGCAGGGTCCGATGCACCAGTAGGTGTTTTTATTACCTCATGATTATATCCAGTAATATCTACACTTTGAAGAGTAAGTTTTTCTTCCCCATTTTTTTCTGGCTCTGCCTCATAAAATATAATTCTTCTTCCATTTGGTGACCATGTAGGAGATTCAACCGTATATCCCTTCGCAATCAATCGCTCCCCAGTTCCATCTTCAAACATAAGTCCTATATAGAAATTATTATCAAGAATTTTCACAAACGCAAGATAATCCCCGCGTGGAGACCAGTTCACATCACCATATTGACCTTTACCAAATGAAATTCTCTCAACTCCACTTCCATCACTATTCATAGTATATATTTGTGGAGTTCCGCTTCTGTCTGATATAAAGGCTATTCTTTTTCCATCAGGAGAGTAGGTAGGTGCAGTTTCAATTGCCGGATGCTTTGTAAGTTTTTTAAGTTTTTTAGATTTCAAATTCATCTCATAAATATCAGAATTTCCATCCTCTGCAATACTGATAATAACACTTTTACCATCTGGCGAAAACCTTGGCGCAAATGACATCCCAGGGAAATTGCCAAGCAACTCTTGCTCCCCAGTTTCAATATCAAAAATATAAACATGTGGCACTTGCTTATAATATGTCACATACGCAATTTTTTGAGAATTAGGAGAAAATACAGGAGTTGTCACAGGAATTTTCCCGCTGGTTAAATATTTCAAATTTTCACCATCCTGATCAACAACCGCCAATCTTTTAATCCTGTTAAGTTTTGAACCAGTTTCCGCAACATAAACAATCCTTGTATCAAAATATCCATTATCCCCAGTCATCCTTTTGTAAATATAATCAGCAATTATATGCGCAATTCTTCGCCAGTTAGTTTTTTCAGTCAACAAAACCTGACCTTCTAACCTTATTTGCCCAACAACATCCCAAAGTTGAAATTCAACACGAACTTTGTCATCATCCGCCTTTTCAACATTTCCATACACAAGGGCCATAGCATTTATCACAGTCCAATTTTCAAAATTTGGAGAAAGTTTTATATCTTGCTTTTTATCAACAAAAGCATCATGGGAAATAGGTGTAAATAACCCACTTCGCTTTAAATCATTTGAAACAACAGAGGCAATATTTTTTCCAATAGTGGAAAGTTCTTTGTCCTCCCCACTAAAATTCATAATAGCAATAGGTATAGGATTTATATTCCCACTGTCTATATCAACATAAATTTCAGCCTTAGATATATTTATTCCTAAAACAAAAAAAACAAGTATAATCAATAAGTTTTTAAATGCTTTCATAATAAACCTCCACCTCTAATAATAATTTACTTGAAATATTTTTAATTGCAATAGATACTTTAAAAAAAGAAAGTGAGAAAAATAATATCTATTGACAAAATAAAAATAATATGTCTATAATATAGATATTATGACAGAAAAAAATATAAAAATGTTTAATAAAAAAAGATTAATAGGTAAGGAAATTCAAAGACTTATGTGCGAATCATCTTGCATTCCAGAAAGTCTTGAATTCGATTCCATAAAATCCAAAAATTATACCCAGTTGGGTATAGATTATTGGACATGGATTGATTTGCTTGCAAATTTAGAAGTCATATTCAGAAAAGATTTATGCGAAACATCAGAAAAATTCAAAATTGAAACAGTTGATGAATTAATCAATGCCCTTTATAATGCTCCAGAAATGCAATCAACTTTTAAACTTAATTAAGTTTCTTGAAATCCTTTTTATTATGTAGTATAATTGACACATAAGGTAAAAAGGAAAATAAAATGCAACATTCAAAAATATCAATTACAATTTTATCATTGTTACTTTTTGGTAATTCTTTAAATTGTATGTCCGCTACACAAAAAAGGATACTTAAAAGGGGGAAATCCGGCGGAACTTTGGTAACTCCAGATTCAACAATTATAACCAATAATCCTGGTCAAGTTCCTATTGTCCCACCAATTGAATACGAAGATAAGGATGGTGACGGCAATAATGATATTTTACAACCAGATAAACCAAATGATAATACTTCTGTAAGTATTCCTGATACTATTGCAGATGCAGAAAAAATTGCAAAGCAAAATAGAATAAAGGAAATTCGTGCAGAATATAGAACCTATCTAAATAATGCACAACTAAATTGCATTGGCATATCTAAAACATTAGAACTTATTCAAGGTTTAGCAATAGGAACAACCGTTGTTTCCGGTGTCGGTTCATTAGCAGCGGGTGGTGCTATGGCTTCTGAATTAATTCAAGCAGGTGGTGATAAAACTTCACTTGAAACAGGTTTATTAATAGGAAGTGCCACAACTTCCGCTGGTGGTGTTGTAACATCTGCAATATCTCTTGCAAATGTAGATGATTTAATAAGTAAAATGAAAAGTTGTAAAAGTGATATTACAAACATAACAAATATAAAACAAAGATTATTGGATGAAGATGTTGATGAAACTGATACAACTATTTTGCAAGTAAATGATATTTCAAGCAGTTGTGGTGGCATTGATAACAGCAGTGTAAAAAATATAGAATCTATTAAAGGATTATTGATTGGTTCTACTATTACATCAGGTATCGGAACAGTAGGAAGTATCACTGCAACAGTTACCAATTCAATTGCAACTTCTGATTCAACAGAAAACAACAAAAAGAAAAAATTAAATATTGCAACAAAAATTTCAACAGGTGTTGCAGGAGGAGCACAAGCAACTTCTGCTATATTAAGTGGAGTAACTATTAATAAAGTTAATAAGGATAAAGATACCGCTGATAAGTGTGAAGATACCTTAATGAAATATTAAAAAATCATAAAAAATAAATGCCATTTAATTTACAAATGGCATTTTTCATAACTATTTATTTACTATCTTATATTATAATAGAAAAATACAGTGTTAGTGTCCTTACAATCTGTCAAAGGACCATTTGCACCATCTTTTATATTATTAATAACAGGTTCTTTTACTTTTGTATCTGCATTCATAACTAAGTAAATGCAATTTTGCTTATTCAAATTCATACTTATATGATACATAGTTGCATTATCTGTTATAACATCAATTTTTTTACCCCAAGGGTCAACTAATGAAACCCCATTTTCAACTAATTTATCATTTAAAGAAGTTCCCTCATTTCCAAAAGTTCTTCCATAATAAATTTGTGAAACCTTAGTTGAAATATTTTCAAGTTGATCTTCCGCACTAGTTCTTTTAATTTTTTGATTATAATCATTATACATCTTTGTGCTTCCAATAATCATAACAATAATTATACTAAGGTATAAAAGAACTTCTACCATAGAGCGACCAAAATCAGATTTATATTTTTTCATATTATTTCTCCTAAAAAAAGTTAAACATCAATATATTTTATAATATTTTTACACTTTATTCAATACAAAAAGGACGCCTCAGTTAAGAAGCGTCCCCTTTGTTGCCATATTCACCTTTGTTTCATACTTTACAATGTAATTTTAAATAGTCGGAAAGACTAGAATTGAACTCCTAATCTTGCGCCCATGCCCCAACGGTTTTTATCGCCGTTGTTGCCAGCAAGTTCAGTTCCTAACATATCGCGTCTATCTGACTTTGCAGATGCATCATAGTCTGCATAAAGAGACAATGACATTGCATCGCTAGCTTGCCAGTTTCCAGCAAGATTTATAGTTTGAGTTGCTGCTTTGTGGAAGCCATCACCGTTAGAAAACTTTTGGAATTCATATCCAAGGTTTATAGACCATTCATCAGTAATATCAAATTGGCTTTTTAAACTTGCATAGTAGTAAGAAGTATCGCCAAGTTCTTTATTAGCAACATTCTTCTTGTCATCTGTATCAAGAGAATATCCTAATTCAAGAGCAAGGTCTACATCATCAAATAAGTCTATACCAAATTGAGTTGCTAAATAAACAGCAGTATCCTTTTTACCATAGTCATTGATAGGAAGACCAAGTGAGTATTGTTGAACCATATCATCAGCGATGTCTATATTAACACCTGCTTTGATGTCCCAGATAAAACCGTTATCCATAACAGGTCTATAAGAACCGCCTATAGCAAGGTTAGAAACTTGTGAACCTTTGTTATAAGGGTTTCCACCTTTATCCATCCAACCATAACCGATAGAAGCGGCTACTGTCCATTGATTATCAATACCATAGCCAAATTCTTCTGTTAGTTGGAAAGTATCATCATAATGCTCAACAGGATTATAATTGAAGTTAGTTTTAGAATAAAACACTCCTTCTGTTGGCTTATAAAATGGGCTTTCCATATTGAATAATGGAGTTGTCATTGTGCTTGTAGTACTATACATTCCGCCGGTTGTCTGTGCAGACACAGCAGAGGAAAGAACAGCAATAGAAGCCAAAGTTAAAAGACTTACTTTTCTCATAATTTATTTCCTTTCTTTGTGTTAAAATTCACAACCCTCTTTTGTAGAATTGCTTAATTCTAATATAACCAGAAATACACATTAAATCAATGAGTAGATTTTCCTAGTTTATAAAAATTCTATTGGATAACTAATAATCAATGAATTTTCAAGGGAAAATCTGGATTTTTTAAGAAGTCGGAAAGCATCATCTATTATAAATTTATTACTATTTTTTACATCAAATAAAAAATCAATCTTAGTATTTTTATCATTTATATTATCTAAAATAGAATTAAGATGATTAAGATTTGAAAAAGCATTTTTATAAAACGAAGATGCTGTTTTTATTATATCTATATTGTATTTTTGCATTAATCCAAGAAGTAATTTTATCTGACTTAAATATGGAATATATCCAGTTTCCATACATACCTTTGCAATTCTGTTATTCTTTGCTTCCTCTATAACATTAAGATATTCAAGCATAATAGTTGGAATATGTTCCTCATTTATATTTGAAAATTCAAGAGGCATAATTACCTCTACCATATCAGCCCCATTTTCAAAAACAGATTTTATACTTTTAAACAATACCGTTGGTGACATAGTATTCTGTATCATATTTACAGAGGCACACAATTTGACATCACTTGCTTCTACCCATTTCCAAACACTATCTAATTGTGCCATATCAACAGTAATAGAGGAGAAATTTTTCTCAATTGCAGTTTTACAAAGCCTTATCATAGAAAAATCATCTTTATCATTTTTTAAGGAATAAAGGTTTATAAAGGGAATTATTTCATCTGGGATAATAAAGGACTGCATTTTTTTCCTCTTGTTAAAAAGTAGAATTAAATATATAATAACATAAATGTATAAAAAATAAAAATAAATAAATTTATGAAAAATTTTTATGTTCTATTGCTGGCAGTCTTTTTATGTTTTGGTTGTGCAACCAAGACCAAACAGCCACATCTGACAGCAAAGGAGCAGGAAGAAATTAAAATACAAACACAGCAGGATAACGAAATAACCCCTGATTTATTTCCACAAACAAGTAAAGCAATGCATGATTTCAATATGAATCTTGTATACGCATTAAAGCCAGCGCTTGACGAATACAAACAACAAAAATTTTCAGTTATTCATAAAGGTGTTGTAAATTTTTTGCATAATTTACAGGAACCAATGAATGCAGGAAACGCATTTTTACAACTTGATATAAAAAATGGATTTAAAACAGTATTACGATTTGTAATAAATACTACCGCTGGAATGTTTGGCTTTATGGATGCCGCTGGTGCAATTGGAATAAAGCGAGACCCAAGAGATTTCGGCCAAACTCTTGGCGTATGGGGTGTCCCTATGGGAGGCTTCTTCGTTGTTCCTGTGTTCGGCCAAACTACATCAAGGGATTTAGCCGGAACAGTAGTAGATATATTAATTAATCCGGTAAATGAAGTCTTTGGTTGGGCAACAGGTTTATTTATAGACAGTGCTGATGTAGTTATGAGTGTTTATGAAAGTTATGATCTTATAATCGCAACAAATGAAACCTCAATTGATTCTTATGCAACATTTAAAACTATGTATTTACAGAACAGAGAAAAAAAGATAAATGAATATTGTTTATTCTGTAAAACAAATAATGGCAATAATTCAACAACTGATATGTCATCTGATTATGACTTTGATATGGAGTAAAAAAATTATAAAAGCAATAATAAATAACGACAGAATAAAATTAAATGTCTGGATGAAAAAAAATTATCCATCACTTACCCTTTCTCATTTACAAAAACTATGTAGGACAGGTCAGATTCGCGTAAATGGAAAAAGAGTTTCTTATAACGAACCACTTCTTCAAAATGATGAACTAAAACTTCCTCCATTTATTGAGGAATATAAAAATGAGCCAACAACTATTGTTAAACACAATACAAAATATACACAAAATGATATTGATGATATTTTAAAAACTATTATTTACGAAGATGATGAAATAATCGTCCTAAACAAACCAGCAGGACTATCTGCTCAAGGTGGAACCGGTATCACAAAACATATTGATACTTTGATAAATATTGCACTTCCCGAGTATAATAACTCCCTTCGCTTAACACACAGAATTGATAAGGAAACAAGCGGTATTTTGGTAATTGCAAAAAATTACGATTCGGCACTTAAAATCACAACTATGTTTAAACAAAAGAAAATAAAGAAAACCTACCTTGCCCTTGTTTATGGAAATTTTGATGATAATAAAAAGGAAGGCACAATAAAAATTCCTATATTAATAGATGATGAAAAGGAAAAATCCGATAAACAAAATTTAAAATCCGCCACCACAGATTACAAAGTTTTGGACGAAGCATTTGGCATTTTATCCTTTGTAAAACTTTCCCCACTTACTGGTCGTCGTCACCAACTTCGTATTCATATGAGCAAGATGGGGCATCCAATAATAGGCGATTTTAAATATGAAAACACAAACCAATTTTCAAAATTAAAAGATTCGTTTGAAATTGATTTGCCAAGAAAACTTTATCTTCACGCCTATCAAATTGAAATAGAGGGCAAACCAATAATTACAGCAGAAAAGCCAATACATTTCGAAAAAATCTGTAAATATTTGAATTTTTAATAGGGGGGTATTATGGTAAGAAATGTAAAAGAAAAAAAAGTTATCAAAGCAAAAAAAATACCTGCTAAAAAAATAACAAAGCAAAAAAAAATTAAAGTGAACTTTTTTAAAAAGATACCATCAATATTGTCTTTTATCTTATCAAAAATAAGACTTATTTTAAGAATAATAATACTTGCAATAATTGCTTTTTGCGTGGGAATAGTCATTCTTATCAACAATGTCGACCCAAATAAATATAAAAATGATTTACAAAAGGCATTTGAACTTGTCCTTAATCGCCCTGTGACAATAGAAGGCGATATAAAATGGAAACTTATCTCCTTTGAACCAGCAGTCCAAATGGAAAAAATATCAATATCAAACACCTCCTGGGGAAAATCAAAAAATATATTTGAAGCCGACAGCATTTCTGTAATGCTTTCTTTTAAACACTTAATTACAAGAAAAATTTCAGTAGAAACAATCCTAATCACAAATCCAAAACTATATCTTGAAATTTCATCAAAAGGAACCCCAAATTGGAATTTCAAAAATTTAATTAAAAAGGATAATCCAACTATTGAAGATATTACCCATAAAATAAAAGATGATGAGCAAGTATTGGCAAGGGCTATCAACCATCAAAAATTTGAAATTGCAATCAAAAGTATTCAAATAAAAAATGGTAAAATATCTTACGATAACAGAAAAACTAAAATAAAAGAAAATTTGACTATAAACAATTTCTTAATCTATGCCAAAAACTATCTTTCACCAACATTTATGGATATTGTTGCAACATATAAAGGAAATACTGTTGATGGAAGTTTTAAAACTTACTCAATCAATGATATGATAAATCAAACAGAAATAATCCCTTTAACAGGAGTATTAAATTTTAATGATATAGAACTTTACCTAATATCACAAATAACAAGATTGAAATCTCTAACAGCAAATGTAAGTATAAAATCACCAGACTTACAAAAATCATTAAGCAATTTTGCCCACCTTCCAAAAATAGATGACATAGTTGCAAAATTTGAACTTATCCTTACCCCAAAAATAGCATCAATTAAAAAATTGGATTTAGTATATAACAATGATACAAACCTAACAGGTAATATTGATATAGTCTTAAATAAAAAACCAGATATAAAAGCAAATTTATATATACCAAAATTTGATATTCCAAAACTTTTCTATCCTTTGTGGGAACCAGCCTATTTTGAACGTCTTAAAACAGGAAAGGAAAAACCAAAGACACCCAAAAAGGTTATTGAAAATCCAAAGGCATTCAGGGATATCCCTCTTCCAATAAAAGAATTAGATTGGGCAAATATCATTTTACATTTAAATATAGATGAACTTAAAGCAATGCCAGAAATGGCGATTAACAACATAAAGTTGTTCGCAAACCTTAATAATGGAAGTGCAATAATAGCACCTCTTTCAATTGATTATATGGGCGGAAAAGTTGTAGTTGATGTAATCGCAAATAATGATAACAATACTTTCAACGGTGATGTTTCAATAAAGGGAACCGATGTCAATATAGGTGATATTATCGCAAGCACAGGATACAAGGATATTTTCAAAGGTGGTAATACAAATATAGACATAGTGCTAAAAGGCGTAGGTCATAATCTGGAAGAATTTATGAAAACCTTGAACGGTTATACCAAAATTTACACAACTTCGGATTTAATAGGATACAAAATTGAAAATCTTGTTATGGCAAACGATGTTATTTCTTCAATCTTTAAATTTATAGGAGAAGATATTATAGGTGGACTTGCCGGTAATGATAAAAAGGAGGAACAAAGCACCATAGAATGTGCAATAGTTAATCTAAATATCCAAGACGGTAAAACAATAAGTAATCGAGGTATCGCAGTCCAAACAAAGGATGCAAACATAATTATTGATGGAACCGCAAACTTGGGTGATGAATACCTAGATGTATCAATCATCACAGTTGTAAAAGAAGGATTCGGTGTATCAAATAGCCTTGCCGAAATGATAAAGATACAGGGCGCTATGGCAAAACCTTCTATTATAATAAGCAAAGACGGTGTTATAAAAAATGTTGTTAAAACCTCACTTGCCACAGTAGTTGCAGGTATTTTCACCGGCGGAGCAATCCTTGTTACCGCAGGCGTTGGAATGATAACAAAATCATGGCTTGAAAACATAAGTGCCGATAAAAATCCTTGCCTTACCGCCTATGAAGGAAAAAGTGACAAGAAAAAGGGCAAATCGGCAAGCGAAGATTTTGGTAATCAAATCATACTTCGAGAAAACATAAATTCTAAAATAAAGGAAGAAAGAAAACGACTATCCACTGCAACCTACACAAAAATAAATGATACAAAAGAAGAAGCAAAGAAAAACGCCTCAAAATAATTATTGACTCTTTACCCTCAAAAATGTATAATCCTTTCAACTTTGTGGGATTTTTTGGGTATGCAAACTATTCTACATATTATTAATTCATACAAGTCCGAACTTTTTTTAAAAGTGTAGGCCAACATCAAAAGTAAAAATATGACTCAAAAAAAATCAGTTTTTAACGCAGATGTAGAAAATTTTTCAACAGGTGAAAACTTCGCTGAATTATTTAATCAAATGTATAACTCAGCCTCAAAACTTGAAGGCTATGTAACAAAAGGAACAATAGTTGATATAAAAAAGGATTTCGTAATCGTAAATGTTGGTTTAAAATCCGAAGGTGCTATTGATATAAGAGAATTCAGAAACGACCAAATTAAAGTTGGTGACATAGTTGATGTATTCGTAGAAAGATACGAAGGACACGACGGCACTCTTATCGCTTCTCGTGAAAAAGCAAGAAAAGAAGAAGTATGGAAAGAAATTGAACAACTTGTTGCTGATAACAAAGTTGTTGAAGGAAAAATTGTTGAACGCGTTCGTGGTGGCTTCACAGTTGATTTAAACGGTGTTCCTGCATTTATGCCATCCTCACAACTTGACATTAATCCAATCAAAGATTTGAATTCTATTATGAACAAACCTATGGAATTCAAAATCATTAAAATGGATAAACTTCGTTCAAATCTAATAGTTTCTCATCGTGCAATCTTAGAAGGTGATAGAGCAGAAAAACGCGACGAAATCATCAAAAATATTAAAATTGGCGATGTAATGGAAGGTGTTATCAAAAATATCACTGACTACGGTGTATTCATCGATTTAGGTGGTGTTGATGGTCTTCTCCACATAACAGATATTTCATGGAAACGTGTTTCAAATCCAAACGAACTTTTCACAATCGGTCAAAAAATTAATGTAAAAGTTATAAACTTTGATCCAGAAACAAGCAGAGTTTCTCTTGGTATGAAACAACTTGAAAATGACCCATGGCAAAACATTGATAAATTCGAAGTTGGTAAAATTTACAAGGGTGTCGTTACAAACCTTACCGACTACGGTGCATTTATTGATTTAGAAGATGGTATTGAAGGTTTAGTTCATGTATCTGAAATCTCATGGACAAAGAAAAATCTTCAACCTTCAAAAGTTTTATCAGTATCAAGTGAAGTTGATGTAATGGTTCTTGAAATTGACCGTGAAAAACGTCGTATATCACTTGGTCTAAAACAATGCACACCAAACCCATGGAAGGAATTTGAAGAAACTCATTCCGTTGGTGATGTTATCGAAGGCGAAATCAAAAATATCACAGAATTTGGTATATTTGTTTCCCTTGGTAACGACCTTGACGGTATGGTTCACCTCTCAGATATCGATTGGGATAAAAATCCAGAAGAAGCAGTTAAAGATTACCAAAAAGGTATGGTTATCAAAACAAAAATTCTTGAAATCGATGCTGATAAAGAAAGAATTTCTCTTGGTATCAAACAATTAAAAGAAGACAGAGTTGCTTCCTCCCTTGATAAAGTTAAAAAAGGTGAAGTTGTAACTTGTGTTGTAAAAGAAATCAAGGAAGACGGTATCGTTGTTGATGTGAACGATGTTCCAGGATTCATAAAAACATCTGATCTTTCAAAAACAAAATCAGAGCAAAAACCAGAGCGTTTTGCAGTAGATGAAAAAGTTGATGCAAAGATTACAAATGTTGATATGAAAACTCGCCAAATTACATTATCTATAAAGGCTTATGAAATCGATGAAGAAAAAAAGATAATGAAAGAATATGGCTCAACAGATACAGGTGCTCTACTTGGAGATATCCTTGGTGCAAGTATCGAAGAAAAAGAAAAGAAATCAAAGAAATAAGGTTTCATTTCAAAAATTTATCCCCCAGTTTTTGGCTGGGGGATTTTTTATTTTTCAAAATTTTTAGGATTATCACCACATCCTCCTGTAGTGAAAGTATAACTTGATTTTCCTGTGACTTTGTTGCAAGAATTTTTTGTTATATAAATCAAGTTCTGGTATAGTTTAGTTCTATCATTAGATTCAGAAGAGTATTTAGGATCATCAATAGATAAAACAGTACTTCCACATATATAATTAAAACGTATATTGTCTTTAGGAATATTAGTGACATATGTTTTATTAAATTCAGAAACTGTAACTGTATTTGAGTAATATTTTATATATGAAGAACTGCAAATAATAGATGTTGAAGAAACATTGTCATTGTATCTCAATTTATAATTAAATGTGGTAGTAGGACAAGATTTACAAGATGTTTTACCAGTTTCATTTTGGTAATATCCGCTAGAGCAACTAATTTTATCACTATTGCCAGGGCAGTAGTAACCAGCCGGACAGGTAGAACATGAAGATGCCCCTGTAGAGGAATAAGTTCCGGCTCCACATTTAGAGCAGGAAG
>JBJEXC010000051.1:0-30933 GCA_051885355.1 Alphaproteobacteria bacterium | reverse complement strand
TCCGCCTCCGCCTTTATATTGTTTAATGTCCTCTCACTATCTTCTCTTTGTAAAGGGGGGAGGGTGGGCGAATCTTTATATTTTAAAAGCCCCTTTGAAAGAGGCTTTTATTTTATATTTCTTTATTTTTCCTTACTTTTGTTGTCCACCAATGATGGAATTTGCTTCGGACATTTACACCGATTAAAATCATACATGGTGTTACAATCAATGTTAAGATTGTTGCAAAAGATAGTCCAAATATAACAGATTTTGAAAAGGCAGACCACATATCCATAGATGGGGAACCTATTGTTATATTTGCATTTATGAAATCTATATTTAATTTTAATGCCATAGGGACAAGTCCAAGAATTGTTGTCACTGTTGTTAAATACACAGGGCGAATTCTTTGAAGACCTGTTCTTATTAAAGCATCAAAAGGATCACTTACTTTTGCTCTTATTTCATTGTAGGCATCAATTAAAACAATGTTGTTGTTAACGACTATACCTGCAAGTGAAACTATAGCAAGTCCGGTCATAACGATTGAGAAAGGATCACGCATTATAACCAATCCTAAAACAACACCGATTGTTGAAAGTAAGATTGAGAACAATATCATAAATGTATCATAGAAACTGTTGAATTGAGCAAGTAATATAAAGCCCATAAGGAATACAGCGGCTATGAATGCTTTTATAACGAAGCCCATACTTTCTTTACTGTCTTCATCTTGACCAGCAAATTTGATTTGAACATCCTTTGGAAGAGGATTTTGTTTTTGATATGCTTTTAGCGCAGCAACTTTTGCAGCAGCATAAGTTCCTTCTTCTACATCGGCAGCAACCTTTATAATTCTTTTTCCATCAATTCTTTGTATCATATTTACCTTTGGAGTAGGAATTATATCAACAAAGGTTGATAGAGGAACTGAGGAAGTTGTGTTTGCAACAACATAAAGGTTATCAATCATATTTAATGCTCTGAAAGCCTTTGGAAAACGAACAACTATATCAAGTTCTTCGTCACTGTCGGCAGGCATATAACTTGATACTTTTGCACCTCTGGTTATCATTTGGGTGATACTTCCAATTGAAGATATTGTCACACCAAATTTTGCCGCTTGTGCTTTATTAATATTCATTTCCCATTGAATACCAGGAAGAGGTAGAGTGTTTTCAACATTTACGAATCCTCCTATTTTATTCATGGCTTCTTCTATATATTTATAACCAGCATCAATTATTTCTTGATTATCTTCGTTTGCGGAAATTTGAAGTTCAATAGGTTTTCCAGAAACTGGACCCTTTGCTTCTTCCACAATTTCAATTATGACACCAGACATTTGAGCCAGTTTATCTTCAAGTTCCTTTATAATCTTTGTTGAACGAGGGCGTTCTTGCCAGTCCTTTAATTCAACTTGAATATATCCAATTGTATCTTCTGATGCGTTATAAGGTTTTGCACCGGCTCTTGAATATATATTTACAAAGTAAGGCATTTCTTCAATTAAATTTTCTACTTGTTTTATAAATTCAGATTTTTCTTCAATTGAAAAATTACCACGAGCGTGAACATTTATATTTACGAAGTCAGGTTCTGATTCTGGGAAAAATTCAACACCAACACCAAATTTTGCATAGGTGAAGAATGATAGGAATAGGACAATTATAACTAAACCTAAGATTTTCCAAGGTCTGCTTAATGCAAAATATAGAGCATTATAATAAACCTTCATATATCCAGTTAGTTTGTCGTATTCGCCATTTTCACTTGCAAGTATTTGTTCTTTATCGTTGTCTTTTGTTGCACCAGCCTTTCCAAATATTGCACCGAATATTGGAATAAAGATTAGAGCAACTATCAAAGATGCAGAAAGAACACATATAACGGATATAGGTAAGTATTTCATAAACTCACCGATGATTCCAGGCCAAAACATAAGAGGTCCGAAAGCAACAAGAGTTGTAAGTGTTGATGCGATAACTGGCATAGCCATACGGTCAGATGCTTCTGCATAAGCATCAACTTTGTTTGCTCCTTCGGTCATTTTCTTATCAGCATATTCTGTGATAACGATGGCACCATCAACAAGCATACCTACGGCTAAGATTAAACCGAAAAGAACAACCATATTGATACCAATACCTAAAGCACCAAGGAATAATAATCCCATAAGGAATGATATAGGAATTGATAATCCAACAAGTAAACCTGTTCTTGTTCCAAGCATTAACACAACGCAAACAATAACAAGTATCATAGATGATATAACATTGTTTTGTAAGTCGATTAAGTTTTCAGTAATATTTTCAGATGAGTCGTTAGTTAATTTTATAACAACATTATTTGGAACTACATCTTTTGCTTCTTCAAGAACTTTTTTTACCAAGGTTATAACATTGATAGTGTTTCCACCAGTTTTCTTTTTGACTTCTAGTGACAAACTTGGTTGTCCATTCATACGAACATATTCGGTTGCGTTTGCGAAGTTTCTTCTTACTTCTGCGATATCTTTAAGTGTGATAACGGCATCACCTTCTGTTTTAATAGGAAGGTTTAAAACATCATCAACATTTTCAATAAGTCCTGGAACTTTGATAGGGAAAGAACCCTTTTCTGTTTCAATATTTCCAGCAGGAATAAGAATATTTGAAGAGCCTAAGAATGAACCTATACTTGCAATTGATAATTTATAAGAGTCAAGTTTTGCAGGATCAATTAAAATTTCTATTTGTTCATCTCTGTCACCACCAAGTTCAGCTTCCAAAACTCCAGGAAGAGCCTCAATAGTATCTTGCAATCTTTTTGCAATATTCATTAAGGTTTTTTCTGGTGCAGTTCCGTAGATATTAACAATAGCAATAGGGAATTCGGAAGTATTGATTTCCTTTACAACAGGTTCATCAATATCAGCAGGCATTGTTTGTTTTGCTGTATCAACGGCATCTTTTACTTCACGAAGACCGACTTCTGCATCGTGTCCGACATCAAATTCTACAATAACCATACAGTAGTTTTCGTAACATCTGCTGGTCATTTCTTTTAAACCTGAGATTGTTTTAAATTCTTTTTCAAGAGGTTTTGCAATCAATCTTTCACCATCTTCTGGTGATATACCAGTGTATGTTACGCGGGTAACAATTCTTGGTATATTTATGTCAGGATAAGATTCTTTTGGAAGACCTTGGTATGTCATAACTCCAGCGATTGTGCATAAAAACAAGCTGAATAAGAATACCCTTGTTCTTCCTATTGCTAATTTTACTATTGACATTTGTATCTCCTTTTTAAATAATTTTATTTTTCAATATAGTTAGGTTCTACTTTTTCGCCAACTTTCACAAATTCAGCACCTGCGATTATGACATTAGCGTTTTCAGGAAGACCTGATACCCAAAGTCCGTCAGATTCTTCTTTTACTATTTCAACTGGATAGAAGTGAACGATGTTTTCGTCATCAATTGTTTTTACACCAACTTCACCATTATCGCCGAATGTTAAGCAAGATGAAACACTTAGTTTTATTGCAGAGATAGTATCAAGAGGGAATAAAATTTCGGCAGTTAAACCTTCGGCAATTCTGTCATCTTTGTTGTTTGCTTCAAGTTCAATTGAGAAAGTTCTTGTTGATGTGTTTGCGATAGAACCAACATATACAAGCATTGCTTCAATTGATTGTTTGCTTGAAAGTAGGGCATTTGCAACAACACCTTTTCTTACACGGCTTATGTATTTTTCTGGGATTTCTGCCTTTATTTTTATAGGATTAAGATTTAAAAATATACCTACATCATCACTTGCTTTTACATAAGAGCCTTCTTCTACTGTAAGTTCGTTTACAACACCATCAAATGGTGCACGAAGGACTGTGTATTCAATATCAAGTATTATTTGGTCAAGGCTTGCACGAGCATTTTTGTAACCTGCTTCACTTGCAACAAAATCAACACGTGAAATTAAGTCTTGTTCAAGAAGAGTTTTTGCAGTGTTGTATTCAATTTCTGCCTTGTCCTTTGCAGCCTGTGCAGCACGAAGTTTTGCCATTCTATCTTCCATTGTAATGGTTAGAATTGCGTCACCTTTTTTCACATATTGACCTTTTTTCTTATTTATAGTTTTTACTATACCAGAAGTTCTTACTTTAAGATTAACCTTTTCGTTTGCTTCTGTATGTCCATAGATAAGGATGTCAGCAATTATGTTTTTTGCGGTTAATTTTTCGACATTAACCCTTACTAATTTTGTTTCAATTTCTTCTTCTTGTTTAGGGGCACTGAAAAGCATACCAAATGCAAACCATGCGACAAGAGCAATTAATATAATATATACAAATTTTGTTGAACCCTTTTGTTGTCCAAGTTTAGAATTTATATATTTGTCGTGTATTTTTTTTATCATTATAAACTCCTTGTTAATTTATGTTTAAAAAAAATCTTGCTAATAATAAATTTGAATATTATAATCAATTTTAAAATTTGTAAATAAAAAAACTTAAAAAATAGGAACTTTTTTCTTAATGTCAAATAGTAAATGAAAAAGGATAATTTATGACAAAAAAATATGATTTTAAAGCCATTGAAAAAAAGTGGCAATCCGTATGGGAAAATGAGAAAACTTTTGATGTAAAAATTGATAAAACAAAGAAGAAATATTTTTCTTTGGTGGAATTCCCTTATCCATCGGGGGCTGGACTTCATGTTGGTCATCCTCGTTCTTTTACTGCTATGGATATTATTTCAAGAAAAAGAAGAGCAGAGGGGTATAATGTTTTGTTCCCTATGGGTTTTGATGCCTTTGGCCTTCCAACGGAACGATTTGCAATAAAAAATCATATTCATCCAGCGGTTGCGACAAAGCAAAATGTTGATAATTTTATAAAGCAACTTAAATCTTTGGGTTTTTCATTTAATTGGGGTGGAACTGTGAATACTACTGACCCTTCATATTATAAATGGACGCAATGGATGTTTATACAGATGTTTAAAGCTGGGCTTGCATATAAGGGAGAAGAAACTATTTCTTGGTGTCCAGAATGTAAGATTGGTATTGCGAATGAAGAGTTAGAGGCTGGACATTGTGAGAGATGTGGAAGTGAAGTTCAAAAGAAGAAAAAGTCCGCTTGGATTTTGAAAATGCAATCTTATTCTGATAAACTTTTGGATGGGTTAAAGACTGTTGATTTCCCTGACAGTGTTAAGAAAATGCAAACAGAATGGATTGGAAAATCTGTGGGTGCGGAAGTTGACTTTTCTATAAAAGATAGTGATGAAAAGTTGCGTGTGTTTACAACTCGTCCTGATACTATTTTTGGTGTATCTTATATGGTAATTGCACCGGAGCATAGTTTGATTGAAAAGTTTTCATCACAAATAAAAAATATGGATGAAGTTATCGCTTATCAAAATGAAGCAAAAAAGAAATCTGAATTTGAGCGTTCTCAACTTACAAAGGAAAAAACTGGTGTGCGTTTAGATGGTGTTGTTGCAATAAATCCGTTAAACGGAAAGGAAGTTCCTATATTTATTTCCGATTATGTCTTAATGGGGTATGGAACAGGTGCGATTATGGCTGTGCCTGCGCATGATGACAGAGATTGGGAGTTTGCAAAGAAGTTTGGACTTCCTATTATTCCTGTGATAAAAAGTGATATTGATGTGAATGAAGAATGTGCTTTTGTTGATGGAGAGCATATAAATTCTGATTTCTTAAATGGTCTTAATACAAAAGATGCAATTAAAAAAGCAATTGAAGTGATAGAGGAAAAAGGTCTAGGTAAATCCTCTGTTAATTATCGTATGATGGATTGGGTGTTTACTCGTCAAAGATATTGGGGTGAGCCTATACCTATGGTAAATTGTCCACATTGCGGTTGGGTGCCATTGGATGAGAAGGATTTACCTTTAACACTTCCTGATGTTGATGATTATTTGCCAACTGATGAGGGATTATCCCCACTTGCAAAGGCGACAGATTGGGTAAAGACTAAATGTCCGAAATGTGGTTGTGATGCGGAAAGGGAAACTGACACTATGCCAACTTGGGCTGGTTCTTCTTGGTATTATCTTCGTTATATGGATCCACATAATGATAAGGAATTTGCTTCGAAGGAGGCTCTTGATTATTGGGGACAAGTTGATTGGTATGAAGGTGGTGCGGAACACGTGACTCGCCATTTGTTGTATTCTCGTTTCTGGCATAAGGCTTTGTTTGATATGGGACTTTTGCCATATGATGAGCCATATAAAAAGCGTTCTCTTCATGGGATGATTTTAGCATCAAATGGTGAAAAAATGAGTAAGTCAAAGGGTAATGTTATAAATCCTGATGATATTGTAAATGAGTATGGTGCTGATACTCTTCGTGTATATGAAATGTTTATTGGTCCATTTGATCAGGCAGCGGCTTGGTCCACTACTTCTATGATAGGTATTCATAGATTTTTGAAGAAGGTTTATGATTTGGCTCAAAATGTTGCTGATATACCTATGACTGAAAAGGATGAGATGTTCTTACATCAAACTATTAAAGATGTTAGTGAGAGAATAGAAACAATGAAGTTTAATACTGCGGTTTCATCATTAATGGTGCTTTCAAATTATATGATTACTTTGGAAAAAATTCCAGTTTCTATGATGGAGGTATTTGCAAAACTTCTTAACCCATTTGCTCCTCATATTGCAAGTGAAATTTGGGAAATGCTGGGACATAGTTCAAGAATTGATTTTGAGCCATTCCCTAAGTTTGACCCTGAAAAAATAAAATCATCTGATGTAAATATTGTGATTACTGTTAATGGTAAAAAGCGTTTGGAAATGAGTGTGCCTGTGGATTTATCAGATGAGGAGGTAAAAACTCTTGTTTTAGATAATAATGCTTTGAAACCATATATTGATGGGAAAGAGATAAAGAAGATTATTGTTGTTAAAAACAAGATTGTAAATATAGTTGTTTAGTTGAAAAAAAGTCCTTTTTATTAAAGGACTTTTGTTTTAAGTATTTCTAAAAGAACTGATGAAATTTTATGTCTTTTAGATTTTTGTAGATATTTTGAATGGGTAAATAATTTTTTCAGTTCTTTTTCTGAATATTCTCTATTTGATTCATATTCAATCATATTACCATTTTTATCTAGTAGTTTAAAACCATTTCTTGAATTGTCTTTCATCTCTTCTTTAGTTAAATTTCTTAATTGCATAATATACTCCTTATTAAAAAAAAGGATATATTATCATATTTTTATGAACTTATCTATAATTAATTTAAAAAAATTATAATTGTAAAAGGTTATTTACAAATTCTGTGGAAGAGAATGGTTTTATATCGTCCTTTTTTTCTCCATTTGCAATGAAATATACAGGTTTTTTAAATTTATTTATCAAAGATATTATAAAGCCTGATTTGGAAGAACCTTCTGTTTTTGTGATAATGAAACCGTCAATATTTATATTTTGGGAAAATTTTTCCATTTGGGTTATACTGTTTTGTCCGCCGTTGCCGTCAAGGACTAGAATAGTTTTATCAGGGGCAGTAGGGTTTATTTTTTTTACAGTTTTTATTATTTTTTCAAGTTCTGACATAAGGTTTTCATTGTTGGAAAGGCGACCTGCGGTATCAATGAAAACTATATCATCATTTTGTGATTTTGCGATGTTGTATCCGTCGTAGGCAAGTCCGGATGGATTTGCATTGTCCTTTGATATTAATTTTGCACCTGCTTTGTTTACCCAATCGGCAAGTTGTTCTGTTGCGGCGATTCTGAATGTGTCGCAGGCTATTACTGATACTGATTTTCCCTCTGCTACATATTTATGGCAAAGTTTGCCAATGGTGGTAGTTTTGCCACTTCCATTTACGCCAATCATTATTATAGAGAAAGGTTTTTCGTTTCCTATTTCAAATGTGGTGTCAAATGGTTGGATAAGTTTTAGCAATTCATCCTTTAAAATTTGTTTGATTTCTGTATCGGTGATGTCTTTGCCAAATTTTTGTTTTTTTATTGTTTGGATAAGGTTTTCAACTATATCATAGGAGATGTCAGAAGTGATTAAAAGTTCCTCTAAACTTTCAAGTGTTACCTCATCAAGTTTTTTATTTGTAAATATTGATGATAATTTTTTTCCAAATATTCCTAACATCAAAAAATCCTTTGCTTATTTTGTTTTATTACATTATATTATTTCTAAATTGAAACTATATCAAGGATTTTTAATATGCAAGAAAAAGTTAAAATTATTTGTGGGGCGACTGCTAGTGGTAAAAGTGCAAAGGCAATAGAGTTGGCATTGAAAAACAATGGTGTGATTATAAATGCTGATAGTCAGCAGGTTTATCGCGAACTTCCTATACTTACAGCCTGTCCGTGTGAACAAGATTTAGCGCTTGTTCCACATAAACTTTATGGTTTTATTGGTGGTGATGAAAGAATGGATGCTTCAAAGTGGTGTGAATTTGCGGTGGCTGAGATTAAAAAAGTTTTTGAAGAAGGAAAGCAACCTTATGTAGTTGGTGGAACTGGATTTTATATAAAGGCATTAACTGAGGGTCTTTCTGTGATACCTAGCGTTCCTCAAAAAATTCGTGATTTAGTAAGAAAAGAGGGAATAGGTGCAAAGGTTGCTGACTTATATAATATAGTGAAAAAGTATGATCCAGATTTGGCATCAAGAATTTCTCCTAATGATAAGCAAAGAATACTTCGCGGGATTGAGGTATTTCGTGCGACTGGTGTGCCTTTGTCTGCTTGGCAAAGGAATAAGAAAATAAGACCTCTTGGTGATATGGAATTTGATATAGAGTTAGTTGATTTTGAAATGTGTGAACTTGAAAGACGAATTAAATTTCGCACTTCTAAAATGCTTGAAAGTGGTGCTATTGATGAAGTGGAGGCTCTTTACAGACTTGGTTATGATGAAAGGGCTGGTATTTATAAAGTTTTAGGGGTAAAGGAAATTAAGGATTATCTTGATGGAAAAATGACTATGTCTGATTTGAAAGATAAAATTATCCTTATTACACGACAATATGCAAAGCGTCAAAGAACTTTCTTTAAAACTCAGATAAATGCGTTAAAAAATAATTAAAAAGTGTTTGCTGATATTCCTTTTTTATGATATACTATTTTTAAGTAAAAAAAGAAAGGAATTGTTATGGTTGATTTTATAAAAGGAATTGAAAATTTAAAAGAAAGACTTCCCGAACATAAAATTGTGGAGGAACTTTCTTCTGTAAGTGGAAGATTTGTTGATGTGAACGAATTTCCAGAATCTAAAACTGCGGAAAGTTTGTTAAATGTTTTAGATACAAAATTTAATGGAAAAGAGGATTTGTTTATCAAAGTTGCTTCCTTTATAAATGAAGAATCAGAAAAATTAATTTATATGAATGAACTGGATAAAATTAGATATAAATTTGTATTGAATGGATTTTTAAATCTTTTAAAGTCAGGAAATATTGATGCTTTGGAAAATATTAATTTAGATGAAATTAATCTTAATTCTGTGCGTGATGATGTTTTCTTTAATAAATTGAAAGATACTCTTGAAATTAAGAATACAGAGAAAAAGCCTAGGTTTGAAATATCTGAAAAAATTATTAATCGTGCGAATGTGAATGAAGAAATTAATGAAAAAGATGAAGATGAGACAGAAGAAGATGAAAATGCTGTTCATCATCCTCTTTGGTATGTGTTAGATAATATAGATGAAAAAGATGCTCCTGTTGTTTATGTCGAAGATGATAATACCGAAAATGCAGAAGAAAAAGAATTTAAAGGCGAAACTGTTTTAATAGGTGATAAAAGTAAGTTGCATTTTTCTGAGGAAGATGCTGTCGTTTCTGTTGGAAATAAGGTTAATACTTTGAATATTTCTCATGATAAAAATGTGGAAGTTCCTAATGTTGCTATGACTTCAACTTTTAATGGAGTTGTTGATTATATGGAGGCAAAAGAAGAAATTCCATTTGAATTTACTGTTAATACAAAGACAGAAGATTTTAAGCAAAACTTTATTTCTTCTATTATATATTTTGTGCGTAAGGATATTATCGCTAATAGAATTACAAGTAATTCTAATATAAATGGTGTATCAGATGAGCCTGCATTAGGGGATAAGATTTCATCATTTCTTATTAATGGAATGAGTATTTCTTATGATGATTTTGCTACCTTTAAAAATTATGATGACTTTGTTGCATTTGAAGAAAGATTAAATGAAAGAAAATTGGATGAGGAAAAAGAAGATGTTCGTAATAGGCTACTTGAAAATGAAATTATAAATAATGTAAGTAGATAGTTTCTTATAGATAAGTATTAAAAATCCCTTCCTTTTTATGGAGGGGATATTTTTTTATTGACATTTTATTTTTTTTTGTTTAATATCGTAATTAAGAATAAAAAACGATTCTTTTATTAACAAAACATAGTGAGTGTAAAATGAAAAAAAATAAAATTATTGTTGCTATAATATTAGCTAATTTATTGACATTATTTTCTTGTAAAGTTAAAAAAGATGGAACAGTAGTAGATAGATTTGAAGTGGTTGCGAAAAATCAATATGTATTTATTGATAATGATGGTGATGAGGATACTATTGAGAATATATTATTTTTACGAAAAGAAGATTTAGAAAACTATCCAGTTTTAGATCAATTACAAAAAGGTTCACAAATAAAGTATAAAACAGGTAAAAACGAGTGGGTATATTTAAAGAATGTATTAGAAGTTGATGGCGTAAAGCAAAAATAAGTAAAGGAATTTTTGATAAAATTATTATTATAAAAAAAAAGAATGAGGGTAAAATGAAAAAAAATAAAATTATTATGAGTTTAATATTATCTGTTTTATTAATTAACTCTGTTAATGCAATATCGCCTGTACATACAGCTAATGCTATGGCACGGGCTCATGCTTCTAGAAAAAGAAAATATGATTATAATGTGCAAGTTGTGGAATATCCTATATATAATGCAACAATAGTAGATAAAATTGAAGTAAAGATTCCAGAAGCAAATTATTTTTTAATTTTAGCAGATAGGGATGGTGAT
The DNA here is from genome assembly GCA_051885355.1 of Alphaproteobacteria bacterium. Taxonomy (GTDB): domain Bacteria; phylum Pseudomonadota; class Alphaproteobacteria; order Rs-D84; family CACZYB01; genus CACZYB01. The sequence goes on along the minus strand of JBJEXC010000051.1, from coordinate 19,905 downwards.
GAAAGCACTATTGAAATTGTAATATGTCCTGATAAATATACGAAATATTTAATTAGTGATCAATTGAAAAAAGGTTCAAAGTTTAAATATGTAGATCGTTCTTTCGGTAAAAATGACAGTATAAATTTTGATGATATTTTGGAAATTGATGGGGTAAGGCCGAATAATAATATTAGAAATTATCTAATATATGAAGGAAATATAGTAAAAAAATTTGAAGTAAAAACAAAAAAAGATAATTATATTAGATTTCTTATAGATAAGGATGGAGATAAAAGTACTATTGAAAATTCCATAACTATAAGTAAAGAATATTTTAGAAAATCTCCAATTTCTAATCAATTAAAAGAAGGTTCACATTTGAAGTATAAAGATTGTTCTTTTGGAAAAAATGTTAAAATATCTTTAGATGATATTTTAGAAATTGATGGTAAAGAACCTTTAATACATCCTATATATGAAGGAAAAATAGTAAAAAAGTTTGAAGTAAAATCAAAAGAAGATTATGTTATGTTTTTAATTGATAACAATGGTGATGAAAATACAATTGAAAATAAAATAATTTTAGATAAACAAGATTTACCTAGATTTCCTATTGCTAATCAATTAAAAGAGGGGGCACAATTGAAGTATAAAGCCAATGAAGGTGATATGTTAATACCTTATGTAGAGTATATTTTGGAAATTGATGGCGTAAAGCAAAGATAAATTAAAAATCCCTTCATTTTGATGGAGGGGATTATTTTTTATAATTGTTCTTTTATTTGTCTTGCAAGAAGTTCTGGGGTAAAGCCGAATTTTTCCATTAAGTCCTTTGCTGGGGCGGAGGCACCGAACCTGTCTAATCCTATATTTATATCGGCGTATTTTGACCAACCGAAGGTGGAGCCTGCCTCTATTGATACTGTAATAGTTTCGCTTGGGATTACAGATTCTTTGTAATCATCACTTTGCATTTCAAACAAGTTCATTGATGGCATAGAAACTACGCTTGCATTTATGCCGTCCTTTTTAAGGAGTAATTCTTGTGTTTGTATGGCAAGGGCAACCTCTGTTCCTGTTGCAATTATGGTTAAAAGTTGTGGTAGGTCCTTTTTTGCCTCGCTTATTACATAAGCACCTAAGGCGGTTTTGTTTTCCTTTGCGTCCTTTCTTAGTAATGGAGTGCTTTGGCGAGAAAATAAAATTGCGGTTGGCATATTGTTTGTTTGAAGTGCGATTTCCCATGCCTCAGCAGATTCTATGGCATCGGCTGGTCTGATTAGGTTTAGGTTTGGTTGTGCGCGAAGCATTGCTATATGTTCGATAGGTTGGTGGGTTGGACCGTCTTCGCCAAGCATAAAACTGTCGTGTGTGAAGATGTAAATTGCCCCTTGTTTCATAATAGAGGAAAGACGAAGTGCAGGTTTTAAGTAGTCAACAAATGTTAAAAATGTTGAGCCGTAAGGTTTGAAACCGGAAAGTGAAAGCCCGTTTAAAATTGCTCCCATTGTGTGTTCTCTTATTCCATATTCGATAAAGTTTCCATTAAAATCCTTGTCAGTAATTGTTTTGCTGTTTTCATTTTTAGTGCAGGTTGGACCGCTTAAATCCGCGGTGCCACCTATTAAATTTTCAATGTGAGGTGTAATTGCTTTTATAATTTCGCCGTTTGCATTTCTGGTTGCCTTTGCAAAATTATCTTTGATAAAGTTTTCTTTAAGTGTGCTGAAAACTTCCTTTAAATCTGGTTCATTTTTAGTTTCTATAAGTTTTAAGAAATCTTGTTTTGTCTGTGATAGAGTTTTTACTTTATCGTTCCAGATTTTAACTTCCTCATCATACTTATGTCCTACTTCGTTCCAAAGGGATAAAATATCGGTTGGAATTTCAAATGCTGGGTAGTTCCAGCCAATAAGGTTTGCCATAGTTGCCCTTTGCTCCTCTGATAAAGGGAAGCCGTGAACTTTGCATGTATTTTCAAGTTCTGGAAGACCTTTACCTATGGTAGTTTTAACTGATATAAAGGCTGGCTTATCAGATGATTTTGCCAGGGTTAGAATTTCATCAATTTCGGTGAAATTATATCCATCTTTTATTTCAAATGTGTTCCAGTTGTTAGCCTTAAACCTTTCTATCATATTGACTTTGTTTGCAATATCGGCGGTGCCGTCAATAGTTGTATTGTTATTATCCCAGATTACAATCATATTGTTTAGATTAAGTGTGCCAGCAAGGGAGATTGCTTCCTCTGATATACCTTCCATAAGACAACCGTCACCAACAATGACATAAACTTTATTATTTATAATATTTTCACCAAGTTTTGCTTGTTTGATTTTTTCTGCGATTGCTATACCTGTTGCAGTGGCTATACCTTGGCCTAGTGGACCGGTTGTTGTTTCTATACCGTCAAGGTATCCGTATTCTGGGTGTCCTGCGGTTGGAAAGTTTAATTGCCTGAAATTTTTTATATCATTTAAGGATATATCTTTATATCCAGTTAGATATAAAAGACTGTAAAGTAGGGCGGAGCCGTGTCCTGCGGACAAAACAAATCTGTCGCGGTTTTCCCATTTTGGGAAGTTTGCGGAAAATCTTAAATGTTTTGCAAAAAGTGTGGTTGCAAGTTCGGATAATCCCATAGGAAGACCTGGGTGACCTGATTTTGCCTTTGTTATCATATCTACTGATAAAAAGCGAACAGCATTTGACATAAGGGTTAAATTTTCAATTTCTTTTTGTTGCATTTTACTCTCCTTTATTTATAATATTTACAATATAACATTAAAAAGAATGGAAAATCAAGAAATGAGTGAGAAAGTTGTTATTTATACTGATGGTGCATGTAGTGGAAATCCAGGAAATGGTGGCTGGGGGGCTTTGCTTATAAGTGGTGATAAAAGGCGTGAAATTTATGGTGGGCAGAAGGATACCACAAATAACCAAATGGAATTGACCGCTGTGATTGAGGCATTAAAACTTTTGAAATACAAATGTGATGTTGATGTTTGGACAGACAGTCAGTATGTTAAAAATGGAATTTCCGAATGGATTATTGGGTGGAAAAAGAATAATTGGAAAAATTCTCAAAAAAAGTCTGTGAAAAATAAAGAATTATGGATGAAACTTGATGAACTTTCATCTCTTCACAATATTTCTTGGCATTGGGTGAAGGGGCATAATGGACATATTGAAAATGAGCGAGTTGATGAACTTGCAAGGCAGGGTATTAAAGAATTAAAATGAAGCCTTTTGAATATTCCTTTGTTATAAAGAAAAATGGTGGAATTGTGCAAGTAATTCCAGTGGAATTTATTAAATCTTTATCTTCTAAATCTATAAAAATAACACCTAATCTTGCAAAGCAAGTGGTAAAAGTCAGTTATCCTTTTTTTGTAAGCAGGAGTAAGGCGGTTGAATTTTTGGAAGCAAAAAAAGATTGGGTGTCAAAACAACTTGAAAAGGTGCCTGATAAAATGACTATTTGTGATGGTGCTGTGATTTCTTTGCTGGGAAAAAAATATAAAATTTCGCATATTCCAAATGCAAGGCGTGGTGTTTGGATAGAGGGTGAGTATATTTTTGTTTCTGGAAATAAGGAATTTTTAGGAAGGCGAGTGAAGGATTTTGCAAAATCTGAAATAAAAAAATATTTTTGTAAAAGGGTTAAGTATTATGCTTCTATTTTAAAAGTGGAGTTTGGAAAGATTGCTGTAAAAGATACTACTTCCAGATGGGGAAGTTGCGCAAGTAATGGAAATTTGTCGTTTTCTTGGCGGTTGGCATTTGCTCCGCTTTTTGTGATTGACTATATTGTGGCGCATGAGGTGGCGCATCTTGCAGAACTTAATCATTCATACAGATTTTGGCGAGTTGTAAAGCAAATTTATGATGGTGATGTGGAAAAGGCTCAAAAGTGGCTTTCAAGGAATGGTTTGTCTTTGTATGCTATTGAGTAATTTTTATCTTGTAAAAGGAAAAATTTGATACTAGAATGATTTTGTTTTAATTTAAGATTTAGAGGTTGAAGTGGAAGTTAAAGAGAATTTGGAAAAAACTAATATACAAAAAGTTGATGAAACAAATACTCCTGTTAAAAAGAAAAAAAGAAGTAAGTTGGAAATTATCTTTATGTCTTTATTCTTTTTTTCATTGGCATTTTTATTTCTTTTTATTTTTGTATTTATGAAATACGGTGTTAATCTTCCTGATTATAATCAGTTGGCGGAATACAAGCCTCCTGTGACAAGCAGGTTTTATGCTGGTGATGGAACTTTGCTTACTGAATATGCAACGGAACAAAGGATTTATGTTCCACTTAAAGATGTGCCACCAAATCTTATGAACGCATTTATTGCGGCGGAGGATAAAAATTTTTGGAGTCATAGTGGTATTGATATTGTTGGTATTATAAGGGCTTTCTTTACAAATATAAAAAGTAAAATACTTGGAAGAGGGCGTATGGTTGGGGCTTCAACTATTACCCAGCAAGTGGCAAAAAACTTTTTCCTTTCATCAGAGCAATCTATGACTAGAAAGATAAAGGAAATAATTTTGGCACTTAAAATGGAGCGTGCATTTTCAAAACGTCATATTTTAACGCTTTATTTTAATCAAATATTTTTGGGATTTCGTTCGTATGGTGTGGCTGCGGCGGCACTTAATTATTTTAATAAATCTTTGGATGAACTTACACTTTCTGAGTGTGCATTTTTAGCTGGACTTCCAAAGGCTCCAAGCACCTATAATCCTATAACAAATAAGGAAAGGGCTATTGTAAGGCGTAATTATGTTTTGGATAGGATGAAGGAAGATGGTTATATATCTAAGGAAGAGGCTGATTCTGCAAAGTTAGAAGATATTGTTGTTAATGAAAGTTTCATTTCAAAGCAACAAAGGTATTCATTATATTTTTCTGAGGAAGTTAGAAAATTGCTTTCTGGTATTTATGGTGAAGAACAACTTTACAGCGGTGGGCTTGCAGTTAGAACTACTATAAATCCTAAATATCAAGAAATTGCGACAAGAGTTTTAAGAAAGGCTTTGATTGATTTTGATAGAAAACGCGGTTGGCGTGGTGCTGAAAAAAACATTGATATAAATGATGAAGAATGGCTTTCTAATCCTGCAATAGTAAGTCAGATAGAAAAGAATAATAAGGAAATTTGGCAAGTGCTTCTTTCTAGGGAGGCTATGGTTTCTGGAATGGAAGATGATGGTTGGAAAAAGGCTATTGTAATATCGGTCAAAGATGATAGTGCAGAGATTGGTTTTGTAAATGGAAATAAAGGAATTGTTCCACTTTCTGATTTGGTTTGGGCAAGAAGACTTGTTGACGATAAAAAATCAGATATTGCTATTTCTTCTGTAAAGCAAGTTTTGAATGTTGGGGATATTATTTTTGTAAAACTTAAAAATGCAGATGAGGGAACTTATTCTCTTCAACAAGTGCCAGAACTTAATGGCTCTATGGTTGTGCTTGATCCACATACTGGTCGTGTGTTTGCGATGGTTGGTGGTTTTTCTTATACAAGAAGTAAGTTTAATCGTGCAACACAAGCATATCGTCAACCTGGGTCAACAATTAAACCTTTTGTGTATTTGACTGCTCTTGAAACTGGAAATTACACACCTTCGAGTATTATTCTTGATGCTCCTGTTGTGTTAGAAAAAAGTGATGGTGAGTTATGGAGACCTGAAAATTACGATAATGCTTTTGCTGGTGAAATTACTTTTAGGCGTGCATTGGAAAAATCAAAAAACAATCCAACAATTAGGATTGCAAAAGATGTTGGAGTTAGAAACTTTATTAAGACTGCATTGAAATTTGGTGTTTATAAAAAAGTTGATGATCCAAATCTTTCTATGGCTCTTGGAAGTGGTGATACAACTCTTATTGATTTGACTTCTGCATTTGCGCAACTTATTAATGGAGGTAAGAAATTAGAAACTATCGTTGTTGATAGGGTGCAAGACAGAAATGGAAAAACAGTTTATAAATCTGATAAACATACTTGCGAAAATTGTTCTATGATTGAATGGTCGCCAGAGTTGCTTCCTCCTGAAATTCCTGATAATAGGGAGCAGTTGGCTGATCCTGTTTCTGTGTATCAAATTGTTAATATATTGCAAGGTGTTGTTGAACGCGGAAGTGGTTGGAAAGCAAGGATACAAGGTAAAACTATTGGTGGAAAAACTGGAACTTCCAATGACCAGAAAGATGTTTGGTTTGTTGGGGGAACTCCTGATTTGGTGGCTGGTGTATTCTTAGGTTATGACCAACCAAAAAGTTTGGGAAGTTATGCTGCTGGAGGTTCTCTTGCTGCGCCTATATTTAAAGATTTTATGCAAGAAGTTTTGAAGGATAAAAAGGATGTCGCTTTCCGTGTGCCGGAAGGGGTAAGTTTTGTTCGTGTAAATAGGGAGACAGGAAAACCTGCAACAATTATGGATAACAATTTTAATGTTATTTTAGAGGCTTTTCGTGAAGGAACTGAAAATACTATTTTAAATAAAACTAATTTATCTTCGGGTTTTGATGATGCTTCATCTTCTTCTGACGAATCTGATTTAAATGATAATCAAACAAATTTTGATGGTATTTATTAAGAAAGGAATTTTTTTATGATGGATTATTTCAAAATAATTGGTGGAAAACCACTTAATGGTAGTGTTAATATTAGGGGTGCAAAAAATTCTGTGTTGGAGTTGATGTCTGCTACTCTTTTGACTGCTGAACCTATGATACTTCATAATGTTCCTAATTTGTCGGATATACAAACTTTGATTGATTTGCTTTCTAATTTTGGAACATCGGTTGAATGGGACAAAGAAAATCATACAATGAAACTTCATACTCCTGTTGTAAAAAGTGTGAAGGCTCCTTATGAAATTGTGAAAAAAATGCGTGCATCTATTTATGTATTGGGTGCATTAATGGGACGATGTGGTGAGGCAAAAGTCAGTTCTCCAGGTGGTTGTGTGATAGGACAGCGTCCAGTTAATATTCATTTGCTTGCTATGGAAGCATTGGGGGCAAAAATTGAAATTCATTATGGTTATATTGTTGGTGAAGCACCTTCAATGAACGGAGTTAAACGACTTCAAGGTGGTGTAATAAGTGGGCTTGTTCGTCATCAAAATGGCGTTGCGATTACTACTCATGGTGGAAGTGTTAATGCAATAGAGGCTGCTGTTTTGGCGGAAGGTGAAACTGTTATTGAATATGCTTCAATAGAGCCGGAAGTTGATGATCTTATAAATATGCTTAACAAAATGGGAGCAAAGATTTCTCGTGAAATAAAAGATGGAGTTAATATTGTAAGGATACAAGGTGTTGATAAACTTCATGGTTGTGAATATTCTGTAATGCCTGATAGATTGGAGGCAGGAACTTATGCTGTGGCTGCTGCTATGACTTCTGGTTGTATTGAAATTTGCAATGCTGATGTTTCAAAAATGGAAATTGTTATTGATAAATTGAAAGATGCGGGTGTTAAGATTACAAATACAGATAATGGATTTATTGCTGATGCAAGAGGGGTAAAGATAAAATCTGTTAATGTGGAGGTTTCTCAATACCCAGGGTTTCCGACTGATATGCAATCGCAATTTATGACATTAATGACTATTGCAGATGGAGTATCATTATTGAAAGAGACTGTTTTTGAAAACAGGTTGATGTATGTGCCGGAACTTATTCGTATGGGGGCTGATATTCGTATTTTAGGTGATAATACTGCAAAATTTACTGGGGTGAAATCTCTTTGCGGTGCTGATGTTATGGCATCAGATTTACGAAGTGGAGCATCGCTTACTATTGCGGGGCTTGTTGCTGATGGTGAAACTATACTTCACAGAGTTTATCATATTTACAGAGGTTATGAAAACTTTGTTGAAAATTTGCGCTCGTTGGGGGCGAATATTGAAGTTTTAAAAGAAGATATTGGATAGGAGGGTAATATGCGTTGTCCGTTTTGTGCGTCTGTTGATACTCAGGTAAAAGATTCTCGTGTTGCGGAGGATGGTTCTTACATAAAGCGTCGTAGATTTTGCACAGAATGTGGTTCTCGATTTACTACCTTTGAACGTGTTCAATTAAAGGAAGTTATGGTTAAAAAATCAAATGGAATAGTGGTTCCTTTTGAGCGAGAAAAGCTTTTAAAATCTGTTAAGATTGCTTGTAAAAAGCGACCTATTACTGATGAAAGAATTGATAAAATTGTATCATCGATACAGCGTCAGTTGGAAGCAAGTGGAGAGGTTGAAATTTCTTCTCGTGAGATTGGTGTCCTTGTTATGGATATACTTTCTAATCTTGATATTGTGGCATATATTCGTTTTGCGTCTGTTTATTATAATTTTGAAAAAAAAGAGGACTTTTTAAAATTTATTGATACAATAAAAAAAGAAATTTCTTCATTAGATGATAATGTGGAAAAGGAAATTACTGGTAAAACATATAATCAATGTTCTATTATTCACGAATTTCCTGTTAATTCAAAAAAAGATGAAGATTTATTTAATAATGAAAAATAGGAGTTTGTTATGTTAAAACAAGAAGATGTGCAAAAAATGGCAAATGAAACTTATCATGGTGTTGAATACACATCAGAAAAGAAAAAATCATTACTTAAAAAATATAATAGAAGAATTGCCTTGAATAATGTTTTTAATGTTTTATTAAGTGGAGATATTATTGCAATTTTAGCACTTATTGATAGAAATCCTGATGTCGCAAAAAAGTTAATTTTTGCAGGTGCAGTTTTAGGTGTTGGTTCCGTAGTGTCTGTTATAAATTCTTTGAGATCTGTTGATAAAATTAAATGGGATTATTCTAATGAAAGATAGAGGTGTATTATGAATATTAAAAATTTAAATGATATGGAAAAAGAATGTCATCAATATAAGGAAAAACAAATAAGAAAAGAAATAAAAACAGATGAAAAAATTCTTGATAAACATATAAATAAAATTTATGAAGCAACGGACAAAGTTGCAAAGAATTTTGAAAGAGTTTCTTGTAATTTTCGTTACCTATTAAAATAGGCTTCCTTGTGAAGAATCGGTTTTCTTATTTGATTTACTGGAGGTAGGTTTTTGGCTTACCTCTTTTTTTGATGTAAATATATTGATTTTTCCGTTTGCGAATTCGATTTGTGCGGTGGAAAGTTTTTGTAAATCATCTTTACTGCTGATGATTTCATTATTGTTCCAAACTATAGAATAGCCTCGTTTAAGAACATTTTTGAAAGAGTAACTTTCAAGCATAGTATTTGCAAAATGTATTTTATCATTAAGTATGTTAAGTTTATTTTTCATTATCAAATCAAGTTTTGTTGATTTATCATCAAGTCGTTGAATTGAATCCTCAATAAATTGGGTTGGATTTTTTATTCGGTTTGAAAGGTTTGAAATTTTAAGGTTAAAGTTTTCAAATAACCTGATAATAGTTGATAAGAATCGTGATGAATACTCAGAAAGGTTTAGCATTATTTCTTGGCGAACTGGGACAGCCTTTTCTGCGGCGCCTGTTGGGGTTGGAGCGCGTAAATCTGATGCGTAATCAATAAGTGTTGTATCTGTTTCGTGTCCCACAGCGGAAATTATTGGTATTTCGGAGTTGTAAGTTGCACGGACGACATTTTCCTCGTTAAACGGCATTAAGTCTTGCATACTTCCACCACCACGGGCAACTATTAAAACATCTGGTTTATCGTGGGTCATTTTATTAAAGTTGTTTATTGCTTCGGTGATTTCTTTGTCTGCACCTTCGCCCTGAACTGCGACAGGATAAACTATAATCCTTGTGGGGAATCGGTCGGTTATGCGGTGAATAATATCTCTTATAACTGCACCGGTGGGGGAGGTTATAACTCCGATAATTTTTGGAAATTTTGGTATTGGTTTTTTGTGGGACAAATCAAATAAACCTTCGGAGGCTAGTTTTTGTTTTCGTTCCTCTATTATTTTTAGAAGAGCGCCTATGCCTGCGACCTCTACATCTTCTACTGTGATTTGATAAGAAGAGCGTCCTGTGTAGGCGGTGATTTTTCCAGTGATTATTACTTCTAATCCGTCCTCTATTTTTGCATTTATTCTTGTCCATTTCCAAAGAACGCAATTTAGAATGTAATCTTTGCCGGCGAAGTTTTCTTTTAAATCAAAATAGTAGGTGCCGGAGGAATGTTTTTTTAATCCTATGATTTCACCTTTTATTTTTATTCTTTTGAAAGTTTGTTCCAATGTTCCCTTTAAAATATTTGAAAATTCGGAGACAGTGAAAATTATTTCTTCCTGTTTTAAAGGTTGAGGTTCTTCCTTTTGTATTGGGGATTTAGTTTCGGTTAATTCTTCAAAAAGTTCATCAAAATTGCTCATTATAAATCCTCCAAATTCCAGCGTGGATATGGGGTTGTTGAGAATGGTGAAATTTTTCCAGCCTTATAATTTAAAATACCAGCATAGGCAATCATAACACCGTTGTCGGTGCAATATTTTGGTGGGGCGAATGATACAATTATATTGTTATCATTACCTATTTTTTCAAGAGTTTCTCTTATCTTTGAATTGCTTGAAACACCACCACCTGCGACAAGGTGTTTTATATTTTTGTTTTGATTTATTGCACTTCTTAGTTTTTTATCAAGTATTTCAACTATTGAGGATTGGAAACTTGCACATATATCGGATTTTGTTTTTTCATCAATAATTTCAAGTTTTTCAATTTGAGTTCTTAGTGCAGTTTTAAGTCCTGAAAATGAGAAATTCAAATCGTGGGAGTGTAGCATAGGGCGTGGGAAATCAAATGCTTTGCTATTTCCATTTAGGGCTGATTTTTCAATTTCCTTTCCACCCATATAGTCCCAACCTAGCATTTTTGCAACCTTGTCAAAGCATTCACCGCAGGCATCGTCAATGGTAGTGCCGAGCATTTTATATTTGCCTACGCCTTCAACAATTAAAATTTGTGTATGTCCTCCGGAAACAAGAAGTAACATATAAGGAAATTGTAAATCTTTGTTAAACATCATTGGCATAAGGGCGTGTGCTTCCAAATGATTTACTGCAATGAAAGGTTTTCCTGTCGCGAATGCTAAGGATTTTGCCATATTCACACCTACTATTACTCCGCCAATTAATCCAGGACCATTGCCGGCAGAAAAAATATCAATATCATTTATTGAAAGGTTTGCCTCTGATAAAGCCTTATTTATCAATTTATCAATATAGTTTAGGTGGCTTCGAGAAGCAATTTCAGGGACTACTCCACCATAAGGAGAGTGTTCCTCAAACTGAGTAATTAGTTGATGTGCAAGAATTTCTCCTTTGTCATTTATTATGGCAACGGCGGTTTCATCACAACTACTTTCTATACCTAAACATATCATTTTTATTGCTTTTTTATAAAATTTGTTATATTGCTTTATTATAGAGAGTTTTTTATTATTTGGAAAGAGGAAATTTAAATTGTTAAAAAAAATATTTTTAGTTTCTGTTTGTTCTTTGTGTGTGGCGTGTTCTTCTGCACCAGAGGTTGTTAATACTTCGTCTGCATCATTTGGTGCTTTGACTGGAAAAAGTAAGATTGTGCAAAAACCAACACTTATAAAACTTGGAATAGAACCTTTGAAAATTGCTGATTCTAGGGCTTATATGAATAGTTTGTTTAATGCTTTGATACCAGATTTGGAAAAGACTAATATTACTTATCAGATGGCTGGAACTGATATTATTTTAACTATACAATCGCATATAATTTTAGATGATAATTTGAATATTCTTTCATCTATAAAGCCTCAACTTGATAATATGCTTTTGACTTTGTCCCAATATAATAGGAATTTTATTGAAATTACAGGGCATACTTCCAGTGTTGGAAAAAAGAATGATAACCTTCGTAAGTCTGTGAATGAGGCGCAGAGTGTTGCTGATTATTTTATGAATTTTAGAGTTAAAAAGTTAAGGATTATTCCTGAGCGAATCTTTATAAATGGTATGGGTGAAAGTATGTGGATTGCTGATAATGCGACAAGGGAAGGGCAACTTCTTAATCACAGGATTGAAATAAGGATTTCACCGCTTAATTAATTTTTAAGTTGGTTATGAATTATTGCGGTAATTCCTGTTGCCTTATAATTTGTTGAAGATTTGTTATTGCCCGATTCTGTTGTTGTTTTTATTTCATATATGACATTTGTGTTTGCATTTTTTAACATATAAGTTGTTATAAAAAGTTGGATAATTAAGAAAATTATTCCAAGCACAAATTCTTCGTCGGTATTTTTTTTATTTAAAACCATTTTTAATAAGGATAGTATTGCCCAAAGTGCGGAAATAATTATACCGAATATTGTTAAGTCAAGGAGTATATAGATAGAACCTTTTAAATAATGTTTTTGGTAAAATTCGTGAAAGCCAAAGATACCAAATATTCCACAAAGTAGCATTATGCGTGATTTTTCTGTATTGATTTTATTTTTCATTTCTTTTTTCTCCTATACTATTACGGCAAGGTTTTCCATAGTTCCCTTTGACGCTCTTATATTTACGGTTATTATTACCAATAAATCGTAGTCGTGATTAGGACTAGTATTTTGTTCTTTATACAATAAATGGCTTGTATTGATAGTCATTTTTGTGACAAGGTGGTCATCGTCAAGAAGTGTATATATAATATCTTTTTTATTAATATGTTCGGCAAGTTCATGTGCATTTTGTGGGCGTTTTAGTGCATCAAGTAAAGTTTTCATTCTATTATCAATATCAGCCCTTGGAGTTTCAAGAAGTTCTGGGTGCATTATTTGTATATCAAGTTCTGCAAGTAAATTTAACTCTGGACGGATTATTGGAAAAAATTTTACACCATTTATTTCCTTTATCCCCTTTGATTTAGTTTTATTCATTCTTTCTTTTATAGTATTGTAAGGGGAAATTTCGGATAGTCGTTCAAGTTGAGGAGATATTGCCATTCTTATATCGTGTAAATGTTGGCTTCTTTTTTTTGGATTGATTTTTATTTCACCATTATATAGAAGTTTAAATTTCATATTGATTCTCCTTATATTCTTAAAAGAATTATATCATATTTTTTGAAAGTATTCTAGTGTTATTTTTGGTTACTATATTCTTTTATGACTTCTTCTAATTTTCTATATAACTTTTTTTCTTTTTTGTTAAGGTCGAAATATACTGTATCTAAATTTGTCAGATATTTTATTGCTTCTTCGTATGTCAGATTTTCAACTTCTGACAGAGGATTTTGGTAATAAAAAAACTCTTTATTATAAAGAGTTTTGCTTAAAGTTTGTAAAATTAAAATATTAATTGATGGTTGGGTTGGTTTTTTTAATGATGGTATTTGGCGCATATTTTTCTCCCTCTAGACTTTCCTATTTTATTTTAATATTTTTATTTATGTAAAGTCAATAGAATTTTTATGATAAAAAAAACTCCCGTTTTTAGGCGGGAGTCTTTTTTTTTATTTCATCAATGGTGGAATTGCAGGAAGAGTTTTACCTTCTAACCATTCCAAGAATGCACCGCCAGCAGTTGAAATGTAGGTGAAGTCTTTTGCTACACCTGCGTTGTTAAGGGCAGATACAGTATCACCACCACCTGCAACAGAAATGATTTTTCCATCACGGGTTAGTTTAGCCACTGTTTTTGCAAGTTCGTTTGTGCCTCTGTCAAATGGGACTAATTCAAATACGCCAAGTGGTCCATTCCAAAGGACTGTTTTTGCTTCGGCAAATTTTTCGTTAAGGATTTTTGAGCTTTCTGGACCAATATCAAAAATTTTCCAGTCGCCATCAACATCATCAATGCCAACGAATTTGTTTTCTGCGTTTGCTTTAAATTCTTTTGCAACGCATACATCAACAGGAAGTATAATTTCACAACCGTTTTTCTTTGCTTCCTCTATGATTTTAAGGGCGGTATCTTTCATATCCTCTTCTGCCATAGAAGAACCGATATTATAACCTTGTGCCAAAAGGAAAGTGTTAGCCATAGCACCACCAATTACTATTGCATCAACTTTTTTAGTTATATTTTCAAGGACAGCAAGTTTTGTTGAAACTTTTGAACCTCCAACTATTGCAATAGCAGGATGCTTTGGGTTTTCAAGTGCAGAGGTTAGGGCGTTAACTTCCTCTTCCATAAGAAGACCAGCATAAGATGGAAGATATTTTGTAATACCTTCTGTTGAAGCATGAGCACGGTGTGAAGTTGAGAAAGCATCGTTTACATATAATTCACCAAGGGAGGCAAGTTTTTTTGAAAATTCAGAATCGTTTGCTTCTTCTTCGTTATAGAAACGAACATTTTCAAGAAGTATTATGTCGCCATCTTTCATCTCGTTGATTTTTGCTGTAACTGTATCACCTATTGTATCATCAACAAATTCAACAGGTTTTCCGATAGCAGATGATAAGTTATCAACGAGAATCTTTGTTGAAAATTCAGGTGATTTCTTACCCTTTGGACGACCGAAGTGAGTTATTATTATAACTTTTGCACCTTTGTCAGATAATAATTTTGCAGTAGGAGCAAATCTTTCAATACGGCTGTTGTCGGTGATTTTTGTTCCTTCTGTTGGAACATTAAGGTCAGCACGAACAACAACTTTTTTACCTTTTAAATCTTGAATATCATTTATAGTCTTTAAGTTTGACATTTTATTTCCTTTCCGTTTGTTAAAAAAGTAATTTTATTTTATTATAAAATTTTATGTATTACAAGAGTAATTTATAAGATTATTTTATTACAACGCGACGATTTTCCGCTTTTTTGACACCATTTGCAGTTGGAACTTTTAAATCGGTCGAACCCATTGCTTGAAGTGTGATTTTTTCAGATGGAATTCCATAAGATTCTATTATTTTTGCAACAGCCTTTGCTCGTTTATCGGAAAGTTTCTGATTATATTCAGAATTTCCTGATGTATCAGTATGTCCCTGTATTATGATAGTTTCTTTTGAGGAAAGAGCCTTATCCGAAATATCCTTTAATTGTGGAAGGAATTTGTAATCGACATCAGATTTGTTCCAATCAAAGAATATTTCAAATGGAAGAAGTTCAGAAGGCGCATCAAAGATTTCTTCTTCTATATAATCATCTTCGTCAATTACATTATACTCATTTTCTTCATCATCAAATTCTTCTTCAACAGCACAATCTGGAATTTCTATAGCATCAATTTGTTCTGATAGTTCATCAATGCGTTGTTCAAGATTTTCAAAATCTGCATTATTGTTTTTTGCCTTTAATTCATTAAGTTGTGATTGAAGGTTTTCAAGATATTTTTTTATATTTTCAATATCCGATTTTGTTGCAGTATTTGGATCATTTACAACAATAGTTTCTTTACCTTTAACATCCCTTATTACCTGAGTTGTTTTTTGGTTATTTTTTATATAAGTTAAAGTGTTTTCAATATTTTTTATATACTCATTTATTTTTTGTATATCTTTACTTATGCTATCTTGTGCAATTATTACAGGTTGAGGTGGGTTATTCCTTAAAAGTGGCATATTTGGCCATTTTGGTATAGAAATATGTTTACCATCAAATTGTTTTAATTTTGTTACAGTTGTGGTTTTTGTTTCTTTCTTTTGATTTTTACATTTAAAACAATCAGTATCAATTATTGAAAGAAGTTTTTGCTTTGTTTTAAAAAATCTTTCTTTGCAATTTTTTGCTTGTTTTGTTAGACCATCTTCTTCACTTTCGACCCAGCAATCAAACTTTGCTTGTGCGTCTGCTGTAAGTTGAGGGTAAGTATTTTGAACCTCTGATGATAATATTTTTAATAAATCATCATAATTATTGCTTATTAAAACTATATCATTTATTGATAGATTTCTTAAATAAATATTTTCAGGTTTTACCCGTTCACCATAGTATGCGGTTAATGATTTAAGTGCAAATTTGTTTGCATCGTTTAAATCATTAGTGTATTGAGCCTTATACAAAGCGAGGGATTTATATTCGTTTGCAAGTGCATTTGAAAAGTTATCTTTTGAACGGTTTGAATAGAAATCAATATTTCTTATTATTGAAATATAATCATTATATTTATCACTATTTCTTATTTCAGAAAGAGCAGGGTGAGAGATATATGCAAACACCACAAAAATTGTTGAAATTTTTGTAATTATTTTACGATTATTTAATAAATGCTTTAAAATCTTTCTCTCTCCTTCTTTATAATTATATAAAGCAATATTGATTTTATCAAGTTTTTTTTAAGAGTTTGGTTCAATGTTATCAAATATTACAGGTATTTTTGATTGAAACTCCTTTAATAATGGAATCATAAGTTCACGCATACTTGGATGTGCGGCTTTGCTTGTCCTTAGTTCAAAGATATGTTTCCACTCTCTTAAATTAGTTGTGATTACTATTTCTGTTTTAATATCGATTGGAAGGACTCCTCTGGCATTTTCTGGCTTGGAACCATTTTCCATCATTGCCATATATGATTTTTCAGCATTTTCCATGGCTGATTTCCAAAGGTCAAATTCCTTTGTGCCTTCTTCTATTTCAAAAGGTTTAATTACAGTTATTTCAGAGCCGAATTTATCCTTTGTATAATTACAATATCTTGTTGATTCTTGGGAATATGCAGCGAGTCTATGTCTGACAAGTTCGTGGGTGAACCCTCTGTTACATATAAAGCGAACGGTTATATTGTAGTGTTCTATTACTGATTCGTGTCCTCGTTTTGCAATTCTTTCAACAAAACCCTTTGCCGAATCAGGGGTAATTAAGTCGTTTGATTTGTAGCAAGTTCTTCCTGCAAGTTCAATTAATTTTAAGATTTCATCACCATTTATTGGAGTTAAGATTTCGTATGAAGGTTTTACTATTTTTACCATTTTTCATCCTTTCCTTTTAAAAATGTGGTTCGTTTATTTTTGGAGGTGTATATTTTTTCTTATTTTTTACACTGTTAAAACTTTTTGTAATTAATAACTTTATTAATCTTAAAATCCAAATGAAAGCGATTATAAATATAATTATTATAAAATAATGTAAATAATCACTTGCAAAATAAATAATATTTTGAAGGTTTGTTTTTACTTTATTACTTGTTGAGTTGTATTCTTTTTGAATATTAATGCTTATTAATTTTTTATCAAGTGTATCAGTTAAGTATTTTATATCGCTTTGTGTATATAGAATTTTATTGTTTATAGATATTGCATTATTTGTTAGTTTTTCAATTTCACTAGCATTAAAAACTTCTTTTTTTGATAAAGTTTGTTCAAGTTCTTCTTTTGCTATATTTAGGCTAGTTAATAGATTATTATAATATTCTAAATCTTTTATTATATAATTATCGTTGTTAGATTTATTATGTGTTATTTTCCCATATTTTGAAATTGCATCAATGAATTGTTGAGATGATGATGTAGGAATTTCTATTAAGAAATAGGCTGTTGTGTTTTCTGGGAAAATAGTATTTCTTTTTAAAATACTTTCCTTTATATTACATTGTATAATTTCACATTCGTTAATAATTCCATTAAAGGCATATAATTGACCATCACGATTAGTGCTTATCACAATTTCTTGGTTTTGTGGATAACGATTTCTTTTTGAAGTTATATAAGCATTTTTAAGAGAATGAAAAAATTCCTTATAATTATAATTAATAATTTCTTCTATTGTTAAAGAAGTAGAATTTTTTACAGTATTTAGGAAATCTTTTGTAGAATTATCTTTACAACCTTGTAGCATAAAAAGGACAAGGAAGTAAGTTATATATCTTTTTATTTTTGAATTCCTTCTCATAATTTTATGTTTTATCATATAGTTTTTTAAAATAAAAGATAAATTTACAAAAAAATAGTTGACAAATAATTCTTTTTTATTTATTATTCTTAATAAAAATACTGTGAATTGTTAAAATATGCTTTACAAGATAGTTTTTTTATGGTATATTTTAAGAAAAACAAATAAAGAGGTTTGTTATGGCAGAAAAAGAAAATAAAAATAATATGTTTGCTACTGGTATAGTAGATTTAAAATTTTTACAAGAAGAATCTGCAGAGGCTGAAAAAATTGCCGCTGAAACTGCTGCTAAGATTGAAAAAAGTATGCAAGCACAAAAATCTTCTGAAAAATAATTTATTAAAAATTTTTAAAAGCCTCCTTTTAAGGAGGTTTTTTATTCTTGATTATATTTTTTTATAGTTTATATTTATATCAAATGTTTAATTTAATAAAAAAAGGAAATATAAAATGATAAATGTTCTTCTTGTTCTTAACATTATAGTTGTTATTTTATTAATTGGTATTATTTTACTTCAAAAATCAGAAGGGGGCGTGCTTGGTATGGGTGGAAGTGGCTCTAGAAATGGTATTTTTACTGCTCAATCTGCTGGAAATTTGATTACTAAAACTACTTATTTTTTGGGGGCAATGTTTTTTATTATTTGTATTGCTCTTGCTTTTTTAGTTGCAAGAAAAAATAATGCTTCTAAATCATTTGTTGAAACTATGATGGAAAAAAATAATGTCAAAGAAGTAAAATCAAATGATATAAAGATTATTCCAGAAAGCAAAGTTAAGGAAGAAATGGCAAAAGAATCTGTTAAAGATGAGATAAATACCAAGAAAAAGCCAGTTGCTCCTGTTTCAAAATAATAAAAAAAACGAATCGATTAATGGGTAAATGTTTTTCATTTACCTTTTTTTTATTATAAATTTTTATTAAGAAAATAAAAAATCCCTTTAAAGGTAGTCAGCCTTTCAAAGAGTTAATATTACTTTCCATCAATGTATAAATATATAATAACACGATTCGCGAACTTTTGCAAGAGGGAAAATATATAAAAAGTAGAAATGTGTTGACAGTTGTTTTTTTTTGTTTAATATAAGATTCGTTAATTAAAAATAACAAAAAAGAGAGGTATTAAAATGAAAAAAATAAATTCTTCAACAGAAAAAAATCTTAATCCTAAAACATCTGATGAATATTATTGGGATTATAATAAAGTTAATAATGAATTAGAAAAACTTATTGATCAAAGAGAAGCTCTTTATAGAAAAAAGGGATTCTTTTATCATGATTACTTTGTTTCTAATATGTTTAAAAAGCCAATTGAATTAACTACTCTTACAGAAGAGGATGTGTATTATAAATCTTCAAAAAAAATGGAAGCTTTATCTGATAAATTTAGAGACATAGAAGATGAAAATGTTATTAATATGTTCACAGGCTTTTTTGATTTATTCCTAAAATCACCTTCTTCATATACACTATTATCTGATTTAATAGATATATATAATTCTGATTTAAAAGCTATGAAATACCGTCATGGTTATAAAGTAAGTTTAGAAGATGATAAGAAAATAGAATTATTAAAAAGAAGTTTTGATATATTTAGTCATTTATTGAAACGTGATGAAATTCTTGAAACTATTATAAAAAATAATAGAGAAAAACTTCCATATATATTATTAAATGAAGATATATTCTTGTATTACTTAAAAGATTATTCTGAATTATTAATAAATAAAAAACAATTGATAATGGAGAATATTTCTTCTCAGTTAAAAGATAATCAAAGATAAAATAAAGCCCCTCTGTTTGAGGGGTTATTTTTTTATTGAAAAGTTTTTCTTAATATAATATTATAGAATCAAGTTTGGATTAATTTTCAAACTTAGTATCAGAGATGATACGGGAGTGTCAGAACTCTTTTTTATCAGACGAGGTATATGAAAACGATACTCTCAGAGTATCTTTTTTTATATCTAAACTGCCCAGCCTTTGGTTGGGTGGATTGTGATTATACAACAGGAGTATATTCTTTATGCTCTAAAAGTCACATAATCATTGTCTGATATGATTTCTGAACTGCCCGGCCACTATCTTTGATATGTGGGATTTTTAAAATAAGGGGGTAAAGA
>JBJEXC010000050.1:0-31222 GCA_051885355.1 Alphaproteobacteria bacterium | reverse complement strand
TTGGTTCGTTTGTAAAAAAAATCCCACGTATCAAAGATAGTGGCCGGGCAGTTCAACAATCAAATAAACAATGATCTCATAGTATTTAAGGGAAAAAATCCCTCTATTATATTTCTATGACTCCCCAACCACAAAGGATTGGGCAGACAGAGTAATTGCATAAAAAAAAGATACCACAGGGCATCTTTGTTGCATTATACTCTTGTTTATTATAGGCTGTTGAAGGCCCGTATCAAATCTTTGATACTAAATGCAGTTATTCACTACATCTAAAATCAATATAACATAAAAATATTAAAAGTAAAATGATTTTTGATATTCCTCTACTTCTCTTGACTTCTTTGACATTTTAAGCAATAATATTTCTGTATCAAACGGAGTAGTTATGAAAGAAAATTTAGAGTATTTTTTTAAACCGCTAAACAACTTTTATGGCGTAGGTGAAAAATTTTATAAATCATTGGAAAGACTTCTAGGACACCCTCGCGTCATAGATTTACTTTTCCATTTTCCAACAGGCTTTATCGACAGAACTTACACCGCACCACTTTCAAAAATTGAAACTAACAAGGTTGCAACTATCACAGTTCGCGTTTTAAAACATATACAACCACCATATAAAAGTGGAAGAAAAATTCCATACAAAATTATTTGCACAGATGATACAGGAAATATCACACTTACATTTTTTCAAATATACGATGTTACAAAAAAAAATTTAGCAGTAGGCAAAACCGTTTGCATAAGCGGTAAAATTGAAAACTTTAATGGTGAACTTTGTATGCTCCACCCAGATTACATTATGCCAGCCGAATATTTTGATGAAATCGCAATCAAGGAGGCAATTTACCCTCTCACCTATGCGGTAAATAATAAAATGATTTCCTCCCTTGTAAGACAGGTTATAAAAACTTTGCCCTCTCTTCCTGAATGGCAAAAGGATGCAGAAATTTCCTTTGCTGATGCAATAAAAATTATTCATACAGACTTTTCAAACGAAAATCTTCGTATAAAGGCAAAATCTCGCCTCGCGTATGATGAGGTACTTGCAAACCAACTCTCCCTCGCACTTTCAAGAAATAAAGTAAAAGAACAACACGGCGTTCAAATTAAAACAAAGGGAAAGTATAGAAGTGCACTTCTAAAATCATTAGGTTATGAACTAACTAACGCACAAAAAAGAGTAACAGAGGAAATACTGTCCGACTTATCATCTAGCTCTCGTATGCTCCGCTTACTACAAGGTGATGTTGGAAGCGGTAAAACCATAGTCGCAATCATAGCCCTTCTTGAGATAGTAGAGGCAGGCGGGCAGGGCGTCTTTATGGTGCCAACCGAAATTTTGGCACAGCAACACTTTGAAACTTTAACAAAACTTCTTTCAAATGCGTCTCTTTCAGAAATAAGACCAATTATCCTGACCGGTAAAGATAAAGGCAAAGTGAAAAAGTCAAAATTAGAGGCAATCAAAAACGGCGATGCTGATATTGTAATAGGCACCCACGCCCTTTTTCAAAATGATGTAGAATTCAAAAATATGCAACTCGCAGTCATTGATGAACAACACAAATTCGGCGTTCACCAACGATTCGAACTTTCGGACAAAGGGGGCGAAAACAAGGCAAATATTCTCGCTATGACAGCAACTCCAATCCCTCGCACTCTTGCAATGACATCATTCGGTGATATGGACTTGTCTATCATTGATGAAATGCCAAAGGGAAGAAAACTTGTGGAAACAAACCTCTGTTCCCAATCAAAATTAAAACAAGTAATATCTCTTATTCAAACAAGGTTAGAATCCGAGCAAATAAAAAAACTTTATTGGGTTTGCCCCCTTGTGGAAGAAAGTGAGAAACTCGATTTATCCGCGGTAATTGAACGATTCGATATGCTAAAACTTACATTCGGTGAAATGGTGGGTTTAGTCCACGGCAAAATGAAACCAGAGGAAAAAGATAAGGTTATGTCCGATTTTGTAAACCCAAACGGCAAAACAAAAATTCTTCTTGCAACCTCAGTAATAGAAGTAGGTGTCAATGTGCCAGAGGCAACCCTTATGATAATAGAACATTCCGAACGATTCGGACTTTCCTCCCTTCACCAACTACGCGGACGCATAGGAAGAGGTTGCGACAAATCCACTTGCTTACTTCTTCATACCGATAAATTAACAGCCCTTGCAAAATCACGTCTTTCTATACTAAAACAAACAACAAATGGATTTAAAATTGCCGAGGAAGATTTGAAACTTCGTGGCTCCGGCGATGTCTTGGGAATTCGCCAAAGCGGGCAAATTGATTTCAAAATTGCCGATTTATCAGAGGATACAGACCTTTTCTTCGCCGCAATGCAGGACACAAAAAATATCCTTTCAACTGATAAAGGTTTGCAAACAGACAGAGGTAAAAATCTCCGCCTCCTTCTTACTCTTTTCGAATATAACGAACAACTAAAAAATATCCTTGCAGGCTGATTTTTCGACAAACAAAATGCGTAAAGAATAAAATAAGTAAATTAACTCCTTGATTTTACAAAATAAAAAATTTAAAATTAACTGTTGACAAAATGAAAATAATCTTATAATATAATACATAAATATAGAGGATAATATGTTACAAACAAAATTAAAAACAAATGAAAACTTAAATGCTTCTTTTGATATTGCAACAAAGGAGGTATCTTCTTATTTAAATAAATTAAACCAAACTTCATCAACTTATAAAAAGCAAGATTTATCAAAAAAACCTGCACAATCTTCCAATGATTTAGAGGTTCTTTTATCAGAGGCAAACTATGTAAAACCTGTGATTGATTATACAATTCCTGTTTTATTAAAGAAATTTGAAAAAACTTCATCTTATATTTTTTCTGATGAATTAACTCCAAATACTATATCTTTCATTCCTACTAATAACAAGGGAAAAGAAAGAATCTCACAAAAAATTTCAGAACCTGATGTAGGTAAATTCGAAAACATTTTGGATTATGTTCGTTGCACTGTATCTTTCCCTAATGTCGAAACCTTATTCAATTTCGTTAAATTTGCAAATGAATTTAAATTCAAAGGTGAGGATTTTAAAGATTTCGAATTTGCAGATAAATTATTCGGACTTCCAAAGGCTGTTTTTGGTGTGAACAACTTTGCAATTGATAATTTAAATGATGAAAAACTTGCAACATACCCTTTCTTAAAGGAAAAAATTAACTTAAAATATACGGAATTTATGGATTATAAACTTTATATAAAGGTTCCTTTGCACGACAATAATTATATGATTGCAGAGATTTTATGCACTCTTCATGAATTTACACAATATTATGGTTTAACACATTTCTTATATGAATATGCCAGAGATATTGCCAAACTTTCAAATATTTTGCCAGTGTCATCCGATTTGATTGAAAAATATTTTAAGGCTCTTATCGCTTATATACATCAGAGTAAAGTGATTTCGCCTTATAATAACAAAGCCCTTGATTCTTATCACTTAGCAACGAAACAAGGTCAAACAGGAGAATATATACAAGATTTGAAAAAAATGCCTCATGATGTTGAGGATATGTTATATACTCGTATTGTTTTTGAAAGTGGTGATAATACAAATAAGAACTTTACAAAAGATTTAGCAAATATCTTAGCAGAATTTGTTACAAATGAAAGGAGTTAAAATGCAAGTAAGTATAAACAATAATGAAATTATGTTTACCTTTGATGAAAATGAGGAAACAAGAATTCCAAAGGTTGATTATGCAACTGATAATAACAGAATTTATAAAGTTGTATATTCTTCCAATAAAGATGATATTTCATATAGTAATTCTGATTTATTTGCATTCAATAAAAGTAATGGACTTTTTGATAAACCAGTAAATATTTTTAAAGAGGATTCTTTGGAAAAATGGAATGACTTATTCCTTATTACTCCAAGCCTTTTTTATCGTGAGGTTCTAAACATTATAAAACGAAGATTCGTTTTGGGTTATATGATAAAACATTACAAAGGTCAAACAAAACAACTTCAATTTAACGATTATTATATTGCAAATGATATTCATAAGGGTAACCTTGCTAAAATCATTTCTAATGATAAACAAGTGAAGTTTTCCTCCTCCGATGTTGCCTCTCTTATAGAAGATATTTGCAAAATTACAAAAATCCCATCCCAATTTAAAGAGGACCTTGAGAGCTCAATAGAAAAAACTTTCTATAAAGATAATTTCGAAATGTCGGAAAAGAAAAAAAATACCCTTATAAATGAAATAGTTGAAAGAGAAATGTCTCAGGATAAATTGCCATCAACTTCTCGTGATATTTGGATGTATGTATTTGAAAAAATGAGTATGGAAAGATTGACTGCCGAAAAATTCTATGGACAATTTAATGTTAATCAAAGATAATATATTTTATATGAATTTTATATAAAAGAAAACTATATGATTAATGAAATTGAAATAAAGGCAAAAGTAAAAGATATAAACAAAGTATCTTTATGGCTATCTAAAAATTGTCAATTTTTAAGAGATTCTCTTCAAAAAGATACTTTATTTGATTTTATTCCATCAAGTTTTATATTGGATGAAAAAACTTTGCATTCCAACGAATTTATGCGTATAAGACATACTAATTTTAATGACATCCTAACTCATAAAATAATTAAAACAGATGTTAAAGGTAATTTTTTATATTGTGATGAAAAAGAAACTATTATCAATCCATCAAATATAAATGAGATAAAGCAAATTTTATCTTCATTTAACATAAACAATATAAAGGAAGATGATTGTCAAACATCAAAATCTTTGCATTCCCTTTTAATCAAAAATAACTTTAAAGAACTAATCACAATTACAAAAGAAAGAAAAGAATACAAAATAGATGATTTTAATATTGCATTGGATAATGTTTGTGATTTGGGATATTTCATTGAAATAGAAAACTTGCAAAAAACATCTGATATTAAAACAATAGATTCTATTAAACAAAAAGCTTTAAATATATTACAAACTATCCAAATCCCATTTGACGATATAATAAATAAAGGTTATTTGGATTTAATTATGGAAAAAAGAAATGAAAGATTATCAAATAAATGAAAATATTTTTAATAATCCTCAATATTTTAGAAATCTTATATTAAATAATTT
The DNA here is from genome assembly GCA_051885355.1 of Alphaproteobacteria bacterium. Lineage (GTDB taxonomy): Bacteria > Pseudomonadota > Alphaproteobacteria > Rs-D84 > CACZYB01 > CACZYB01. Next base: position 26,074 of record JBJEXC010000050.1, on the reverse strand, counting down.
AAAAGTAAATTTTGTTAAAGAAAATTTTAGTGGTAAAGGAATTGCTTGCGTATTTCTTACACGATTTTGTCCGGTGTCTTGTGAGTTTTGTTTTTTCAAGTCTCTCCCTCAAAATTCAGTTAAAACAGAAAAAGATGCATTTAATCAGATAGGTATAAATAATTTAATATCTTTTATTAATAGTGCAAATTTAGCATATTTACTAATTTCTGGTGGTGGGGATCCATTTACAGAATTTAATAGTATTTTAAGATTGATTAAAGAAACCAATGTAAATAAAATAGTTTTAGTCACAAGTGGTTTTTGGGCGATAAATGAGGAAAAAACATTAGAATATTTAGATAAGATATATAAACAAATAAAAGACAAAGAAGTTATTTTAAGATTAAGTTATGATGAACATCATGTAAATAAATTATCTGATAAGAATATATATCATATAATTTCTATATTTGAAAAGAACTTTCCTTTAAGCAAGAATTTTAAATTACGTATTCATACAATGATTGATGATAAAGAAATTGATAAATTTTTGAAAAATATTGAAGGAAAAATAAAGTATAAAAAAAAGATAATATCAAATAGTGATTCAAATATTGTTTCAAAAATTAACCCGTATGATTATAAAATAATATTAAATAACAATTTTTCTTTTGAAATAGGTTTTTCATATAGATTTTATCCAGATCCTAAAATAAACTTAAATAATAATGATATTATCAAAAGAAATCTTAATGTTTTTGAAAAAGACTTAAAAAATAGTCAAAATTATAATTCTGCAATTGCGTTTAATAATGATAGTTCAAAAGGATTAGATTTTTGGATAAATTATAATGGAAATGTTTGTACATGGGGTAATCAAGTTCCAGATAATGTACAGAATATATATTTTGATGATTATAATGAAGTCATAAGCAAAACATTTTCAGATCCTATAATGGCTTCATATTTAATAAAGGGAAGCTTATATAGATATAATATATTAAATGAAATTTCACATAAAACAGTTTTAAAATCTAAACTTATTAATATAAGAGATTATGTTGGTTCTATATTATTTGAGGAAGATAAAATAAGACTTTACTATACCATACGAGTTTTACAAGATTTTTTTAAAGATAATATTTTAAAAGATAGGGATTTAATAAAACTTCCTAAAAATTTACAAAATACAATAAAGTTTGATAAGAATTATTTAATAAATCTTTATAATAATTCTAATTATACAATTATAGATCAATTTTTATCAAAAAAACAATCAAAAGAGGAAGCTATTGAATTACTTGAATTAATAAAACTTAATCATTATGATGTTAATAAAGAAAAAATTTTATCTTTTATACATAAAATAAATAATATGTATGATTTAAATATTTCAAATATTAATGATGTTATATCGTTAGAGATAAATCCATATAATGAAAGATTAATTCCTACAAGATAATGTTTATCTATAATTTTCTATCTTAATAAGAATAAAAAAAAGTCGCACATAAATGCAACTCTAAAATGGTCGGGGAGACAAGATTTGAACTTGCGGCACCTAGTTCCCAAAACTAGTACTCTACCAGACTGAGCTACTCCCCGTCTTTAAAAAATATAAGGTATTATATCATATTGCTTTTTCTTTGCAAGCAATTTTTTAAACTTTATGAACCTATTGATTTTATTTACTTTTACGGTTATATTTATACAAAACACAACATAAATAAAATGATAAAGAAAATTGCAAATTACATAACCGAAAATTTATCAATGGAACTTCACAACTTCCCATTGTGGATACCTGTGTTTATCGCTTGCGGTATTGGTTTCTATTTTCATTTATATAACGAACCAAAGGCATGGCTTACATACAGCATTTTCGGGCTAAGTTTATTTATACTTATATTTGTAAATTTTGGTAATTCCTCAGATAAAATAAAAAGGTATAAAAAAATTTTTGCGTGGTCCACACTAAAATACATAATTAAAAAACTTTTTAAATTTGCAGTTTTCTTATTTTTCATACCAATACTTGGAAACATAACAATCTTCCTTTTAATAGGAGGGTGGATATACGCAATCTTTGAGTATTCAAAGTTCTTAAAATACTTTGCCCTTCTTTACGATAATTCACTTATGAAAGAAATTTTAAAGGGATTAAATTACATATTTTCTCCTGTGATAAAATATATTAAAAAAACTTTCCTTTTTAAATTTTCAAAGGATGTGGTAAAAACCTCTAAATCAAAGAAAAATAAAAACATAAAATTATTAAAACTTCTTGTTTCAAAAACTAAAAAAATTTATAAATTCATAAGCAAGATTTTAAAGAAATTTTTCCATAACCCACTTTTCACATTCATATTTTTCCTTAATAAAAAAGTAAGGGAACTCCTTTATAAAATAAAGGAATTATTGGTAAAGTTTATAAACTTTTTTATCCCACAACATATAATTGATAAAACAGTAAAATTTATATTTTCCCTTAATTTTATACTGTTTTTCTGCGTGCTTGGTTTTTTCATAATAAAACTACGCACAGACACACTTCACACAAAACTTCTTTTTGAAAAATTAGAACAGGCAGAAGTCACCGCAAGACTTATTGAAGTTGAATATTTTGACAAAGCATATCGCTTCACTTTGGATAAAGTCACAATTGCAAATTATCCCGATATAAAGTTGGATAAAATAAGGGTGAAATCAAGTGCAAAACACAATATCCCACAAATAGGAAGCACAATAAGTTTTACAACAACTTTACTTCCTCCATTTTCACCAGTCGCAATTGGTGGTTTTGATTTTGCAAGGTATTCTTACTATAAAAAATTATCCGCAAGTGGTAAAGTTCATGACCCTTGGAGTTATAGCAAAATCCAGTTTGAAAATTCCATCCCAGAAAAACTTTATTTCAAATTTTTAAATATGCGTGATGGTATTAATAAAAAAATTCAAAAACTAACCTCCACAGATACCTCAGGTGTTATTATGTCAATGATGACAGGCGAACGCAACTCTATCCCAGAAAAAATTTCTAATAATTACAGGGATGCTGGTATAGCCCACCTTCTTTCAATTTCTGGAATACATATGACCCTTATTGTCGGTGCAGCCTTCTTTTTTGTAAGGTTGCTATTCGCTTTCTGTATGCCAATTGCAAGCAAATATAATACAAAAAAGATAGCAGTATTTTTTGCCCTCTGCATCGCAATTTTCTATCTGTTTTTAAGTGGGGCAAGACTTCCAACACAAAGGGCTTTCATAATGATATTATTCGCCCTTATTGCAATACTTCTTGATAGAAGCCCTTTCTCACTTCGCTTCCTTTCAATAACAGCAATCTTCATTTTACTTATCTCACCAGAGGCATTGATAAATGCAGGTTTCCAAATGTCATTTTTAGCAGTAATTGCCCTCATAAAACTTTATGAACTAAGGGCTTACTGGCTTATCCCAATAAATAACAAAGATTCGTTAAAGGGAAGAGCATTAGGTGTAGTAAATATATTATGGGCAAACATTTTGACTGCCTTTTTCACAGGAATTGTAATATCGCCAATAATCATATACAACTTCCACAATTTCCAAATTTACAGTATACTCGGAAACTTTTTTGCAATCCCAATTTGCAGTCTTGTCGTAATGCCATCAATTTTATTCTCATTCTTGCTTATGCCATTTAATGCCGAATGGATAACACTAAAAATTACAGAAATAGGAGTAAGCACAATCAACTACATCGCCGAAAATATTGCAAATTTACCTTATTCCTCTATTGATGTAAGAACTATGCCAACAATCTCATTCCTTTTTATAGTTGGCGGATTTTTATGGCTTTTCCTTTGGTCAAGAAGGTGGAGATTTTTCGGCTTAATCCCAATTGTCACAGGACTATATCTTTATATCTTCGCACCACTTCCATCCCTTTTGGTAAATAAATATGCACAACATTTTGGTATAGTTTCAAACAATATGATAAAGATATTAAGTTATTCCAATTACCCTATATCGAAAATGCAACTTGATGGTTGGAAAGAGGTCACTGGAATTAAACATACTGAGACAATAAAGGATAAAATTTTCTTTAACATAAACGGACTTAATTTTGCAATAATAAACAAATACTCTGATTATAAAAAAGCATGCGAAGGAAAATCAAAATTAATCCTTACCTCCTTTGATAGTTCCAAATCATATTATAAATGCAATAAACTTACATTTGATAGACGCTTTTTCTATAATGCAAAGGGCACAGAATTTTATTTCACTCCACACAAAGTCCATTACAAAACAATTGCTGGCTATCTTGGACACAGACCATGGAATATCGCCGATTGGAAACAGGATTATACTATCCCAAAGGATATTTTAAAGGATTTAAAAATATTCAAATAATTAAAACAAGGATTTACACTTTGCACCGTTTTGTGTTGTCTTGCAAGTATATCTTTTCTTTGTAACAGATTTCCCAGAATTAGATGTAGTTATCAAAGTGTATTGAAATTCCACATCAATTTCTACATCACCCTCAATCCTTTCACAACTTTTCCTTTTGCAACTATATGTCGCCTTTGAGGTTTTAATTTCCTGCGCCTCTTCAATCACAGCCAAAGCCACATTTGAAAATAACAAAGTCATAACAGTTGCAATCAAAAAATTTTTTTTCATTTTTCACCTCTTACATAAAACTTTTAACAATTATATTATTGCATAAAATACAGGCTAAAACAATTAAAAAAATAAATTCCAAAATTAAAAATTATAGGTTATAATACTTCCTATGTTTTAAGGAGAGATGGCAGAGTGGTCGAATGCGGCGGTCTCGAAAACCGTTAATAGGGCAACTTATTCGGGGGTTCAAATCCCCCTCTCTCCGCCAAACCTATTTACCGTTTGCCAGTATCGGCAACGAACCAGCAGTTCTAAAATTCCTCGCTAGCACCGCTCGTCATTAAGAACAACTTCGTTCGGTGTCGAATCCCCCTCTCTCCGCCAAAACTATCAATCCCTCATTTCTTAGGAATATCTGATTATTGCAGAGCCTTTTTTATTTTAGTATCCTTATTTTTATAAGGGAGGGAGCAAAGACCATGAAAGAATTAAAAGTAAAGGATAATACAAAAAATAACACCTTTTGGTGGATACTTTTACTGCTTGTAATAATAGGTAGCATAGTTTATTTATATTTTCATTTTCATAAATCAATGCAACAAACCATCCCTAATAAAACTATATCAGTAAATGTTTTAAAAATTGAACCACAAGATATTACAATACAAAAAAAATATGTTGGCTTTATTACCCCTATCAATTCAGTTAGTGTCCTTCCATTTATTTCTGGTTTCATTGATAAGGTCAAAGTAAGCGGAGGACAAGATGTCAAAATAAACGACATTTTATTTATTATAAAACAGGACGAATATAAGGCAACTCTTGACGCTACATATGCCCAAGTTTTACAGGCAAAAGCCACACTTGAAAATGCAAAACTTTTTTATGAGCGTATGACAAATGCCGGCGCCCGTGCCATATCTAAAACTGACCTTGATAATGCAAAAACTTCCTTTTTATCAGCAGAGGCAGAACTAGCCCAAGCAGTTGCAAATTATGAAAAGGCAAAAATCGATTACAACTATACTGTAATCAAAGCAACTATCTCTGGTATAGTCGGTGATGTAGATATTACAAAGGGAGATTATGTTTCACCACAGGGACAAGCCCTTCTTAAAATTATACAATATAATCCTATCAGAGTTGCCTTTTCCATCTCTGACAAAGAATATCTTGATGAGGTAAAATTAGCAAAAAATAAAAAACCATTTTCCGATTGGAAAGTTTTACTTCGCCTTTCAAATGGAATGATTTTTGATAAAGTCGGTAAAGTCAAATTCTGGGATAACGAAGTCACTTCTTCGACAAGTTCTGTTCGCGTATTTGCTGACTTTGAAAACCCAAACAAAGTTTTATACACTAACGCGTATGTCGATGTCATAATGGAAAAAAATCTAAAAAATGTAATACTTGTTCCGCAAAGTTCTGTTTATTTGCAAGAGGGTGAAAACTATGTCTATATAGTAGGCACAAACAACAAGCCACAAAAAACTTTTGTAAGTTTAGGGGAAACCTTTGAAACCAACTTCATTATCACTAATGGATTATTAGAAGGGGACAAACTTATCCTTAACAAACTATCCTCATCTGATTTGATAAAGGATATAAATATAACAAATGAAAATCAGGTGATGTAAATGAACTTTTCAGCCTTCTTTATTAAACATCCACGATTTGCAATAGTCATAGCCATTGCAATGGTTTTATTCGGACTTATGGCAATTGCAGTATTGCCAGTTTCCCAGTATCCGGAAATCACTCCACCACAAATCATAGTCGATGCAACATACCCAGGTGCAAACGCTTCTGTTGTGGAAGATATGGTCGCAATTCCAATAGAAAACGCCGTAAATGGAGTAGAAGGTATGATTTATATGTCATCAAATTCAGATGACAGCGGTAAATATAAATTAACTATCACTTTTGATATAGGTGTTGACCCAGATATGGCACAGGTAAAGGTTCAAAACCGTATCCAACAAATCACCTCAACCCTTCCTGATATAGTTAATAAAGAGGGCTTAAATATCCGCACACAATCATCAAATATTTTGGGTATGCTTGTGCTTCGTTCACCAAACAATACCTACAATGATTTATACTTAAGTAATTTTGCATATACTAATTTGGTCAATCCTCTTTCCCGTGTAAGTGGTGTAAGTGATGTCAATGTCTATGGTCCGCAATACAGTATTCGTGTTTGGGTAAATCCTGATAAAATGACATCGCTAGGTTTAACAAGTAATGATATAGTTTCCGCAATCACCGAACAAAATATACAATCTTCAATGGGAAGTATCGGTTCCGCCCCAAGTGCTTCTTCAACAGAAATAGTTTTAACCCTTTCCGCAAAGGGACTTTTAAGCACACCAGAAGAATTCGAAGAAATAATTGTTGCGACAAGCCCTGATGGCGGTATCATAAGATTAGGCGATATTGCCCGTGTTGATATAGGAGCAGACAGTTATAACATAAATGCAACATTTAACGATTCCCCAGCCGTTATTTTGGGACTTTCTCAATCTCCAAATACAAACAGCCTTGACATAATGAAAAATATCAAAAAAGAAATGGAACTCTTATCCCAATCTTTTCCTGAGGATATGGAGTTCGCCGTCGCATACGATTCAACAAAGTTCGTTACCGCTTCTATTTCAAGTATAGTTTATACTCTTCTTTTAACTTTCGTTTTGGTTGTTGCTGTTGTGTTTATCTTCCTTCAAAATATATATGCCGTCCTTATCCCAACAATCACCATTCCTGTATCTTTGATTGCAACTTTTGCCGCCCTTTATGTCTTCGGTTTTAACATAAATATCTTAACCTTATTCGCAATGATTTTAGCAATAGGTTTGGTGGTAGATGATGCAATAGTTGTTGTTGAGCGAGTCCAGTATTTAATGAAATATAAAAATATGGATTCTACAACCGCCTCTATCACAGCAATGCAAGAAATCACAGGCGCTATCATCGCAACAACACTCGTTCTTCTTGCAATATTTGTTCCTGTTGGTTTGATGGCAGGACTAACCGGCGAAATCTATAAACAATTCGCAATCACCATTTCAACATCCGTATCTTTTTCTTCCGTTAATGCTTTAACACTAAGTCCAGCCCTTTGTGCAATATTTTTACAAAAAGGTGTGGAAAGCAACTTTGATATGAAAATAAGGAAAAAATTTACATGGTTTAATAACTCCCTTGAATATACAAAGAATAAATACCTAATCGCAGTTGCATACTTCTGTAAAAAAATGAAAACATCAATTTTAATTTTACTAGGTGTTTGTGTCGTCATAGGTGGACTTTTCTATATAACTCCTACCTCTTTTATTCCTGATGAAGACCAAGGCATCATCTTCGGTAATATCCAACTTGCCGATACCGACAGCATAAATAAAACAAAAAAAGTTATCTCTGATATGGCACAAAAAGTTTTAAAGGTTTCAGGTGTTGAATTTTTCATAGGAATTTCCGGAAGTTCATTTTTAGGGGGCAGTGGTGAAAATATCGGTATGGGAGTAATAGGACTTACTCCATGGGATGACAGAACATCAAAAAATCTTTCACTTCAATCTATTTTAAATACAGTCCGAAAAGAATATTCAGGTCGTGTTGGGGAAAGCATAGATTTCTACTCTCTTCCATCAATACCGGGTGTCGGTAACAGTAGCGGAATTTCATTCCAACTTAACGCCACAAATCAATCCCTTACTGCAAATGATTTATTTGGAGCAATGCAAAAATTATTACTGGCAATAAACACATCTCCATTATTCAGATACGCATTCTCGCCATTCGTTGCAGAAACACCACATATCTATCTTGATATAGACAGGACAAAACTTGCCTCTCTTAATGTCCCACTATCTTCTTTTTTCAGGGCATTAAGTAGCAATCTTGCTTCAACTTATGTCAACAATGTTGTCCTTCTTGGACAGGTCAACAAAGTTATTGTCCAAGCCGATGAAAAACACAGAAAATCATTTGATGATATAAAAAATTTCTACATCAAAAATTCTGCTGGCAAATTTATGCAGGTGAAAAATTTTGCCGAACTTTCATTTACACTAAGTCCAAAAATTTATTACCGTTTCAATCAATACCTAAGTGCAGGTATCACAGCCGAAGCAAATGAAAATGTAAGCAGTGGAACCGCCATCGCCGAGGTAGAAAAACTCGCAAAATCTTTGGGAAAAGATTACTCTATATCATGGACAGGTCTCACCCTTCAAGAGGTTCAAACAAGAGGATTAATAGTAATCTTAATTTCCCTTGCTGCAATATTCGGATACCTTTTCCTTGTCGCGTTATACGAAAGTTTTTTAATCGCATTTTCCGTTATGTTTTCAACTATATTTGCAATTATGGGAGCCCTCGCAGGACTTCTCTTAATGGGATTACCACTAAGCATTTATGCACAACTAGGCTTAGTTTTATTAATAGGACTTGCAAGTAAAAATTCCATTCTTATTGTCGAATTTGCCCTTGATTACAGAGAGAAAGGATACGACATTTTAAAATCATCAGTCGAGGCCGCCGGCGAAAGATACCGTGCCGTTTTAATGACCGCATTTACTTTCATACTTGGCGTGCTTCCTATGTTATTTACAACTGGTGCCGGTGCCGCAAGCCAAATTTCTATGGGTGCAAGTGTGTTCTATGGAATGTTAATCGCAACATTTGTTGGTATAGTTTTCATCCCAGCATTGTTTTCAATATTTGATACATTAAGGGTAAAACTTGCTCCTCAGAAATATCAAAATACAAAGGAGGCAAAATGAACACAAAATTAATCTCTGCCTTTTCTTTTTTGTTATTATTTTCTTGTTCCGTTGGACCAGATTACAAACGAACTGATATATTTTCGGATGTCGATATTGCAACATCGCTAAACCTTCATCCAGATGAAAAAAGAAATAATTTTGCCATTTCTGATTTGGATGATGAAGTCTTAAATATCCTTACAGAGGAAGCATTAAAGTCCAGCCCAAATATCCGCATTGCTGTTTTAAAACTGAAACAGGCAAGGGAAGTTTTAAAAATCAGTGATAAAGGCTTACTTCCTATGTTTGATGCCTCCGCAAAATATAACTATGTAAATGCAAGTAAAAATATGGAAACTCTTATCAATTCTGATTACTACCAATTCGGTGTAGATATGTCATGGGAAATTGATATTTTCGGTGGCACTCGTAGTAAAATTGAATCCTCAAAAGCACAGTATAGAGCAATGCTTGCAAACCTTAAAAATGTAAATGTTTCTTTGATAAGTGATGTTGCAACCGCTTACATAAATTTACGGATGGCAGAACAAAACCTAAAAAATATGCGGGAAAATGTAGCACTTCAAGAGGACGCATATAATATCATATCAGAAAAATACACTGCTGATTTAATAGATGAAATGACACTAAATCAATCAAGATATTTGCTTGAAAATATGAAAATGCAAATTCCTTCACTTGAATACGAAAGGGAAATGTATAAAAATTCGCTAGCAGTCCTTCTCGGTCGCCTTCCAGACGATATAGATGACATTTTAAAATCAAATAATGAAAATCTTGTAAATAAAATTTTGCACTACGATGTAGAAAAACTTTATAACCTTCCAATTGATATTATAAGAAATCGCCCAGATGTTAAAATGGCGGAAGAAGAATTAATTTCCCAAAATGCTGAGGTAGGTGTCGCTGTTGCAAATGTCTATCCAAAAATTTCACTTACCGGATTCTTTGGATTCCAATCACTAAAATTTTCTGATTTAATTGAACATGACAGTGTAGGGCATTCATTGGTCCCTCAACTTACCCAGCCACTTTTCCACTTTTTCCAACTACGGGATAATATAAGACTTCAAAAGTTAAAACGTGATGAAGCATTAGTGAACTACGAACAAACATTGCTTAATGCCACAGCCGAACTTAAAAATGCAATCACCGCATTAAAGAAAGAATTTGAACGAAATAACTCCGCCACAATGGCATATCAAAAGATGACAGAGGTTTCAGACCTTATGTGGAAAAAATATTTGATGGGACTTGTCGAATACACAGATGTTTTAAATTCTGAACAAAACAGACTTTCCGCCCAAACAAATATGATAAATTCCAACGCAAATTTATATAAAGATATAATCACATTTTATAAGGCAATAGGAGGACGCTATGACTAACATAAAAACAACAATCGCCGGATATTTATATGCAATTCTTGCCGTTTTATTTTGGAGTTTTAATGTCATAGTCGCCCGATACTTTGCAAATACTTTTACCCCATGGCAAATTTCATTTTATCGCTGGTTTTTCGCAAGCATAACTCTACTTCCCTTTTGCCTAAAAAGTATAATCAGAGATTGGTCCATCATCACAAAAAATTTCAAAATTTTATTTTGGTTATCTATCACAGGTATAGTTTTAATGAATACCTTTTCATATTACGCAGGACGAACAATTACTGCTGTTGAAATGTCCTTAATCGGCGTAATGGGTCCGGTTTTCATAATCATTCTTTCAAGAATATTTTTGCGTGAGTATATATCAAAGTTCCAACTTTTCGGAATATTAGTTTCTTTTGTCGGAGTAGTGACAATAATCCTTCACGGACAATTTATTATGATAGGAGATTTTAAATTACAGATAGGTGATTTCTGGATGAGCCTTCTTGCAATTTTCTTTGCAATATACAGCGTTATTTCAAAATTCCGCCCAAAGGAGATTTCTCAACTTACCTCACTTGCATTTACAGTATTCCTTGCAACAATAATAATACTCCCACTTTTCATATATGATAATATCAACCACCCAATAACAAAATGGGACAGCCTTGAAATTTGGACCTTAATTTATATGGGAATTTTCAACTCTGTTTTGGCATACCTTTTCTGGAATTTCTCCCTTGATAAAATAGGTTCCCTTAAATCCAGTATGATATACTACCTTATGCCAGTATTCAGTTCAGTTGAGGCATACTTCCTTCTTGGTGAAAATATATATCCAGCCCAAATTTACGGAGGCATTTTGGTAATAGTCGGTATCTTTATGACTAACAGAAAAAAGGACAAAGTAGAATTAGAAAGACCTTAACTGATAAGGTCTTCTTTTTTAATAATCTCTTCAACTTCGCTTACACATTTATCAAGGTTGTCATTTACGACATTGTAATCGTAAAGATTTCTATCTTCCATTTCTTCCTTTGCAATGGAAAGCCTTAACTCTGCATCATCTAAATTCTGTCCACGCTTTTCCATACGATTTTTAAGCTCTTCCATAGAGGGCGGAGAAATAAAAATCCCAACCACACGATAAATATTTTTATCAATATTTCGCTTTATATTCATAAAACCTTGCACATCAAGGGTAATAATAATGTTTTTATCCGCAGGAATATCATCGTAAAGGGAACTTTTTAAAATACCCTTAAAGTCATTGTAAACATTCGCCCATTCAAAAAATTCATTGTTGTTGATTTTTCGCTCAAACTCTTCTTTTGAAAAGAAATGATAATCAATACCATCAACCTCATTTCCCCTTGGCGCGCGTGATGTAGAGGTAATAACACGAGTTAACCCCAAATTATCTTTTAAAAGCCTTCCTACAACGGTAGTTTTCCCCGCATTTGTAGGACCAGATATAACAAAAACAGTCCTCATAAACAAAAACCTTATTTTTTACTTGAAATATTATTTTTATATATTATAATACTTCACATTAAATGTCAAAAAAATAAAAGGAAATTTATTATGAAAGCTGGAATCCATCCTAAATATAACGAATACGATGTTATTCTTACAACTGGTGAAGTTGTTAAAATGCGCTCCACTTTGGAAAGAAAAGAACCATTAAAATTGGATATTGATCCAAACACACATCCTGCATGGACTGGAAAAAGAAATGTAAAGGATATCGGTGGTGGTGCTGCTGATAAGTTTAAGAAAAAATTTGCTGGCTTTACAACAAAGAAAGCATAATTTTTCCTATTAAAAAAATCTCTTACTTCTCAACCTCCTTTTGAAGTTGAGATTTTTTTATACTCCAATTATGAAAATATTCTTATCATTTGCAAGTTTAAGGACCGCTTCTTTTTCCTCAAATATCGCATTGCCTGCCTCAATCGCAATCCCAGAAAATCCATTATCAGAAAGATTCTTTATAGTCTTTACCCCAATAACAGGCAAATCCGCCCGCCTTTCCTGATGTGGCTTTAATACTTTTATAAGTATTCCACCTTTGCCGTTTTTTAGTTTGCCTGCACGACAAATAAGTTCGTCCGTTCCCTTGAAACTTTCCTCCGCAATAATGCGACCATCAAAAACAATCACAGATTGCCCCACATCACGACTTGCAACCTCAAAGGCACCCTCTAAATTGTCCTTTATCTCCTGCATCTCTTTTTTTGAAGGATGAGCGACGGTCAACACCCCCTTTGTTATAACACTATCCGGCAAAATTTCATCAACACCAACAACCTTTATCCCGTTTTTTTCAAACTCAGCAATTACAAGTCGCAAAATCCCGTCATATTTTTTCTTTATAAATAGAAGTTTGAAAAAAAGCCTTATCACATCAAAAGTTATACGAACGGAGGAATTATTGACCCCACCAGCAAGCACAATTTCCCGCACTCCGTTTGATTTGAAAAACTTAATTACCTTTGAAAGTTGTGATAAATGAGGATTTATATAATGCGATTTTTCCATACCGTTAAAAAGTGCTACATCAACACAACCCTTTATCCCAGCAACATACAAATCAATATGATTTTTTTTTGCCCACTTGCGAACAGCAAACGGTAAATCCCTATCTCCAGCAATAAGTCCGAATTTCCTCATTTAACTTTGTGGTGCTTCTTCTTTGTTAAATTTAGCCCTAGGTTTGCAAATAATTCTTCGAGATTTGTTTTCAATAAAATCAATTATTTGCATTGCAACATCAGAATTTTTGTAAACTTCCTTTGCAGTTGCAACACGCTCCGTCCAAACAAGTTCATCACTCATAAACAAATCTTTGTATATTTCCTTTATAGTCCTTATATCCTCGGTTGAGAAATTATTCCTTTTAAGCCCTACAAGGTTAAGCCCATCCAAACTTTGCGGATTGCCATCACTCATTGAAAAAGGTATAACATCTTGTGTAATTTTGGAACAACCACCAAGTATAGCATACTGCCCAATACTGCAAAATTGATGTATCGCAGTCTTTCCGCCAATAATCGCATGCGGATAAATATAAACTTCCCCACCAAGAGTAGTTGCTTGTGAAAGAAGGGCAAAGTCGTGAACTTCGCAATCGTGTCCTATATGAGTATGACTCATCAAAAACACATTGTTTCCAATCCAAGTGCCACGTGGACCAAGAGGAGTTCCCGCGTGAATATTTGTAAATTCGCGAATATCACAATTATTTCCAATTGTAACAGTAGTTGCTTGCTCCTCATTAAACTTTAAATCGTGGGACTTGTTTCCTATAATCACAAATTGATGTATAATGTTGTTATCACCAATAGTAGTTTTCCCTTCAATAATAACATTTGATTTCAAACGATTGTTTTTTCCTATTTTTACATTAGGACCAATAATACACCAAGGACCAATCTTTGTTCCTTCACCAATCTGGGCATTTTCATCTACCATAGAGGTAGGGTGTATTTCAACATTTTCAAAACTCATATCATTTCCTTATTTTTATTTTATAATATTTTAACTTTTCTACATTAAAACCTCAATACAAGAATTATTTCAAAATATTTCAAATTTTGTAATGTAAAATAGAATATTAACTGTTTGAATTTACAGCGATATAAAGCAAAATGTTTCACGTGAAACAAAATAAGAACATTTAATACTTGCAATTATTTATTTTTACTTTATAATAGCATTTCATAGAAGGATTTTTTATTTATGAATGAACTTTTTGAAACAAAAATTGGAACCCCACTTGCCGAACGACTTCGTGCCGACAGTCTTGCTGATGTAGTAGGGCAGGAGCATATCTTGGGCGATGACGGTATTATCACGAACCAACTTAAAAGTGGTAATATAAAGTCTATGATTTTATGGGGTCCCCCAGGATGCGGTAAAACCACTATTGCAAAGTTGGTCGCAAAATATGCTGAGGCGGAGTTTGTTATGCTTTCCGCCGTATTTTCAGGTGTCGCCGATTTAAAAAAAGTTTTTGCCGATGCTATCAGTTTGCGAAATGTTGGCAAACGCACAATACTTTTTGTTGATGAAATCCACCGGTTTAATAAGGCACAGCAGGACAGTTTTCTTCCTTATGTGGAGGATGGCACAATAACACTTATCGGTGCAACAACCGAAAACCCTTCATTCGAACTTAACTCCGCACTTATTTCCCGCTGTCAGGTCATAATCTTAAAGCGATTAAATGAGGATGCCCTAAACCGCCTTATTGAACGGGCGGAGGAGGAAACCGGTGCAAAACTTCCCCTAACTGATACCGCAAGAAAAAATCTTATCGCAATATCCGATGGTGACGGTAGATACCTCCTTAATATGATTGAGATGATTTACGATTTTTCAAACGGTAAAATCATTGATGAAAATATGTTGCCAAAGGTTATACAGACCCGCCTTCCTAACTATGATAAAATGGGTGATGCGCATTACAGCCTTATTTCCGCCCTTCACAAATCACTTCGTGGTTCAGATGTTGATGCGGGACTTTACTGGCTCGCCCGTATGATTTCTGGTGGTGAGGATGTAAAATATATCCTTCGCCGTCTTACTCGCTTTGCAGTGGAAGATGTCGGTATTGCCGACCCTCATGCCCTTCCTTATGCAATAAATGCTTGGCAGGCATATGAGCGTTTAGGTTCGCCAGAGGGGGATTTAGCAGTTGCCTCCCTTGTAATATATTTGGCAACCGCACCAAAATCTAATGCAAGCGAGGTCGCATGGAATGACGCTCTTGCTACGGCAAAGGCTACTGGTTCCCTAAATCCGCCTATGCACATAATCAATGCTCCAACAAAGTTGATGGAAAAGCAAGGCTTTGGTGAGGGCTACATTTACGACCCAGATACAAAGGACGGCTTTTCCGGTCAAAACTATTTCCCAGACAATATGAAACGCCAAAAGTTTTACACCCCAAAGGAACGCGGTTTTGAACGAGAAATAAAAAAACGCCTTGATTATTGGGAAAACCTAAGGCGTAAAAAGAATAGCGAATGATTTTTTATCTTTGATTTTCGTTATTAACCTTTACAAGCAAATTAAGATTTTCATCAAGCACATCATTTTTATAAGGAAAGTGACCTACTTCTCTAATAACTTTCGTATAAATTTTTCTTAAATCAGCATCCTTTGCTTGAATGCTTTTTTCAAATTCCTCATTTGACATTTTAGTAAAATACAATTTATTATCATCTTAAAGAGGAGTACTTAAAATTTTAATCAAACCATTGACTTCATCAATCTTTATATCATATTTTTTTCTCCAATAAGTAAGTTTACAGTTGAAATTTTCAGAAAAATCACTTGTATTTAGGCCTAAAATGTATTACAATTGTTCTTAGATATAGCAAATAGCTATATTTAGTGCCATAAAGAAGGCACGGGACCTTAAACAGTCCTGCACGAATGGATTCTGAAAAAGGAATCAAAGCCCTGAACCTTTGGGTCGGGGTATCTCTAGTGTATGTTCAGAGGAGTAATCCTTAAAGACTAGGGAGATTTGTTCGTGCAAATTGTTTAATATCCCGACCCATTACAGTTTTTGTAATGGGAAATTTTTTTACAGCATAATTTTGATATGAGGGAATAAAAATGAAAAACAATAAACAATATGCAAAACAAAAATCACATGACTTTTATAAATATCTAGGTGCTAGATTAAAATACTATCGTAAATTAAATGAATACAGTCAAATGCGTATTGCAAAGGAACTAGGTGTAACTTTTCAACAAGTTCAAAAATATGAATCTGGTGTAAATAATATACCAGTAGAAAGATTGATAATATTTGCAAAAAACTTTAATCTTTCATTGGAAGAATTACTTGGCGAAACATTCTATCCTAAACAAACGAAATTCAGTAATGAGCTTTTAAAAACATTATGCTTTGCTAAAAGATTAAAAGCATCAAAGATATTCAAAAATATATAATATTTATCCAATAAAAAAATCCCCATCCAATTTAGGAAGGGGATTTTGATTTAAGAACCTGCGCTATTATTTTGATTGTTCAATAGCAGATCTCATTTGATTTGCATCAATATATCCACGGAACAATTGATCGCCAACTACGAAAGCAGGAGTTCCTTGAATGCCAAGTTTATCAGCAAGTTGTCTTGTTCTTAAAAGTTCTTCTTCAACAGCAGGAGAATTCATATCTTTCTCTAGTTGTTTAACATCAAGACCAGCCTTTTTAGCAAGACCAAGAACAATAGCCTTAATCTTTTCATTCATATCTTTTTCAGTTGTTTTTTCATCAGCTTCTGGAACTAAACTGTTTTCAAAAAGAGCCTTGTGGAATTCAGCAACTTTTGCACTGTCTTGATTTGCAGCAGCAACAATTGCTCTTCCTGGGATTTGTGAAACAGGGAAGATAGGGAAACTCTTAAGAACAACCTTAACATCCTTTTCATCAGCCAAAACTTCTGTCAAAGCAAGATTACCACGTTTGCAATATCCACAGTTGTAATCATAGAATTCATAAACTACAACTTTACCATCAGCATTACCGATGATTGGAGCATACTTAGCATCATCTTCTTTGATATTTTTAACTGCTTCACGAGATGCTTGTAAAGCCTTTTCTTGTTCAATTTCTTGTAATCTTTCAGATGCGTCAATTAACATAGTAGGGTCGCTTACAACAACATCTCTTACTCTTATA
This sequence comes from Alphaproteobacteria bacterium, assembly GCA_051885355.1. Classification (GTDB taxonomy): domain Bacteria; phylum Pseudomonadota; class Alphaproteobacteria; order Rs-D84; family CACZYB01; genus CACZYB01. The sequence continues at coordinate 8,621 of JBJEXC010000050.1, read as the reverse complement.
CCAACAACCCAAGCCGCACTTGTGTATAAAGCGAAGAATAAAATAACAGCAGGAGCAACTATTGTAGCAACAACCTTTTGATATTTATTTTTGTATTCTTTACTTCTGTTAGAAATTAAGTTTGTATAAGCAACAAAAACTATCACCCATAGGATAGATAATATAAGCATTAAAGTATTCATATTTTTTTCCTTTCCTTAGTTTGTTATGAACAAAACAGATTATAAAATTAATTGTTTATATTGTAAAGGAATTTTTTAAATTTTATTATAAGTAATTGCAATTTTTGTATAAATAAAATATAATAAAAGTATGAAAGAAAAAGAAATATTAAAAAAGTTAAACGAAGGCATAGATGAAATGTCAGAGGATTATTTGGAAAAACCAATAGCCCCCATTTCCGAACGCTTTCCCTATGGTCCAAATTCGCTTGCAAATACATTGGCAAATGTTGTGAAAAAGTTTTCACCAAAATACGGATTTGTGAATGCCGATATAATCACCAATTGGAAATCCATTGCAGGAGATGATGTCGCAAACAAAGCAAGCCCAGTCAAAATTTCTTTCCCCTTTGGTAAAAAAACAGACGGCACTTTGTATATAAAAATAAACAATATGTCCTTTGCCTCAATCATACAATACCAATTTCCAACTATCATAGATAGGGTTAACCAATACTTCGGCTATAACGCAATAAAATATGTAAAGATTAAATGTTAAGTGGTGCAAGTTTCACCGTGTTAAAATCATCTAAATTATTGTCACGAATAATCTTTTTAACTTCTAATATATATACATCTTTTTGCGTAGAATAACGCACCATAGAACTCATAAGCCATCTTCCATACAAAGGTTTTTCTTGTTCCCTCAACTTTGCCCTCATTTGCCTAAACCCAGCATAATAGCGTGTTTTGTTAAGGTTGTTTGCATAACTGTCAACAGAATCATAAAGGGTAGGGAAAGTTTTTATCCTGTGAACAAGTCCATCCTTTCGCGCCCTTGGAAGCATACCATCACCGCCCCAGGTCCACTCCGCAAATATAGAATTTCCCTGTATAAGAAAGCGAGATTCACCCCATCCAGTTTCTTGAATAGCCTGTCCCAATGCCATAGACACAGACATTTCATCAAGTTTCACAAGTATATCCTTTATTTCACCAGTTTCAGTTTTGTAAGTATCCTTCATAAGATTTAAAAAGTCATTTTCCTCCGCACTTAACCGATTCGATTTGCTAAGTTTTTCAGAAATCGCTTGAAGTTTCATCCTGTCACCCATCAATTCCTCATTCTTTTTTAAAATAAGGGGAAGAAGGAATTTGATGAAAAGTTCTTTCTTTTCCTTTGCTGATTCTATCATATTAAAATCAGAAGGAAGTGTCTGTATAAAAATTCGTGGCACATCCATTTCTTTGTTTCTGATTTTTTCCAAATCGTAATTCGCCTCCAAAAATAATTGTTGCATTTTTCGATAGGATGTTATGTGCGAATTAGTATCATACACAACAACTATTCCAGAAATCACAGACATAGTAATAAATATAAAGAAAGCAATATATAAAGGAATATATTCTCTTTTAATAAATTTTTTTGAATAAAATATTATACGAAGTTTAAGTTTATAAAACATTGCCCCAAAAAATGAACAAGTCACATTTTTGATGCCAGCAGGTATTTCTTTTATATTAATGTATAAATGTTTTATCATTTTTTTAGCTTGGAAAGAATAATAGAAATTTTTTTACCTGTTGTAAAGTATAAATTATTAAAAAAAGTAAAAAAAATAGGTGACTTTTTTTTTCATAATGCTATAAATAATATTTGAAAAAAGAGAGGTCCTAGGTGAATAAGTTAACACAGTCAAAAAATTTGAAAATACAAATGATAAAACAAATGGTAAGAAAATTCTTTCTTATCGCGTTTATTTTGTTTTCATTTGTGTTAATTTTTGTTGGAAAACCTGACAGTTTTATAATTAATAAGACAAGTGGAATTGTCGTCCAAGTAATGTCACCTATTATTTCAATTATATCATATCCTATATACAAAGTTGGCACTTTTTTCACAGATGCAAAGGACTTTTTTACAATAAGGGAAAAAAATGCTGAACTAAGACACGAAATTTCAAGACTTACCGAAGAAATTAATTATTATAAACAAGTTGATGCAGAAAATGTCCACCTTCGCCATCTTACAAACTTTATTTCCGGCGGTCAAAATTATGTTTTATCAACAAAGGTTGTTGGTTCCACTGGTGGCGGATTTTCCCATTCTTTTATTTTAGATGCTGGTTCAAAAGATGGTGTTGCAAAATATCACGGTGTTTTAGTTGATGGATTTTTGGTAGGTCAAATAATCTCCGTTGGCAGAAATTATTCAAGAATGCTTTTGATAACAGATTCTTCACTTAAAGTTCCCGTTCAAATAGAAAGGACCGGCACCCGTGCATTTTTAAATGGCGATAACACAAAATATCCAAAACTTATACACTTTGAAAATCAAGATCCTATACAAATAGGGGATAAAGTAATTACTTCCGGTATGGGAAATAATCTTCCTTACGGTATTCCTGTTGGTATAGTTGGAAGCATCAGCGAAGAAGAGGGTGTAATTTTGCAACCTTATATTGATAACTCCCACATTGATTATGTAAAAATAATAAAAACATCGCATACCGATGATATAAGGGAATTTTTAAAGGAAAATCCAATAGTTGATTAAATATGACAAGACATTCAAAAAGATATAAATGGTTTTTAAATTTTATTTCTACTAAAATCCCATTTTTAAGTAGCCTTTTAATATTGCTTTTGTCATTCGTAAATTTCGGTTATTTTGAAGCAAAACCACTTCTAGTCCTTATCCCAATTTTTATTTGGAGTATGTATAAGGTTAAATCATTTGACTTTATTTCAGTTTTACTTTTCGCATTCATTCAGGATTTCCTCGACGGCACCCAATTCGGACTTAATATCTTTATATTTTTATGCCTTCATTTCATAGTTTATTATCAGAAGTTTTTTACAATAGATTCATCATTCGTATTTTCCTATTTGTCATTTAATATAATATCATTTATACTTATAATGATAAAATATGTCATAGTGTCAACATTGTTTATAAGTGGTATAAACTTTTTCAATGTGTTGCTAAGTTGGGCAATATTAATACTATTTTACCCAATATTTTATTGGATATTAAGTTGGTTATATATAAAAATAGGTAAATATCAATGAGAGATGCAGAGTTAATAAAAGTATTCAACCGTCGCGCCCTTCTTGTCGCAGGGGGTGAATTATTTTTATTTTCAATACTTGCAGGTCGCCTCTACCAACTTCAAATTCTTGATAATGCAAAATATAAAAAACTATCCGAAAAAAACAGCGTCCGAATAAAACTAATCGCTCCTCCTCGTGGTATAATAAAGGACAGATTCGGTATAGAAATGGCGATAAATAAAAACAGTTACGGCATCCAAATGATACCGGAAGAAATTACCGCCCGCGGTCTTTCAGTGGAAGAAATTCTAAATCGCATATCCGAACTTATCCCCCTTACAGATAAGGAAAAGGATAAAATTTTAAACAATATAAAAAAGAAGAGGGCATTTTTTCCAGTCTTCATAAAAAACAACCTAGGTTGGGAAGAAATGGCAAAACTTCAGGTCAAAAACCTTGACTTCACAGGTGTATATGTGGAGGAGGGCAAACAACGCTACTATCCATTTGGTGAAATTGCAGCCCATGTAATTGGCTATGTTTCAGATGTGACAGAGCAAGAATTAAAGCAAGATTCAGACCCAGTCCTTCAACTTCCCGATTTTAAAACTGGAAAGGCTGGCGTTGAAAAATTAATGGATAAAGAACTTCGCGGATCCGCTGGTGAAACTATGCAAGTTGTAAATGCAAGCGGTCGCATTATAGAAACCCTTGATGATAAAAAAAAGAAAACAGTTGCCGGTCAAAACATTGTCCTTACCATTGATAAACGATTGCAAGAATATGCACTTAATCGTATAAAAGAAGAAAGTGCCAGCGCCGTCATAATGGATATATTTACAGGCGATGTCCTAACAATGATTTCTGTTCCAACATATAATCCAAACATATTTATATCGGAAGATACTTCGGCGGAGGAATTTAACAAACTTATTACAAATCCGCGACACCCATTTATGAATAAGGCGATAGAGGGGTTATATGCCCCAGGTTCCACATTCAAAATGATAACCGCCCTTACTGCATTAAGTGAAGGAAAAATCACCCCAAACACAAAAATAAATTGCACCGGTCATATGGATTATGGTGATGGAAGATACCATTGCTGGAAAACCTCCGGTCACGGACTTCTTGATTTGGAACAATCACTTCAACATTCCTGCGATATTTTTTATTATAACATCGCAACAAAACTTCATATGGATTCCATTCAAGAAATGGCATATAAATTTGGTCTGGGAGATTTGACAGGAATTGAACTTGCAAATGAAAAGAAGGGGCAAGTTCCAAGTGTAAGTTGGAAACGCAATTACAAAAGTGAAAACTGGTATACTGGTGACACAATCACCGCCTCAATCGGTCAGGGCTATACTTTGGTAACCCCTTTGCAACTTGCAGTTATGGTTTCCCGTATTGCAAATAACGGTATTGCTGTTAAACCAAGGATTTTAAAGGGCGAATACGAAAATGTATTCTTCCCACAAATGAGTATTGATCCTCGCTACCTAAACCTTGTAAAAAAAGGAATGTTTTCCGTTGTCAACAAACCAAATGGCACAGGAAAAACCGCTGCCTTTGAATACAACGGTCAATATATGGCTGGAAAAACTGGAACAACACAGGTTAAACGAATTACCCGTGAGGAGCGTTTAAATGGAATTATCAAACAAGAGGATTTGCCATGGAAATACAGAAACCACGCTTTATTTGTCGGTTATGCTCCATACAAAAATCCAAGATATGCAATTTCCGTAGTAGTAGAACACGGAATGTCGGGTTCCGGTGCCGCCGCTCCTATTGCAAAAGATTTAATGAGAAAAACATTAGAATTATATTTATAAGGAAAATAATATGCTAAATTATCAAGTCAGTATGAAAAAAAGCAGTCAAATGAATGTATTTTCAAAATTCCTATTTATGAATTGGAAATTGATACTTTTTTTAATGCTTCTTTCCTCAATCGGACTTGCTATTTTATACAGCGCAGGCAAAGCAGAATGCACCGACAAACTTACCTGTCTTATCAGTTACGGTTCCTGGAGCCCATGGGCAATATCCCAACTTCCAAAAATAATTGTCGGCTTTATCATACTTTTTATTGTCGCAGTATTTGATTTAAAAATCTGGGTCAAATACGCCTACTGGATATATGGACTTGGCGTAATCTCCCTTATCCTAGTAAGTTTTGTAGGACACATAGGAATGGGCGCCCAACGCTGGTTAAACTTGGGTTTCATACGATTCCAACCATCAGAGTTTATGAAAATAGCCCTAGTATTAGCACTTTCAAAATACTTCGCTGCCCTAAGTATTAATGAAATCAGAAGCACATATTACTTACTCTTCCCCGCATTTTTGGTTGCACTTCCCGTAGGATTAGTTTTAACCCAACCAGATTTGGGAACCGCAATGACTTTGCTTTTCGTATCAGCGATAGTTTTCTTTATCGCCGGAGTTCAGTGGTGGAAATTTGGAATTTTATTTTTAATAGGAATCATCGCTCTTCCAGTAGTATGGAAATATGGACTTCACGATTACCAAAAACAAAGAATAATCATATTTATGAATCCGGAAAAGGATATAATGGGTTCCGGCTATCACATTACACAATCAAAAATTTCCTTGGGTTCTGGCGGTTTTTGGGGAAAGGGATATTTGAAGGGCACCCAAAGCCATTTAAACTTTCTTCCTGAAAAACAAACAGACTTCATCTTCACTATGTTTGCAGAGGAATTTGGAATGTTCGGATGCCTTGTCCTTTTCGCAGTCATAATCGCAATACTGTATCAATGTTACAAAGTCGCCTTTGTCAGCCGAAATAATTTCGGGAAACTACTTGCTTTGGGACTTGGCGCAAATTTCTTCGTATATTTCTTTATAAACACCGCTATGGTTATGGGCTTGCTTCCAGTAGTGGGCGTTCCATCCCCACTTTTATCCTATGGTGGAACAGCAATGCTAACTCTGTTTTTCGGATTCGGATTAATAGAATGTTGCTACATCCACAGCGATATGTTGATAAGTTCAAAAAGCGATTACCTATAAAAAATTCCCCCTTCCAAAAAAAGGGGGATATTAAATTAAGTTTTTTTAGTCTGCTTTATTAGTTTTCGCAGTTGCTACTGCATTTCCGACATTATAAATGTTCATTAATTGCCTCAGTGCAACTTTCAAGACCATTAATCAAATCTTGGATCTTAGTAATATTAGTAGCATTAATCACTGTTCCACCAAGTGCACCAGCAGATCCTATACCAGAAGCAACAGTAGACGCAATATTCATCTTGTTTCCATCAACTTTATCAGGATCAGAAGTATTCCCTATAACAGTAGTTGCAATAGAAGCACCACTTGCTGCCGCACCAACCATACTAGTAACACCACTTGCCGTTGCAATAGTCTTTACATCCTTGATAGTTTTATCTAACTTTGATAAATCCATACACTTTTTAGAAACCTTTTCATATAAAAATATATCAGATTTTTGATTAATAGAATTAAATTCTTCGAATATTTCTCTGAATTCCTCATTCAAACTTTTTGCATTTTCAACACACTTATTAACCTGTGAAGAAAGTTTATTTATCTTCTCAACAGATACAAAATTTGTAATTGCAGATGCCATACTTGTCGCTGCAGAAGTTCCAGAAAGTGCAATATCCGCAATATTCATACCAGATAATTTCTTATCAGTATCACCTTCCTTTTTATCTTTTACAGTGTCAACAACACTTAAAACAGTTCCGGTAGCTCCACTCGCTGCTGCAACTCCTGATGTAACAGTTGAAGCAACAAGCAAGTTTTTTATATCCTTGTAATAAGATTCGAATTTGCAAGTATCTTTTACTTTTTGCATTGTATCCTTTGAAATCAAAGATGACAGAGGTTTTATATCAACCTCTTTAGCATCTATAAAATTGTGACCTTGTCCAACTTCACCTCTTTTATATATAAATATACCAACAGGCCAAGGATTTTTAAGCGTAGTTTCAGATATATATATTTCGGTTGGATTGTCATAACACTTAAAACTAGTATTTGAATCATCTAATAAAAAATCACCATCTATTTTTAAATCAGAATGTTGAAAACTTTCAATCGTAAAACATATTGAAAATTTATCTTTATATGCCTCAAAATAAGAATATAAATCTTTATTAAATAATTTTTTTATTTTATTATGTACTCCAATATAAAGATAATTGCCTTGATATCTATTAAAAATATTATCTTTTAAAGTGTTATAAATTATATCATCTCTATCAGAAGAAGTTTCAGTTGACGATAATACAGTTGATCTTGATGAAGATGTTGTTGCCGAAGATGACGAAGACATAGACCTTCTACTTCTTGGTGCCGCCTCAACACCATTTGATGATAATCCAATCATCAACGCAATTAATGAATATTTGAAGATTTTATTGTAAGTATTTGATTTTAGAGGACTATTTACCCCCCCCCCAGTTGTCTATTTCTGTCTAACATATTATTTCCTTTCACTTGTTTATTATTGTTAAACCTGTTTTATAATACCATATTTTAGGATTATATGCAACGACAAAATACAGTTAATAAATTTTCATTTACATTTTAAGATTATGTGTTATATTAAATTTTAGATGTGGTGAATAACTGCATTTAGTATCAGAGATGATACGGGAGCTTAACAACTCTTAAGACATCAACGGTGACTGGATAGCATCGTTATGTTGCTATTTTTTTATACCCAAATTAGCGGTATAGATAAGGCAACAACTATTATCCCGACCTTTGTTTAAAGGTTGGGGAGTCGTGGAAATATAACAGAAGTAAAGTGCAAATTTTACTTTGAATACCACGAGATCATTGTTGATGTATGATTTGTTAACTGCCCGGCCACTATCTTTGATATGTGGGATTTTTAAAATAAGGGGGTAAAGAAAATGAACAGAAAAGCGTCAATAATGGTGTCTGCATTTATATGCGTGGCATTATCTAGAGGAGCAAATTCCAAATCATTAACAGAAGCATTACAGGATTACTGTGTTCCAGTGTATGGATTCTGCACAAGCAAGGCGACCTATGTAGAGTTTCCTGGAAGTGGAGGAGGATGTGGATTCTGCAGATGCTCCAGCATTTCCAAATACTACGATAAACTTTCAAGAAGTTGCCGAGACTGTATCTCTGGATCTTTTGCCAGCAACTACTATAAGAGGTGTGAGCCTATAGTGTGTCCTGCTGGGTATGAGGCTAAACTGATAAGTAACGGAGTATGCCCTAGTGGATATTCGCTACAGAAGATTACCAATGGAGCCTGCCCAAGTGGGTATGGGTTAAAAGAGTATGTAGTTTCCAGCAAGAGTTGGAGATAACAAGAATATGGGAGGAAGTTTTTATCATGGTCTTCGCTTCCTCCCTCCCGAGGAA
>JBJEXC010000049.1:0-6617 GCA_051885355.1 Alphaproteobacteria bacterium | reverse complement strand
TCATATATTTTATTTGATTGTTATAATAGGATTTTTTGCAGGACTAATCTCAATGGATAGAAAGATAGATAAAATCTTGCAATCAATAGAATACCAAGAGGAAGTTCAAGAGGAATCACAAATAAATACCCCAAATTGCCTCGAAATATTATCAATGGTACAAGAGATAGGCAAAGAGGATATAAGCGAAAATAAAGTCATTTCTTTAATGATTATGCTCGGTATCGAACATCCTCATATCGTCTATGCTCAAATGAGATTGGAAAGCGGAAATTTCAAGAGTACATTGGCAATAGATTGTAATAATTTCTTCGGAATGAAGCATCCGAAAAATCGCGCGAATGTTTCTCTTGGTGCTAATTCAAGAGGATTCGCTACCTATGATAATTGGGCTATGAGTGTGCTCGATTATGGGTTGTGGCAGAAGAAATACGCAAGCGGATTGACTGAAGAAGAGTATTATGGTATGCTATCAAAGCATTATTCTGAAGATTCAGACTATTGTACTAAAGTATCTAACATTATTTCAAATATTGATTTTAATTTATTCAAACTATGACAACAACTGCATTTATCGTGGCTATGGCATTGCTTACCGCCATTTCTATTGTTTCTTATTATGAATGGAAAAAAGAGAAATAATTATGTATTTAGTATCAAGAATCTACGAATATTTCATAAGATGTATCAAAAAGTGAATGTAATAAATTACGACTGCGCATATTACTATAAAGAATATCCTAAATATGGAGGAAGTCAAGACAGATGTCTAAAATTAGTGCAAAACACAAAAACATTCGATTGTTTATGTTGTGAGTATTATAAGAAAATAAGACATTTAATCCCCAAAAATATTTTTAGAGATGAAACCGTTTAATTTAGAAGAATATCTTGCTAATCCTTCGAAAAAGTTAGTTACAAAGGGTGGAAAAGAAGTAAGAATACTTTGTACTGATAGAAAACACAAAGATTATCCAATAGTTGCTTTAGTTAAAAATAAGCAACAAAAAAGAGAAATTGTTATTACTTATACTTCTAATGGTTTGTATAATTGCGATAGTATAAATCCTTTTGAAAATGATTTTAATTTATTCTTTGCTACAGAAAAGAAAGAAGGATATGTAAATATTTATGAAAATAACTGGACTGATGCGCATATTTATCCCTCTAAAAATAGATGCACTTGCAGGAATTGATGGCGATATGATATATGTTAATACAATTAAAATAGACTGGGAGGTATAGTTATGGAAGATAAAAATATCTTGTAGTAAGATACTTTGATACTTATCCTGATGTAGTAGTCAAATCAAATCTTGACTATGATTCAGCAACAGAAGTTACAAGAGAATTAAATAATAAAAATAAAAGATAATATATATATATGAAAACATTGGAACAAATTGCCGTTAATTACAAAGATAATACTCTTGATGGAAGGCAAAGTTATCGTCTTGGTCAATTTTTAAGATTCGACCAACTCTCTAAATTTGGACTTAAACCCAATGAAGGGATTACTGAGGAGGAATTTAATAAGGATGTAAAACCATTCACAAGAGAAAATATATTAGAGCAACTCAAACAAGATGTTGAGTTCGGTTTTGAGAAAGCATTAAATAAAAGGGGCATTTCATCTTCTTTTATGTTTGAATGTGTAAAATTTTGGAACAATATACTTGAGGATGGATTAGAGAATTGGAGTGATAGCAATTACGCAATGTATGGATTGCCTTTATTTAAGGCGACAGCAGTTAGATATGGGTGGGATAACCCAATAGGTGATGATTATGGTAATGAACCAAAATATGATTATTATGAATGAAAATATTGATTTAACAAAAATCCTTGACGGATGCCCTATGGGTTTAAAGTTATATTCCACTGTATTCGGGGAAGTTGAATTTGACAGAGTAGATAAGACAGAAACCCCCTATTTAATTCTTACAAGAGCAACAAATTTTTGGGGGAGAAAAAAACAAGTTATATTTAGATATACCGGTGCGCTTGATGATGAATTTATTAATCCTCATACAGAGTGTCTTTTATTTCCCTCTAACACTCAAAGAGACTGGTCTAAGTTTGAAAGATTTTGGGATAAGCCAAAAATAGAAAGATTCAGCCCACAGACTTTTAAGCCGTTTGATAAAGTGCTTGTAAGAGATAGTAATTTCAAAAAGTGGCGTACAGATTTTTACTCTTTTTACGATGCTAAATACTATATTAGTGAATATCCAAATGTTACATCGGGAGGTTGTTACAGTTATGTTATTCCATACAACGAAGATACAAAACATCTCGTAGGTACTACCGATGAATGTCCCGAATATTACAAATGGTGGGAGGATTTATTATGACAAAGATTATATACAAAGAAGGATGCGAAGGACAAAACAAGCTGTCATGCATCGAAGGCATAGAGATTGACCTTCTCAACGGACAGAAGGCCCTGATTTATCCGAAGTATTCGGAGGAGATTATTCTACCTTATGATAAAAGAGGACTCTGGAAAGCAGAAGAAATGAGTGAGATTGAGGCCCTTAAGGTAAAGGATACATTCTCTGAGACATCTATATTATTGTCACTTGACAGCCCTGCGGCAAAATGGGTAAGACAGTTTGCATCTTACGACTATGGGCATAGATGCCTCCCATCACTGCTGGCGGCTATGGAAATCCAGCACCAGAAGAAAGAGATTGATGCTCTTGCAGAGACCATTGAGGGCGCAGACCTCCTGCGAGACTTCACCTCCAATGTCTGGTCTTGTTCCCGGTACGGCGCGTACCACTGCTGGTACGCCAACGACATCGGCGGTTATGCGCGCAACTACTACCTGAGCTACTCCTGTTTGGTGGTTCCTCTCGTGCTTTTGGATGTGCCGCAAAGCGCAATTTAAGTCTTAATTTCTGGCAGAAGCAATTAATAGTATTGATAAAAAATAGTAAAATGAAAACTCTTAATGAACGAGCAGAAAATTACTCGAATAAACAACTTTATAGAAATATATCGCCCGATAATCATATAAGGGGGCGAGAGCGCAGAATCTATATAGATGCCGCCAAAGAACAGAGGAGTATTGACATTGAAAAAGCACTCGATTGGCTAAATTGCCGTTATTTTTCAAGAAAGAGTCCAGTGGCAGAACAATTCAAGAAATATATGGAGGAAGATTGAGTATGATAATCGAAACAAAATACAACATCGGAGACAAAGTTCAATTTGAAACATCCAATGGAGAGGAATTTGGTGTCATTGTGATGATTTCCACATTATACGATGGGAATGATGACGAATATGCCATTTCATATTTAGTGAAAGCATCGGACTACTCTATTAATGACGATATGGAGTATGCCAAAGTTTATGAAAGAGAAATAATCAAGAAAATAGAGGACAAGTAATTATGGAGAATAAAGAAACTTTCAAAAAGATACACAGCCTAAATAATGACTTATATGCTCAGATTGACTCTTGCATAGACGATATTGTCTTATCAAGGTTGCATCAAGAAAGAGATGTTGAAGCACGGGCAATGTTCGAAATGGAATCTTTGATGGTTTGTACATTGCAACATCTCGGATGGATTAATCAAGAACTTGAAGAAATGTTGGAGAAAAAGAAATGACAGAGGAACAGATTAAAACTATCAAATTGAAGTGGGTGTCCCATATTTCTATGAGCGACTACCATACAACTAATTATAAAGCCGAAGGCTATCCATTTACACTTACCTATCAAGTGAATGTACCAACGGATGACTATGATGAAGATGATGGAAAGAAACGGAGAACATCAAGAACTTTGGTGCTTAACGGAAAGAAAATTCGGTCTTACAAGAAGTTAGTTGAGGAACTTAAAAAGATTGAGATATGAACAGAAGAACAGCAAAGAAAATACTCAATAGAGACGGCTTTCACTGGTCTTGGTATAGGAACGATTGTGGATTATGGTCTCTTACTCCACTCAATGCAAAGTTATATTTCAAGGCTTGCAAGAAACTCAAACGAAATCCATACTATGATGCTGAATGGCTAAAGTTGATAGAGGGTTTTAGAAAGAAATACAATTCATTTTTTTCATTATGAAATGTTCAAAATGTAGATTTTATGTAAAGAGTAAATTATTAGGAAACTATTGTAAATATATCGGGATTAAGCCGTGCGACATTAAAAGAAAGAGGAAAAGGAAAAAAGGAATAAGATGAAATGTTCAGAATTTATGATAGGAGATTGGTTACAAGATAGTCACCATTTCCCTATGCAAGTAACAGTTGTTGGAGAAGACTATCTTTATTCTACCTTTGAAGGTAACGAAGCTGACCCGTGGGAGTTTTATGATAGGACTGTGCCACCTAATCCGATATTCATATCAGAGGAAATATTGAAGAAGAATGACTATACGGAAGAATTGGGCGGATATGGAAAAATGTCAAGAAGTGATGATAAGAATATATATCAGATACATATAGACTTTGTTAGGAAAGTAATTGAAGTATATAACTCTTATCCAGGGCATTTTGCAAGCAATCAGATTATATTAAAGGTAAATAATTTCTGCGTTCACGAACTCCAGCAAGCATTAAGACTTGCAGGGTTGAGAGAAATGGCGGACAATTTTAAGATTTAAGTTATGGAAGATAACAAATACAATCAACGGACAAATCCGATGGTAAGGTTTCTTATGAGTGTTTATGGCGATAATATGAATATAGCAGCAAGCATTGTTACTGCACAAGCGGAGCAAAATACAAAATATATAATAGATTCACTCAAACTTATCTCTAATATGATTACTAAATGGATTAAAGAACTTGAAAAAATTGAAAAAGAAAATGAAAGCAATAAAAATCAGTGACGGAGTATATAACTACAAAGGTTATAGGCTTGTGTATAAAGGGTGGGACAAACTAACTCAGTCTTATTGGTGGGAAGCAACAAATGTGTTTACAAATTGCGTTGAGTTTGTCGAACATACGATGCAAGAAATTATTGATGATATCGAAGAGTCTGGGGTTGATTTTAACGAGCAATATTACGATAAATATTGATATTTATTTCGCTTTATGGAATTAGATAAGATATACAATTTAGACTGTCTTATAGGTATGAAAGACATTCCTGACAAGAGCATAGATGCTATTATCTGTGACTTGCCCTATGCCGTCTTGAACAAGAGCAATCCACACGCGCAATGGGATAACATTATACCCTTTGAATCGCTATGGGAACAATACGAAAGGATAATCAAGGATAATGGTGCTATTATCTTGTTTGCTCAAGGTATGTTTACCGCACAACTTATGATGTCAAATCCTAAACTTTGGAGATACAATCTGATTTGGGATAAGGTAAACAGAAGCACAGGTTTCCTTAATGCTAACAGATGTCCACTTCGCATCCACGAGGATATTGTTGTTTTCTATAAATCACAACCTACCTATAATCCACAATTCACCTATAGACCAGTCAATCATAAACGCGGGGGGGGCAGGAAATGGTATAGCCAAAGTAAGTCAGGGGGTATATGGAAAGATGACAAACGGAGGCAAGAAGAAGAAAGAGGATATACCTTCACGGGAAGAAGATGAGATGGGGTAAGTGGGGCAAAGAACCGATGCTATGGTAGTTTTGCCGTTACCGAAACGAAGATTACCAATGAGAAATATCCGACAAGCATAATAAGTATGGACAAGGAACACGATGGCAACTATCATCATCCAACTCAGAAGCCCGTGAATCTTATGAGATGGCTTATCCGTACATTCACGAATGAGGGAGAATTGGTACTTGATAATTGTATGGGTTCGGGGGCAACCGCAGTTGCTTGTATTAAGGAGAAAAGGCACTTTATAGGCTACGAAATCACAAAAGAGTATTACGATATTGCTTGTGAAAGAATAAAGCAAGAAAAAGCAAATTTGACACTATTTTGATTTCTAAGAAAATTACTATCTTTGCATAGTTGAAACTAAGCTGTCGTTATGACACAAAACATTGTTACCTAAATCCCCCTGCCGTAAGGTACGGGGATTTTCAAATTGGCACTTTTTGGCATAAAATCATATAGTTTAATTGGTTAAATTTCGTACAACCTTCCTCGTTGTGAAATGCGGAAGGTTTTTCTTTTGAAAACCATTTTGCTGACGTCAGCAAAATGGGAAATGAGATAGAGTGTAAATAATTCTTCATTGCTTTTTAGAACGACGAAATAAATATAATTAAAAATCTCAAAAAAATATTTGGAGTTTAGAAAATTATTACTACCTTTGCATCGTTAACGAGAGGTAAGGTACTTGTTACTTGTGGTTAGAAAAGTAGTTTGACATATATAAATTGCATCTTGACAGTACCTTACCCGTGAAAGCGGAGTCAACGATGCTACACAAAGTCCCATTAGCGATTTTCTCGTTGATGGGACTTTAGTTTTATTTATATATGTGAAGTATTAGAAGAAAACATACAATCTCCTCAAAAGAAGAAAAGAATGCCACACAAACGGTAGCATTGGCTTTCTTTATTAAGAGTAGGATTAAATCTTCTACGATTACCTAATTTCTCTAAATTTAATAAGTAAATTATTGTTAACTTAAATAAAATTCTTATCTTTGCATAAGGGAAAAC
>JBJEXC010000048.1:0-32848 GCA_051885355.1 Alphaproteobacteria bacterium | reverse complement strand
ATCATCTATAACCCCTACCCACTCCAACGCACAAACCTTCTACCAGTGCTTGCCTATTAGTTGTCCCGCAGGTGAATATAAGGAAAATAATACATGCAAAAAATGTCCGGCTGGAACTTATAACCCTAATGCTGGATCTATAACTTCTGCGGATTGTAAACCTTGTATTCCCTTAACTCATACATATAAGAGTGATACAGAATCATGCATTAAATGGTTACAACCAGGTGGATGTGTATGTGGAGAATATGGTTATACTGAATATAATAAAGATTTAAATGTTAATAGTATAGTATCAACTCCAACGGCACTTTCAGGTTGTGGAGCAGGAGGTAAGTTATATTTAAAAAAAAGATATTCTACTAGTGGCAGCGCAGTGCAATATTTAGGCTGTGATTCATCTAGTGGAGCTTTAAAATTGAAAATATATAAAGATTGTGGAAATTACAGCAATCATAATTATAATATAAAAGTAGATTCACAAACTTATTGTAATCCAAATAAAACAAGTATTGAAGAACTCTAGGGATTTATTAAAAAAGGCCCTCTTATGAGGGCTTTTCTTTAAAATAAAGGTTTTCCGGTCATTTCAGCCGGTTGAGGAATATTTAGAATTTTAAGAAGAGTAGGGGCAATGTCCGCCAATTTTCCCTTATGTAATTCTTTCACTCCATCAACACCTATTAAAATTGCCTCAACAGGATTTGTTGTATGTGCAGTAAATGGAGTCTTTCCATCACTATCAAGCATTTTTTCAACATTTCCATGATCTGCTGTGATAAGAAGAACACCATGTTTTGCAAGAACCGCCTTTTCAAGTCGTGCAATACATTCATCAATTGTTTCTGCAGCCTTTTGTGCAGCAGATTCTATACCTGTATGACCTACCATATCGCCATTTGCATAATTTACTATAATTACATCAAACTTTTCTTGTTTTAATGCCTCTTCTATTTTCTCGGTGATTTTGTATGCTGACATTTCTGGTTGTAAATCATAGGTTGCAACACTTGGTGAAGGAATTAAAATTCTTTCCTCACAATGGAAAGTTTTTTCCTCTCCACCATTAAAGAAAAATGTAACATGTGCATATTTTTCTGTTTCCGCAATACGAAGTTGGCAAAGTCCAGCATTTGCAATAACTTCACCAAAAATATTTTTTAATTCTTGTTGTGGAAAAAGTGTTTTATAAAACTTATTAAGTTCAACAGAATATTCTGCCATACCAAGAAGGGTAGAAAACTTTACTACTTTATCCCTTTCAAAATTATCAAAATCAGGATTTGCAAGAGCATCAGCAATTTGGCGAACACGGTCAGCACGGAAATTTGCAATTAAAATACCATCACCGTTATTCATACCGTCATAACCTTCTTTTGCTGTTGGAACTATAAATTCATCAGTCACACCATTTGCATAAGATTGTTTAATTGCCTCAATTGGATTTGTGAACTTATCAATTGTTTTTCCTTCGGTTAGGGCTTCATAGGCAAGTTTGGTTCTGTCCCAAGTTTTATTTCTATCCATTGCATAATAGCGGCCAGAAATAGTTGCAATTTCAAGATTTGTTAAATCCTTTGTTGCCTCTAAAAACTCTTCCATATATTGGATTGCAGATGACGGAGGAGTATCACGACCATCAGTTACAGCATGAAGATATACTTTTATTCCAGCATTTTCAACTGCCTTTGCAAGAGCGATAATGTGTTTAATATGTGCGTGAACGCCACCGTCTGATAAAAGCCCGATTAAGTGACAAGCACCATTTGAAGATTTCACTTTTTGAGTAAAATCCTTTAAAAATTCATTATCTTTTAGTGTATCATTTTTGATAGATTGTTCAATCATACCTAAAAGTTGCATAACAACACGACCGGCACCAATATTTGTATGACCTACCTCAGAATTACCCATTTGACCTTCTGGAAGACCTACTGCCTCACCACTTGCTTCAATAAGGTTGTGAGGATATTCTTTTAACATTCTGTGCCAATTTGGTGTTTTTGCAAGTTCTATGGAATTTCCAACATTGCTTGGATTGTATCCCCAACCATCAAGGATACATAAAACTACTGGATTTTGTTTCGACATATTTTTCTCCTATTTTTTAATTGATTTTTTGTATGATAAATCTTTTTTTTATCAAAATCAATACAACTTTTAAAAAAGGAATATAGACTTTGCTTAAAAACTCTTGCAAAAATAAATTTTTTATTTATAATAAGGATAATATATTAATAAATCGTAAATAGGAGTTGTAAAATGGACACAAATTTATCTGCTAACTTACATATAATGACTAATGCTTGTCAAAGAATTGCAAGGTTTATGTTAAGGGATTTTGGGGAAATTGAGCAACTTCAATCATCAATAAATGGAAGTAGTGGTTTCGCAAATGCGTCAAAGGTTAAAATTGAAAAAACTTTGATTGATAATCTTTTAGAAGCAAGACCAAAGTATGGTGTTTTAACTCCTTCATCTGAAATAAAGGGTAGTGACATTTCTCACAGATTTATCGTAAATGTTATTGATGGCTTTGAAAATTATTCTCATGGTTTTCCTTTCTTTTCAATAAGTGTTGCACTTCAAGAGCAAAAAAAACTTATTGCCTCTGTTATTTATAATCCTGTTTTGGATAAGATGTTTTATGCTGAAAATGGGGGTGGTGCATTTTTAAGTGAAACAAGAATGACAAGGAGAATTAGGGTTTCCCCTAAAAAAGATTATGAACAATCACTTATAATTTATTCTGGAAAAAATGCTGAGGATTTAAAGTTAAAAACAACACTTCCTTTGCAAACTTTAAATACAGATGGCTTAAATTTGGGGTATTTGTCTGCTGGAATGATTGACGCATATATTGGAAAAGGTAAAAATGTCTTTGATTTATCAGCCGGTGTTTTAATTGCAAAGGAAGCAGGGGCGATTGTTCGTGCTTATGATAAAGATGGTAAAATTACAGATAAGTTATTTGAGGCTGATTTAGTAATTTGTGGAAATAATTATTTACAATCTGAATTAACAAGTATTATAATAAAGTAAAAGTCAACAGGAGGTTTATTATGAAAAAATTTTTAATTTGTGCTCTTTTCCTTGGTGTAGCATTTTCTAATAATTCTTTTTCTCAGGATTTAAAGTTGATGAATCCCGTGAAATTAAAAAATCCAGAAAACAAAAGTTTGGGTTTTAAAACACCTGTTCCAACTTTTACTCTTAATATTAAATCACAAAAGAAAACAAAACCTCTTCCACCTGTTTCATTAACAAGGGTTGAAAAAAATGAAATTGTGAATCCTCAACCTGTAAATGTTGAAAAAAAGCCAGAACCAGTTGTAAAAATTCAAGAAAATAGTATTGAAGAAACTAGAACTGATAAAAATATAAATGAGGCTAGAGAACTTTTAAGAGCAGCTGAAAGATTAGCAAATTCTATAAAGGATGAAAAGGATTTAATGGAAGATGATGATGTTAAAATTTTATCTGGTATAGAAGAAACTGAACCTGTAAATATTGTTGTTAAATTTACACAAAATCAAGAAGAAGTATCTTCTGATGATATGAAAAAAATTACTAATTCTGCTGAAAAAAATATTAATAATCCTGATGTGTATTTTAAAATTATTTCATATTATGATAATCCTGAAAATAGAAATATTGCATTTTCAAGACTTCTTAATACAAGAAAAATTTTACTTGATAAAGGAATAAAAACTTCCCAAACTATGATTATGGTTTTGGAAGATGACACAAAGGAAAAATCAAATACTGTTGAAATTTTATTTTAATTAAAAGAAAGGTTTTTTTATTATGACTAATGATAAAATTGTTGAACTTGCAAAAAATGTTTTAAATCAAGATATTAGTGCTTTGCATCAAATGATTGATAATTTCCCTTATGGATTTGTAGAGGCGGTTAATTATATTACAAATGAATTAACTGGAAAGGTTATTGTTGCAGGTATGGGAAAGTCTGGATATGTTGCACGAAGATTGGCGACAACTCTTGCTTCTACTGGAACAAAATCATTCTTTCTTCATTGTGCAGAGGCTTCTCACGGCGATATGGGTATAATTGAAGATAATGACTGTGTTATTGCTATGTCAAATAGTGGTGAAACAAAGGAAATGAAAAACATTTTGGATTATACAAGAAGATTTGGTATAAAACTTATTGCAATTTGTAATAATCCTGAAAGTTCACTTGGAAAGGTTGCTGATATAAATATTACTATTCCAGATGTAACTGAAACTTGTGTTATTGGAAAGGCTCCAACAACTTCTATTATTCTTTTGTCTGCAATTTCAAATGCTCTTATTTATGTTCTTGAGAATATAAAGGGATTGACTGGTGATATGTATAAAAACTGGCATCCAAATGGTAAACTTGGTGCATCTCTTTTAAAAGTAAGTGAAATTATGCATACATCTTCAGAACTTCCACTTGTAAAAAAAGATGCTAGTATGATGGAAATTTTGGATGTTATGGGAAGAAAAGTAAGATTTGGTTGTGTTGGTGTTATTGATGAAGATGGAAGAATTTGTGGAATATTTACTGATGGTGATATAAGACGCCGTCTTCATGAAGGTATAGATGTTATGAAAAAAACAGCAGATGATGTTATGGGAAGGTCTCCAAAATTGATTACTCCTGATACTTTGGCTTCAACTGCTTTGTTAATGTTAAATGAAAATAAAATTCAAACTATGTTTATAGTTGATAATGATAAAAAACCAATCGGTATTATCAGTTTCCATGATCTTTTAAAAGCAGGGGTTGCTTAAATTGAAATATATAAATTTATTTCAACGAAAAGTAAAAGCATATAGAAAAACTATAAAAAAGATTTATAAGCAAAAGACCGCTCATAGTAGAATGGTCTTTTTGCTTAAAATTGCACTTCCTTCTATAGTTGCAATTTTCCTTGGTATTATTATTTTGGCTCCTCAATTAAATGAAATAAAAAAGATAAAAATAGATATTCCTAAACTTGAAAGTTCAGATAAAATTTCTTTTACTATGGATAATAGTTCTTTTTATGGACAAGGTGATGATGGAATGATGTATTCATTAAATATTGATAGATTTGAAGAAAATAAGGTTGATGATTTGATGTATTTTTCAAATATTAAGGCTAAAATTTTCTTTAAAGATGCAAATTGGATTGATTTAACTACTGATAAGGGAACCTATTTAAAAAAAGATGAAAATATGATTTTATCAGGTAATCTTTATTTGGTTGATAATCAAAATAATGAAGTTTTTACAGATGAGGCAATTATAAAATTAAAAACTTCTGAAGTGGAAGGAAATAAACCTATAAAGTCCAATACTTACTTTGGAACAATTGTTGGTGAAGGATTTAATTTTAAAAAAGATGATACTTATATTTTTACGGGAAAAATAAATGCCGTTATAGATTCCGATAAATTAAATTAGAAATTATTCCTTTATTGCAATAACTGAAAGTATTCTTCCTTCATCAGTAGGTGATGTTGTAAAATCCTTTGTAATGACACTTCTTCGATAACTGAAAAATAAATCCTTTTGTGTATAGGTATCAAAATCAAGTGTTTCAATTGATTTAAAACCTTCTGCTTTAAGTTTCATAATGCAGTATTTCGTGCAATCAAAAAGGTATTTATTTTTTATTGGTTTGAAAAGTATATTAAATGCTTTATTTTGAGCGACTATTTTATCCTTAAAATCAAAATCTACCTCATAAGATTTTTGTTTTAAACAAGGACCAAGAGCAACTTTTATTTCATTTATATTTGAACCTAAGTCATTTAATTTTTTTGCTGTTGCTTTAATTATGTCATTGTAAATTCCTTGCCAACCACAATGGATTGCACCAATAATTTTCTTTTTTTCATCAATTAAAATTACAGGGACACAATCCGCTGTTAAAATACCAATAGCAACATTTGGAACTGTGGATAAAAGTCCATCTGCCTCTATATTCAAATAATTATTTACATTGTCAGGTTGCTTATCAATCACAATAACATTATCTGTATGTTTTTGATTAAGTGTTATAAGAGAAGTATTTGCATCAAGTCCAATTGATGAAAGCAATATTTCACGATTTTTCTTTACATTATCCATTTTATCACTGGTTTCAAATTTGCAATTTGCAGATTCAAATACACCAGCAGAAACGCCTCCGTTTCGTGTAAAAAATCTGTGCTTTACAAATGTAAAATTATCAAGAAGAGGGGAGGTTATAAAAAGTTCCTCTTTTACTTTTCTTTTTGATAAATAAATAATTCCAACTATTGATAATAAAAGCATAGGAATTGAAAGTATTTGTCCCATAGTAATGTGGGCTGAAATAAAACCAATTTGAGCATCCGGTTCACGGAAGTTTTCAACAAAAATCCTTGAAATTGCATAACCGCCAACAAAAGTAAATGCAATAAGTCCATATCTGTTTTTAATAGATTTTAACCGTCTTAAACACATTAAAACTACAAATAATATCAAACCTTCGGTTAATGCTTCAAAAAGTTGGCTTGGATATCTAGGAATTCCATTAGTATTTGGAAAAATCACACCAAGTTTTGATGTCGTTATTCGTCCGTATAATTCTCCATTTATAAAGTTTGCAATCCTTCCAAAGAAAAGTCCAATTGGTGCACAGGTGCATAAGATATCTGACATATATAAAAAATTTTTCTTATATTTTTTACACCAAAGGAAGAGGGCGACTATACTTCCGATAAGTCCGCCATGGAAAGACATTCCGCCATGCCAAATTTTAAATATTTCTGATAAATTACTTAAGTAATAATTAAAATTGTAAAAAAGGACATAACCACAGCGTCCTCCTAAAATAATACCAAAAATCATATAGGTAAATAAGTCATCTAAATTATTGTAGGATACTGTGCTGTTTGTATTATGTCGTAAAAAATATTTTATAAGATAAAACGATATTAAAAATCCAGCAATATATGCCAAAGCATACCAACGAATTGGAAGTCCAAAAAAATAAAATGCAACTGGCGATATGTTTGGAAATGGCATTTATAACTCCTTTTATATAAGACTTTTTAATATATTTTTTAAATTCTTATTTTCATCTTTGTTTGATAAATAATATCCAGTCAAAATTGTTCCAATAATCAAAATTAAATATACACCAAGAAGACTTCCCATTAAAAATATTTGAAGCGTAAATAATATATAAGGAAAATATGTAAGTGAATTTAATTTAGTAAAATCAACCTGATTAAACATTATTATTAAAGTGATAAGTGAAATAATATATAAAGTTATAAATGCGATTTTTGATTCTGTGAAAAAGAAAAATAATATACCTGTTAAAGTGAAAACCCACATACTTTTTTTCAAAAATGAAATACCAGAAAATGATACATCTTTATCCTTAAAAATAAAATTTTTCCTTTTAAAAAATCTTATAGTTAAGTAAGTAAATAAACTTGAATTTAAAATTATAAATAATACAAATTCAATCATAGTAAAAATATTTATATTTCCAGAAATTCCACTGTTAAAAAATGTTGGATGAAGAAATACAGTCATTGTAAAACCTAAGAATAATAAATTCAAAATAAACTGATATTTTTCTATAAATTTTGAAATCTTTTCCATTAATTTTTTAAATGATTTTCGTGTAAAAAATATCAAAACTATTACAACAGACAAAAATACTGTCCACATATTTATCTTATCCCAAATTGTAAGCATATTAAGATTGCAAGATTGGTTTTCCTTTTTTATATCTGGAATAGAAATGTATGTTGAAACACCAGTAGATTTTGTCTCTGTTTTTGGATTTTCTGGTGCTATAACCTCATCTTTTAATGGAGTTTGAGTTAGTTCAGATTGCTCTTCATTATCAATTAAATTTACATTTTCTATGATAGTTATTGGCTCCTGTGTGTTTTCTAAAATAATTTCGTCTTCAAACAATTTTTTCTCCTTTATAAATTTAATTCTTATGATATAATATAAAAGTTATAAATGCAAGATTTAAGAGTATGAAAAAGGTCATAAATACATTGCTTGGTGGTAAAGTTAAAATTTGTCAGTTTGAAACAGGAGTAAAGGTTTCAAGTGATGCTGTGCTACTTGCTTCCGCTGTTGATAATAAAATTATAAAGAACTCCGCTAAAATATTGGATGTAGGAGTAGGGGGCGGTGGCATTTCCCTTTGCCTTCTCAGTAGATTTGATAATGTAAATATTCTTGGTATAGATATTCAAGATGAGATGTTAGAACTTGCAAATGAAAGCTTAAAAGAAAATCATTTTGAAGACAGATTTTCTGTTATAAAAGAGGATATTTTGACCCCATCAAAAAATCTTAAAGATATGGAATTTGATATAGTTATTACAAATCCACCATATTACAAGGGGCAAACTTCACCTGATAAAATAAAAGCAAAAGCCCACAGTGAGCAGGGCTTAAATCTTAATGATTGGATAACATCTTCTGTAAAAAGGTTAAGGACTGGCGGAACTTTTTTAATTATACATAAGGCAGATAGAGTCGACGATATAATTTATTCTTTGAAAAAAAATAATCTTGGTGGTATTGAAATTTTTCCAATTAATTCGAAGAAAAATGAAAATGCAAATAGGGTAATTGTGCGGGCAAAAAAATCCTATAAATCACCGGCAATTATATACAAACCTATCATCCTTCATAAAGATGATGGGCAATATTCAATTGATGCAAAAAAAATTTTAGAGAAGGGTGCTTCTCTTACTGATATTATAAAACAATAAAGAAAGGAGTATATATGACAACTATTATTGATAATGTTCAACTTGATTACAGCGATGTTTTGCTTCAACCAAAAAGAACTACTCTTAATTCAAGGAAAGAGGCTGATATTATAAGGACTTTTAAGTTCAAATATTATAAAAACACTCTTTCAGCAACAGGAATCACTGTTGCAAATATGGCAACAACTGGAACTTTTGAAATGGCAAGGGCTATGTCAAAATTAAATGCGATTACTTGTCTTCAAAAACATTATAGTGTTGAAGAAATTGTTGAGTTTTTAAAGTCAAATGACAACAATGATTTGATTTTTATTTCTACCGGAATAAAGGATGAAGAATTTCAGAAAACGTGTGAGATTTTGGATACTGGACTTATTGATAAAGTTTGTGTTGATATTGCAAACGGATACATACCCAATCTTTCAAAATTTGTTAAAAAACTTCGTGAAAGATATGATAATAACATATTGATTATGGCGGGAAATGTCGTTACAAGTGATATGACACAAGAGTTAATTTTAAACGGTGCCGATTTGGTAAAAATTGGTATTGGTCCAGGAAGTGCTTGCACCACAAGAAAGATTACTGGTATAGGAAGGCCTCAACTTTCGGCTGTGATGGAATGTGCTGATGCAGCACACGGTATGAATGGTATGATTTGTGCCGACGGTGGTTGCACTTGCCCTGGGGATATTGTAAAATCCTATGCTGGCGGTGCCGATTTTGTTATGCTTGGCGGAATGTTTGCTGGAAGTAAAGAAGCAGCAGGTGAACTTATCAAACGAGATGATAAAGAACTTAAACTTTTTTATGGTATGAGTTCTGGTTATGCACAAAACAAACATTGGGGAAAAATGAATAAGTATCGAGCATCAGAGGGAAGGGTCGTTGAAATTCCATATACTGGACCTGTTGAAAATACGATTGAGGAAATTTATGGTGGAATAAGAAGTGCTATGACTTATATTGGTGCAAGAAGGCTTAAAGATATACCTAAGTGTGCAACATTTTATAAGGTCAACCGACAATTAAATGAAATATTTGCAAAGTAAAGAAAAACTCCCAAAGCGGGAGTTTTTTTTATCGTGAATATTTGTTAATTTTTACTAAATTTGCATAATATACTTTTGCAATTCTCTTTTTTCTAATTTGTAATTCTTTTATATATTCTGGATAAATCATTAAATCACTTAATAATTCATCAATTTGAGAAACAGGCTTTTTTGCAAGAGAGTTTGCAAAATCTATATATTTTTCATCCTTAAAAAATGAAAGTTTTTCAACAAATCGTGCTGATAGTTCAGGGGAATCTAATGCTCCATCATACATTGAATGTAAATCATCATATTTTTTTTGACTTTCTGATAATTTTTTCTTTTCAGCATTAATTTGTGTTCTTATATTTTTAAGAGAAGATGTTAAATATTTATTTTCTTCTTTTAAAATTTCTATATTAACTTTTTTCATAATAATACCTTTCGTTGTTGTTTCAGAAATAAATTATAACAAAAAAAAAGAATTGTCAAGTAAATATATTTTATTAACATAATAGATATTATGCGACAAACTTATATAATAAAATATAGGTATTCTCTATATCTTTATTTTTATTTTATATTATTTATAAATGATTTAAATAAATTTACAGATGGTTTATTATTCATTGTTGCCCAACGTTCTGGATGCCATTGAACTCCTATTACAAAATTGTTCCATGGTTTTATTGGTTCAATTGCTTCTACTGTATTATCAGGAGCTTTTGCAACAATTTTTGAATCACCTAACCTATTATTAACTACCGCTTCGTGATGGACAGATGTTACCATAAAATCATTTTCCTTTACAGCATTATAAAGTTGACTATTTTCATCAATATGAATTGTATGGATTAAAGAAGCCCCACCTGGTCTATGATTTATTTGTATATTTTTATCAGAATTTATATCTGTTTTAATTTTTGCGCCAAGATATCCTGCTAAGGCTTGCATTCCACCACAAATACCAAGAGTTGGAAGTTTATGTTTTTCAGCATAAGAAATCATTGTTTGATATGCATTATGGCGGTGAAAATCTTTTACTTCTTTATTAAGATTTACATACCAATCCTTCGGAAAATCAAAATCCCCACCAACAAGCAAAATTGCATCAGGATTAAAAGCATCAAGTTGTTCTTTTATTTTATCAAAAGCAATAAAGACAGGATATCCACCAGCATTTTTGACTGCATTTACATAAAAAGGTGTTAAAAAGTAATCTTTTTCTTTATATTGTGGATTTTTCCATTGTGCAAGGATAGTTGCAACAACAGGTTTGTTTTCAATATTTTCCTCAGGTAAAGTAATTTGAGGAATATTACCGTCTTTTAAAATATTATTAACATCATCAAAATGCAAAAAATACGATGTATAATCGTGTCCATCGTATTGAATTTGCTTCATTTTTATGTTTATATAATTCATATTATTCTATTGTTTTTAACTCTTCTTCTGAAACATTATTCAAAGCAGTTGCATTTTCATCATCAAGAACAATATCATTCATAATTTCGTTTTCAATAAACTCTAAATCTGTATTTTCTTCATTTGTAGTTTTTTGTTGAAGATTATGTCTGTATCCTAAAACAAGGTTATCGCGAAGATTTTCAATATTTAATTTATCTTCTGCAATTTCCCTTAATGCAATAACTGTATTTTTATCGTGATCTTTATCAACGAATGCAGGTGTTCCATTTTGAAGTTCGTTTGCCCTTTCTGCGGATAAAACAACTAATTCAAATCTATCGTGAACTTTTGTAATGCAGTCTTCAACTGTAATTCTTGCCATTTTTTACTCCTATTAAATAAAACTATTGATATTTTATACACTAAATATATAATCTTATCAAGTATTTTTTTAATTTTTTAAGGTATAAAATGAAAAATCAAATAAAAGTCATTACTTTTGGATGCAGGTTAAATATTTTTGAAAGCGAAATTATAAAAAAAAGGTTGGAAAATGCAAATATTTCCAATGTGATAGTCTTGCATACTTGTGCAATAACTGCGGAGGCAGAAAGACAAGCAAAACAACAATTTAGGAAGGTTTTAAAGGAAAATCCTAACTCTAAAATTATTGTCACAGGTTGTTCAGCACAAAATTCAGTTGATTATTACAAAAATCAAAATCAAGTATTGGCAGTTCTTGGGAACAAGGAAAAATTAGTTCAAAAATATTATGATGAAATTTCACAAAATCCAGAAAAAGCACCTTTTGTTTTTGTTGGTGATGTTTTAAAAAATCCACCTACACAAATTGAAATAAAAGCAAAAGATGAACTTTTCACCTTTGATGGAAAGACAAAGGCTTTTGTTCAAATACAGCAAGGATGCAATAATCGTTGTTCTTATTGTATTGTTCCATTTACTCGTGGTAAAAATCAAAGTTTTTCTGAGACTAGCATTTTAAATCAATGTAAAGGTTTTATAAAAAAAGGATATAAGGAAATTATACTTACAGGTGTTGACATTTCTGCGTATGGAAGTGAAACGAAAAATCAATCTTTATTTAATATAGTAAAAAAGATTCTTGATAGTTTCCCTACCCTTCAAAGATTAAGACTTTCTTCACTTGATCCTGCAAAAAGTTATGATCAGATTTTGGGGCTTTTGAAACTTGATAATCGCCTTATGCCACATTTTCATTTATCAATACAAGCAGGTGATGATAAAGTTTTATCTGATATGAGGCGTAGGCACAACAGAAATGATTTAATAACTTTATGTAAAAAAATAAGAAAGGCAAATAAAAATTCTGCAATTGGTGCAGATATTATTGTTGGTTTTCCTGATGAAAGTGAAAAAGAATTTAAAAATACTTACAATCTAGTAAAAAAATGCAAAATTACACATCTTCATGTGTTTCCTTATTCTATCAGAGTTGGGACAAAGGCTTCAACTATGAAAAATCAGATACCTGAGCATATTAAAAAGGAACGTTCTTTAAAACTTCGAGAACTAGGCAAAAAATTAAAGTATAAATTTATAAAAAAGCAAAAAGGAAAAGTTCAAAATATTTTGGTGGAAAAGGATAATAAAGGTTACACAGAAAATTATATATTTGTAAAAATATTGGGGAATCCTATACCATCAAATACTATTGTCAAAGCAAAGATAATAAAGGTTGATAAGGACTGTAATACCTTTGCAAAAGTTATTTGAAAATTTTAGGAAATTTTATTTCTTGACAATTGTATTATAAATTATATAATAAACGAAATTATATAAAAAAACACAAAGAACAAGAATCTTTTATTAGGATACAAAAATGAATAAATATATACTTAATGGCACAGAATTCAATAATATTTGTGATGTTGAAAAAGAAATTAATTCTATGTCTATAATTAATATAGCAATTACAATAAAATCAAATAAAAACCCTTCATTAAAAAAATTACTTTTTAATGAATTTAATAGAAGAATGAATATATATTCTGGTATATATACCGGTTCTTCTCGTTAATAAAAAAATTGTTATAAGAAAAAGCAGGGTGAAAATGCCCTGCTCTTTTTTTTACTTAATAGCCTACTATTAATTAAAATGGAATTTCGTCATCAATATCAACAGCAGTGTCGGAATTATCCCAACCAGCATCAGATGAACCCATAGAATCAGATGATTCGTAATCAGAACCTGATGTTTTATCAAGCATAATCATATAAGCATTGAAACCTGATAGAACAATTTCTGTTGAATATTTATCAGCACCGCTTGCATCTTGCCATTTACGAGTGCGAAGTTGACCTTCGACATAAACTTTTGAACCTTTTTTAAGGTATTTTTCAGCCACATCAGCAAGTCCAGGCGAAAATATAACAACTCTGTGCCATTCTGTTCTGTCTTTTTTTTCACCACTTTTATCCTTCCATGTTTCACTTGTTGCAACATTGAAAGTGACAATTTTATTTCCGTCTTGTGAATGTTTTACCTCTGGATCCTTTCCAAGATTTCCTACTAATATAACTTTATTTATTGAACCTGCCATAATTATCTCCTTTTTTTATGAAACAAGCCCGAGTATGAACTCAGGCTTGTGAGTTTAAAATTACAAGATTGACTTTCCTGCATATACAGCAACATCACCCAATTCTTCTTCGATACGGATAAGTTGATTGTATTTTGCAATTCTGTCACTTCTTGAAAGTGAACCAGTCTTTATTTGACCAGCATTTGTTGCAACTACTATATCAGCAATTGTTGCATCTTCTGTTTCACCAGAACGATGTGATACAACTGCTGTATAACCTGCTTTGTGTGCCATTTCAATAGCAGACAAAGTTTCAGTTAAAGTTCCAATTTGGTTTACCTTTATAAGAATTGAGTTTGCAATACCTTTTTCAATTCCCATAGCAAGTCTTTTTGGATTAGTTACGAACAAATCATCACCAACAAGTTGAATTTTTGAACCAAGAGCATCGGTTAACATTCTCCAACCTTCCCAGTCATCTTCTGCCATACCATCTTCAATTGAAAAGATTGGGTATTTTGCAACTAAACCTTCATAATATTTTACAATTTCAGCAGATGTGAAAGTTTTGCCTTCGCCAACCATTTCATATTTGCCATCTTTGTAGAATTCTGATGATGCAGCATCAAGGGCGATTCTTACATCTTCACCTGGTTTGTATCCTGCTGCTTCAATAGCCTTTACTATATATGATAATGCTTCATCAGCAGATTTTAAATCTGGTGCGAATCCGCCTTCATCACCAACATTTGTATTAAGTCCAGCATCTTTTAATTGTTTTTTCAAAGAGTGGAATACTTCGGCACCCATACGAACAGCCTCTGCCATTGTTTTTGCACCAATTGGAGCAATCATAAATTCTTGAATATCAATTGGATTATCAGCGTGTTTTCCACCGTTTAAAATGTTCATCATTGGAACAGGAAGAACATGTGCGAATGTTCCACCTATATAACGATAAAGTGGAAGACCTGCTTCTTCGGCTGCTGCTTTTGCAACTGCAAGAGAAACGCCAAGGATTGCATTTGCACCAAGTTTTCCCTTGTTTTCTGTGCCATCAAGAGCAATCATTGCTTCATCAATTTCTGTTTGATTTTCTGCATCCATACCGATAATTGCATCTGCGATTAAGGTATTTACATTTTCAACAGCGGTTAAAACACCCTTTCCTGAATATCTTGATTTATCGTTATCACGAAGTTCAACTGCTTCGTGTGAACCAGTTGATGCACCACTTGGAACTGCGGCACGACCGAATGCACCACTTTCAAGAAGGACATCTACTTCTACTGTTGGATTTCCGCGGGAATCAAGTATCTCACGAGCGTGTATATCTACTATTGCTGTCATTTTACTTTCCTTTCATTTATTAATTTTAGATATGTGATTGATTATAATACCTTGCTTTTTATTTTGCAAGTATCTATTTAGAAAATAAACTTATAATTAATAAAAAATAAAAAAAGGAGTTAATTTATAACTCCTTTCATATTATTCAACGGGTGTAAGTTTTATTTCTACACGACGATTTTTTTCTCTGCCTGTTGAAGTGCCATTTGAAGCAACAGGATAATCAGGACCGTATCCTTCAATTGTAAATCTTGATGCTTTTACCCCTCTACCTTGAAGATATTTAGCAACAGAGTTTGCACGATTATATGATAATGTCATATTTGCAGAACGGGTTCCTGTGCTATCTGTATGTCCGATAACTTCTATATTTGTTTTATCATACTTTGATAAAACTTTTGCAACAGAATTTAAGACATCATAGAAACTTGATGAAATATCATAAGATGCTGTTTTGAAAGTGATGTTTCCAGGCATATTTAATGTGATGTTGTTGCCAACCTTTGTAACACTTACGCCTGTTCCTTGTAATTCCTGGCGAAGAAGTTTATCTTGGTTATCCATATAAACACCGATACCACCACCGACAGCAGCGCCAGCCAAAGCACCAGTTAGAATATGTTTTCCACGATTTTTTGAACCACTTGTTGCAGCACCAATTGCGGCACCAGCAAATGCACCTATACCTGTGCCAACAGCAGTTTTACTTGCCTTTGTTTCACCAGTATATGGATCAGTTGTTGTGCAAGATGTCATTAAAAGAGATGAACATATTGCAAGAAGTAATAATTTTTGTGATTTCATTTTTATTCCTTTCCTATTTAGTGATTACTTTATTTTTGATTGTAATGCTGTATATAATATATCATTTAATAATGCTTTATGTTTGAATTTAGAATCTAGTTTTTTAATTCTATCGTTATAAAGTTGTTGAGCATACCTATCTTTAAAACTTTTATATTTCATTTCTGTTTTTTTCATATTTTTAAATTCTTTATCTGTATAATTTAGTTTTTTCATTTATACCTCCGTTGTAAAATTATATAATATTAATAAGTGATAAAAATTGCAATAAAAAAATTTGGAATATTATACAAGATTAATCTCATAAAAAAAATCCTACATGATGAAAATATAGGATTTTTTATAAATTTAATAATAAAATTAATTAAACTCTAGGTGGAGCACCTACCCCATTTGAACTAGATGGATAATTAACATTTGATGCACTGCCTAAACCAAGAGAACCCGCTGCTTGTTTTTGAGCATCAGGAGATACAAATACTGTTGATTGAGTCACTGGTATAGTTTCCATACCTTGTGCAGTTGTTGTATTCACTGTATTTGTTGTAGTTGTTTTTTGTTTATTTTTATCTGTTCTTCTTGGAACTGGAGTAACGCTCATAGTAACAGTTGAACCACTAAATCTGTTTGGTTCCAATCTGATAATGATAACTCTTGGATAACGGCCATAAATTAATACTGGAACCTTTCCATGTATAGAAGCGATTTCCCTCCAGTTAAAACTTGGTAATTCTGTTTTAAAGAAATCAAATAAGTTTAGAGTATCATAAGGTGATTCGTAAACTACCTTTCCTACCCAATTATCATCCTTTCCATAGATTTCAGTATTTTCAATACTCATCATAGATTCTTCTGGTATTGGAATATCAGAAAATTCTGAGAATGAATAAGATTCATTTTTTTGTGTATTATTTGATACATTAAATCCACCCATAGAGCATGCGGATAAAGCAATCAATAAACCACATAATAAAGATTTTGTTTTCATATATGTTTCCTCCCTTAATTATAAAACACTTATTTTATAATATCATAAAAAAAACACCTTTTCAATTAATTTTTTGAATTTCTTACTATTTTAAAAAAATCCTTTAAAATTTGGGAACAATCTTCATTTAAAATGTTTGTATAAATATTTGGTTTATACAGATTTTTTGCGTTTTGATAAAGTTTTATTCCGTTTAATATTGCACCACCCTTTTTATCCTCTGCTCCAATATAAACATTTTTAATTTTAGCAAGTGATATAGCAGTGGCACACATAGGACAAGGTTCAAGTGTGATAAAAATACTTGTATTCATTAGATATTTTTCGCCTACTTTTTTTGTTGCTTTTTGTATTGCAACAAGTTCAGCGTGAAGTGTAGCATTATTTTTTTTCTCCACTTGATTATGGGATTTTGCTAAAACATTACCTGTTTTGTCAACTATTATACAACCAATAGGAACTTCGTCTTTTGCAAAAGCCTTTTGAGCCTCTTTATAAGCCATTTTCATAAACTTTAATTTATTTTTATGAATTAAATCTTTATTTTCCAAAAAAATCTCCTTATATTATATAAAGGTATTATAAATTAATTAAATTATTTTTAAAGACTTTTTATTATTTTGTCTTGCATTTCTTGCTGTTAAATAGTAATAAAGTATTTTAAGTATGAATAAATTTTAAGAGGAAAGGTAGTAATATGTTTAATTATGTTGTAAAAAAAGTTTTCGGAACTGCAAATAATCGTGCTTTAAAGAAGTATAGAGCCAAAGTTGAAAAAATAAATGCTTTGGAAAATGAAATGCAAAAACTTTCTGATGAGGAGTTAAAAAACAAAACAGCAGAATTTAAAGAAAGACTTTCAAATGGTGAAACATTAGACGATATTTTGGTGGAGGCTTTCGCGGTTGCTCGTGAAGGTGCAAAGCGAGTTTTAGGTCAACGCCATTATGATGTGCAACTTATTGGTGGTATGATTCTTCACGATGGAAAGATTACAGAAATGAAAACTGGTGAAGGTAAAACTTTGGTTGCAACCCTTCCTGTGTATCTTAATGCCTTAACTGGAAAAGGTGTTCATGTAATTACTGTTAATGATTATCTTGCAAAAAGAGATTCTGATTGGATGGGAAATCTTTATCGTTTCCTTGGTCTTACTTGCGGTTGTATTTTAACAGAAATGGATGACGATGAAAGACGTGAAGCATACAAATGTGATATAACTTATGGAACAAATCACGAATTTGGTTTTGATTACCTTCGTGATAATATGAAATTTAGGCTTGAAACTTTGGTACAACGTCCATTTAATTATGCGATAGTTGATGAGGTTGATAGTATTTTGATTGATGAGGCAAGGACTCCGCTTATAATTTCTGGTCCAAGTGATGATTCGTCAGAACTTTACAACAAAGTTGATACTGTTATTCCTCTTTTACAACCTGAACATTACAAGGTCGATGAAAAGGATAGAAATGCTACCCTTACAGAAAGCGGTATGGAATTTGTTGAAAATGCTTTATATGAAAAGCATATTACAAAAGTTAAAAATCTTTACGATATTTCAAATGCTACTATTGTTCATCATTTGGATAAGGCTTTAACTGCACATAAACTTTATAAGGCGGATGTTGATTATTTGGTTCGAGATGGACAAGTTTATATTATTGATGAATTTACTGGTCGTATTATGGATGGCAGACGCTATTCTGATGGACTTCATCAAGCATTGGAGGCAAAAGAGCATGTAAAAGTGCAAAGCGAATCACAAACTCTTGCAAGTATTACATATCAAAATTATTTCCGTCTTTATCCAAAACTTGCTGGTATGACTGGAACAGCACTTACTGAGGCACAAGAGTTTGAAGAAATTTACAAACTTAAATGTGTAGAGGTTCCTACAAACCTTCCTATTGCTCGTGTTGATTATGAAGATGAAATATATCTTACTGAGGAAGAAAAGTATGAGGCAGTTATAAAACTTATAAAAGAATTGCATGCAAAGAATCAACCTGTGTTAGTTGGAACTGTTTCAATTGAAAAATCAGAACTTTTGAACCGTCATTTATTAAGGGCTGGAATAAAGGCACAAGTTTTAAATGCAAAATATCACGAATTAGAAGCATATATTATTGCGCAAGCAGGTGTTCCTGGGGCAATTACTATTGCAACAAATATGGCTGGTCGTGGAACTGATATACAACTTGGTGGTAATTTAGAAATGAGGGTTAAGCAGGAAACTGCTGGAATGGAAAATGCTGAACTTATTAAGAAAAAAGTTGATGAAATAAAGAAAGATATTGCAGAAAAGAAAAAGATTGCTCTTGCATCTGGTGGACTTTATGTTATTGGAACAGAAAGACACGAATCTCGTCGTATTGATAATCAACTTCGTGGAAGAACTGGTCGTCAAGGTGACCCAGGTGCATCAAAATTCTTCCTTTCTATGGATGATAATTTGATGCGTATTTTTGGTGGTGAAAGAATGAAATCTATGCTTTCAAAACTTGGTCTTAAACGCGGGGAAGCAATTACTCATGCTTGGGTATCTCGTGCGCTTGAAAAGGCACAAACAAAGGTGGAAGCACATAACTTCTCTATCAGAAAAAATCTTCTTAAATATGATGATGTTATGAATGAACAAAGAAAAATCATTTATTCACAAAGATATCAACTTATGTCTATGGAAAATGTTCATACTTATGTTGAAGATATGAGATTGGATGTTATTGAAGATATTGTTGATAGAGCAATTCCTGTTAATGTAAATTCTCCTGAAGATTGGAATATAAATGGACTTGAAATTGATTGTATGGAAACTTTGGGGGTAAATGCTGATGTAAGAAATTGGTTAGAAAATGATGAAACTACATCTGCACAAATGGTATTTGAAAGAGTAAAAGAACTTTCTGATAATCAAATTAAATCACAGGAAGATAGATATTCTGTTGATTTTATGAGATTTATTGAAAAATCTGTTATGCTTCAAACTTTGGATCAGGTTTGGAAAGATCATCTTTTATCACTTGATTATTTAAAGCAAGGTATTGGACTTCGCGCATATGGTCAAAAAGACCCTCTTAATGAATATAAGCGTGAAGCATTTATTACCTTTGAAAAAAATATGTTAAAGATGAAGTATAAAACTATACAAGTAATTTCTAAAACTGACTTTACACAAAAGGGAGTTGAAGAGTTAACCGAAGAAAAAAATGATGATATTATCACTTCACAAGAAACTCTTAACAATTTTAATGGTGAAGCAGAAAATAACTATGCGAATCTTAATATAAGCAGGAATGCAATGTGTCCTTGTGGTAGTGGCAAAAAATACAAATATTGTCATGGAAAACTTGATTAATAAAAAACAGGTGTGTAAATGAATTATGCTCCTTTTGTGCATTTAAGAAATCATACTGCATATTCTTTGGCAGAAGGGGCTTTGCGTATTCCACAACTTGCAAAAATGTGTGAAGAATACAATATGCCGGCGGTGGCAATTACTGATACAAATAATATTTTTGGTGGTGCGGAATTTTCTAAATATATTCCTGAAAGTGGAGTGCAACCTATATTGGGAACTCAAATATCTGTGGATTTTGGGCTTCCTTCTGATATAGCGGTAAAGGAAAAATATTCTCAACTTATATTACTTGTGCAAAATGATATTGGGTATCAAAATATAATTAAACTTTTGTCCTATGCCTATCTTAAAAAATTGGCGGTAGAAACTCCACATATAAAATTTGCTGATTTGAAGGAACATAGTGAGGGATTAATTGCCCTTTCCGGTGGTGTTAAGGGTGTTATAGGGCAAGCATTAATTGCAGAAAACAAAGAACTTGCCGAAGCAAAATGTTTGGAACTTTTAGATTTATTTAAGGACAGATTTTATATTGAATTGATGCGTCACAATCTTGCCGATGAAATAAAAACGGAAGATGATTTTTTGGATTTAGCATATAAACACAATATACCTATTGTCGCGACAAATGAATGTTACTTTGCAACAAAGGATATGTATCAAGCACACGATATTTTGCTTTGTATTACAGATGGTAAGTATGTTGATGAAACAGACAGGCGTCATGAAACGGAAGAACATTATTTCAAAACTGCCGATGAAATGGTTGAACTTTTTTCTGATTTGCCTGAGGCTATTGAAAATACCATAAATATTGCAAAACGATGTGGGTATAAGGTTAAGAAGTCCCCTCCTCTACTTCCTCATGTGGAAAAGGGTGCTGATGAACCTACTCTTTTAAAAGAAAAGGCTTATAATGGATTAAAAGAAAGGTTAGAAACCTCAAATATTATTGGGGAAGAAGCGCAAAAACCTTATTATGACAGGCTTGAATATGAACTTGGCGTGATTATTCAAATGGGATTTTCTGGATACTTTTTAATTGTTGCGGACTTTATTGGTTGGGCAAAAAGAAACAATATTCCAGTGGGACCTGGGCGTGGAAGTGGCGCCGGTTCTATTGTTGCATGGAGTATGAAAATTACTGACTTGAATCCTTTAAGGTTTAATCTTCTTTTTGAGCGATTTTTAAATCCTGAACGTGTTAATATGCCTGATTTTGATATTGATTTTTGTCAGGACAGACGCGGAGAAGTTATACATTATATTCAAGAAAAATATGGTTTTGATAGTGTTGGGCAAATCATTACATTTGGAAAACTTCAAGCAAAAAATGCGATAAAAGATGTTGGTAGAGTTTTAAGGCTTCCTTACAGTAAATGTGATGACCTATGTAAAATGATACCATTTAAAATTATTGATGCTGATGGTAAAGATGTGCCTATTACTATTGCAAATGTTATGAATAATATTCCTGATTTTAAGCAAGCGGTTGAAAATGATGATGTTTTAAAAGGTCTTATCAATATTGCATTGAAACTAGAGGGGCTTTTCAGAAATGCTGGAACACATGCCGCTGGTGTTGTTATTGGGGACAGACCTATTGATCAACTGGTTGCGCTTTACAAAGATGATAAGTCTGATATTCCTGCAACACAGTATAATATGAAATATGTTGAAAGCACAGGACTTATAAAATATGACTTTTTGGGACTTAAAACTCTTACCATTATTCAAAAAGCATGTGATATGATTTATAAAAATTATAATGTGAAAATTGATATTTCAAATATACCTATTGATGATAAGGAAACTTATGAATTAATTGCTTCTGCAAATACAGCCGGTATATTCCAACTAGAATCAAAGGGTATGCAAGATGTTATTTTGGAAATGAAGCCAAACAGGATTGAGGATTTGGTTGCGCTTGTTGCTCTATATCGCCCTGGACCTATGGATAATATTCCTGTGTATATTAGGCGAAAATTTGGTGAGGAAATTGAATATTTGCATCCTTTGATGGAGCCAATACTTCGTGAAACATACGGTATTATGGTTTATCAAGAGCAAGTTATGGAAATGGGAAAATCACTTGCTGGATATAGTTTAGGTGCCTCGGATTTACTTCGTCGTGCGATGGGTAAAAAGATTAAAGAAGAGATGATTAAGCAACGTGAAATCTTTAAACAAGGTTGCTTAAAGTATAATAATATAGATGAAAAGACATCTATGCAAATATTTGATTTGATGGAAAAATTTGCAAATTATGGTTTTAACAAATCGCATGCGGCTTGCTATGCTTGGATATGTTATCAAACTGCATATTTAAAAACTCATTACCCTGCTGAATTTATGGCAGCAACTATGACTTATGATATGACAGATGCTGATAAACTTTCATTTTTTGCAGATAATATCAAAAGTATGGGTATTAAACTGTTAAGACCTGATATAAATAAATCTTATGAATATTTTTCTGTGGAAGATGGAAATATCAGATATTCTATGGCTGGAATAAAAAGTGTTGGTGTTGGTGCAGTAAAGGAAATTGTAAAGGAGCGTGAGGCAAACGGCGAATTTAAAAATGTTACTGATTTTATTGAAAGGATAAGTCCGAAAACTTTAAACAGAAGGATGCTTGAAAACCTTATAAAAGCAGGTGCATTTGATGGCTTAGAACCTAACAGAGCAAAAATGTTTGAAAATGTTCCTTATATTTTGGCGCAAATCGTTTCGATAAATCAAGATAAAGAAATAAATCAAACCAGTTTATTTTCTTTAGATGAAATGTCATTAAAACGCGATGATATAAAATTGGCTGATGCAATTGATTGGAAACCTCTTGAGCGATTAAATTATGAAAAGGAGGCTATTGGCTTTTATGTGTCTGCACACCCTCTTAATATTTATGAAAATGTATTAAAATCACTAAAAGCAGTAAGTTCTGAAGAAATTAAATCAATTAATCAGGACAGAAAGGTTACTTTTGCGGGAATTGTTGATAGTATAAAAAGCAGATTTTCAAAGGCTGGAAATAAATTTTATATAGTATCTATAAGTGATACAAAAGGAACTGTTGAAATATTATTTTCTGAAAGAAATATGAACTTTGGTAAAAACGAAGAATATCTTAGAAGTGGGCAACCTGTTGCAATTTCGTGTGATATAAAAACCAATAATGAAAGAGTTTCTATTTTTGGGGGAAATGTTGAAATACTTTCTATAAATACTCAACTTAATGGGACTTTGCATATAACAATTAAAAACGAAGATGCAGTTTCATCAATCAAAAAAACTTTAAATGCAATAGGTCCTGGATATACCCATATTGAATTTACTGTCTTTGTAGATAATAAAAAAGCGATTATTCCGCTTAGGGATAAATATAATATAACTACCGAAAACCTTGAATTATTTAAAACAATAAAGAATATTGAATTTTCGTTTTAGGAATAAAATAATATCTTATAACACATTGATTTTACAATATTTTCTTGGGAGAGGTAAAGAAATATATTTTTTCCATTTATTTCTTTACAATTTTCAAAAATTTTTCTATAATATAAAAAGAAAAGGATTAAAAATTTGGGAGATAGGTTATATGAAAAAAATAACTATTTTATTTTTAGCATTTGGTATTTTTGTTATTGGATTTACAAAAATGTCTTTATCAATAACAAAACCAGCAACAAGAAGATCTGCTAAATCTGTAAGAAGATCAGCAACAAATCAGTCTGCTCAAAAAGCAAGGGCTGCAACTACTAGGTCTGCAACTAATGCAAGGGTTGCTTCTACAAGAAGGGCTGGTGGCGTATCTGCAAGAAGAGTTGCTAGAAACAGAAATGCAACTAAGTTAGGAGGCGCAAATTCTTCTCAAACAAATACAAATGCTTGTCCTATCGGTGTAGTAATAAAAAGAGTTATTGATGAAAATGGAAAAGAAACTTTATATTCCAGTAAAGAAACAACTTGTGAAGAACCTGAAAATACAATAGGAACATCAAACTTAGATAATATGTCTTTACCTGGTTGGATTGCTGGAAAATATGCTTATGTTTTAAATTGTAATTATGGTTTTGTAAAATATATAAACGATGGTGTTTATTCTTGTGTAGATCAAAATACTATTTGTCCTTTGAATACAACTATTAAATATCAAGATAATAAATATTATAATCCTTATACTGATCAAGAATGTAAATTACCTGCTTATGCTTCTGCTTTGAAATTAAATGAACAATTAAATACAAATGGAAATATTGCAACTGATAATGCTTATTATTCACATTGTAATAAAAATTATTATAGAATTTCTGATGCAGAATGTAAGGCTTGCCCAACAGGAACATATACTGTAGGAACAACTATAAGACCTGAAAGCATTACAGATGAAAATGGAAAAGTAACTGGCACTAAATATTATTTAGTTGGTGAAGCCCTAAGTGAAAGTGATTGTTATACATTAGATGAAATACAATCTATAAAATGGGAAGGTGGTAATATGATTTTTGGTGGAGAGGCAACATCGGGAGTAAGCCACCGAGTAGTTAACTATGCAAATTAAGTTTTTATGGGAGAGAAATATGAAAAAAAGTTTTCTATATATTGGGTTAATTTTCTTTGTTGGAATAACTTTATTTGTTTTTGAAAAAAATAGTTATAGTGTGACAAGAACATCCGCAAGAAGAACTGCTGGTATAAGAAAAACAAATACTAACTCTAATACAAAGGCGAAAAGCGCTCGCTCTGCCACCTCAGCAAGAAGGTCGGCAACAAATCAGTCTGCTCAAAAAGCAAGGGCTGCAACTACTCGCTCCGCAACTAATGCAAGGTCTGCAAGGGCTGCTTCTAATAAAAGAGTATTAAGTAGAAGTGGTGGAAAAAAAACTACCCCTACTCTTGCTGCAGATACAACTCCTAAAGTAGCATCTGGAAATACTTGTCCTGTGATGACTATATTAAGAAAAGTAGCAAATGATGATGGAACAGAAACTTATTATTCTAAAAGAAATGTTACTTGTGTTGAACCTGAAAATGCACATACTATGCAATATTCTACGGCAAATAAAAATAATTTGCCTTTGACTATGCAGGTTAAACCTAGTTGGATAGAAGCAAATAATGCTTATTATTTTGAATGTGATACAGGATATCTTTTAAAAACTGTTGATAAAGATAAAGTTAAAATTAAAACATGTATTCCATTTACAGAAATCTGTCCACTTAACACAGTTATAGAAAATACGACTGATGGATTTTTACATCCTAATACAAGGGAAAATTGCGTTGCTACAGAATATTCTAATATTATTAATGCAAATGCTATAAAAGAAATAGATCCTAATCAAGTGGCACGTTATTCTTATGATATAGCACAAGATGATATGCGTATGTTTGTTTGTCCTTTGAATTATTATGCTGATAATTCTAATATAACAAGCAATGAAAATTTACTTGTCGAATGTAAGGCTTGCCCTAATAATCTTTATTCACCAAGAGGAGCTGTTGGTGCTTCCTCTTGTAAAATGCCATGTAATGCAGGAGAAACAAGTGTATTTTTAAGTAATGGTAATTATGAATGTAGGGCTTGTAACACTAAATGTTCAACATATAATTCTCAAACAAAATCTTGTGATACAAAATCTGGTTGGATATGTAAAGAAAATGGAACTGGAAGTGCTTATCCTGCTGATAAATCTGTTTGTGATTCAAATGTTGTTGATATAGTAGTAGATGAAAACGGAAATAATCAATGTAAATGTCCTGATGGATATATGGGTAATGGTATAAAAACATCATTAGGTGGTGAAGGTTGTTTCAAAGAATGTGGTGCAAATGCAACTATGGAAAACGATAAAACTTGTGAATGCAATGAGGGTTATCAAGGTGATGCTTATGCAGGTTGCACAGAATCTCCAAAAGATTTATCCGCTGATGATTGTGTTGATAATGCAACATTTGAAAATGGTGTATGTAAATGTCCAGATGGTTATTTTGGTGATGGTATAAAAGATAATGATAAATCTCCATTATGTAAGATTTTACCTGATAGTTCATTATGTCAGAATCAATATAATTATTCTACAAAGCAAGGAACCCAAACACCAAGAGGTTGTGTCCCTCAATGTGAATCAGGAAGTTATTGGGCTCCTGTTAATTAATAAAATTGTCTTATACTTAATTCCCTTTCTTTAAAGAAGGGGAATTTTTTTATTATTATTTTTCTCTTGTCTTTATATAAAAAAAGAAGTAAAAATTGTAATAATATTATTATAAAAAGGAGTTTTTAATATGCAACCATCGACTTTTTCATTATTTAGTCTTTTTACTGAATCTGATTTAATGACAAGATTTGTTTCTATACTTATGGTAATTGCTTCTATATATTCATGGGCAATTATTATAGAAAAGGTTTTTTCAATAAAAAAGATAAAACTTGCTGGCGATATTTTTGAAAGGAAGTTTTGGAGTGGTGGTTCTTTGGATGAACTTTTTAATTCAATAAAATCAAAGGCAACTGACCCTATGTCCTTAGTATTTATTGCGGCAATGAAAGAATGGAAAAAATCATCTCCTTTACTTCGTGCAAAAAATAACAGTTCAAAAACTATGAATATACATCAAAGAATAGACAGAGTTATGACTATTACTATTGAGAGGGAAGTTGGAAAATTAGAAGATAGGATTGATTTTCTTTCTATGATTGGAAGTATTGCTCCGCTTGTTGGACTTTTTGGAACTATCTGGGGTATAATGTCAAGTTTTTCTGCGATAGGTTCTTCGCAAAGCACAACATTAGGAGTTATTGCACCAGGAATTGCGACTGCACTTTCGACTACTGCTTTGGGATTGATTGTGGCTATTCCTGCGGTAATTGGGTATAATAAAATTTCAACAGATTTAACAAAATATATTATGAAGTTGGAATCTTTTGCGGGTGAATTTACTGCAATCATTTCCCGTCAAATTGATGAAAATACAAATAGTTAGGTGTATAAATGTTTGTAAAAAAATACAAAAAATATGGGCATATAAAACCTGAAATAAACTTAACTTCTATGATTGATGTTATGTGTATTTTGATGTCGG
The DNA here is from genome assembly GCA_051885355.1 of Alphaproteobacteria bacterium. Lineage (GTDB taxonomy): Bacteria > Pseudomonadota > Alphaproteobacteria > Rs-D84 > CACZYB01 > CACZYB01. The sequence goes on along the minus strand of JBJEXC010000048.1, from coordinate 5,497 downwards.
TTTTTATGGTAACTGCTCCTATGCTTACAACTGGAATGAGTGTGAATTTGCCAACAGGTGCAAAAACTGCGATAGAAGGGGCCGAAAAATCTGTAAATATTGTTATTGATAAAGTTGGAAATATTTATATAGGTAAAGAAAAAATTGCAAGAAAAAATTTAAAAAGCAAACTTCAGGCTATGTTAAAACAAAATCCGTCTCTTTCTATTGTAATAAGTGGTGATACAAATACTCAATATGGAAAGGTTATTGAAGTTATGGGAGATTTGAAAACTGCTGGCTTTAAAAAAGTCGGGCTTAAAACTGACCCTATGGAAAATAAAAAAGGTTAAAGTTTAATGAAAAAGCATTTTAGTTTCATAAAATTTGATAATGCTGTTGAATTAATACCTCCGCTTCTTATGGACGGGCTTGTGATTTCTTTTATCGTTCATATTTTTATTTTAGTTCTTATTATGATAAGTCCGCATATTCATATAAAAAGTTCTATTCCTAAATTAAAATATGATGAACCTATAATAATTGATTTGGAAAATGTTGTAATTGGGAAAAAAACTGTGTTACCCCCTGCTCCTGCAAAGGTAAATCCTAAACCTACAAAAGAAGAAACACCAAAGACTTCTTCTGTCTCTTCAAAAGAAACTACACATTTTGCGCCAGAGGTGGCAAAACCTACAGAAGAAAAAGTAGAAAAGCATCAAAATGAAGATGTAAAGTCTGATAATGATTTTATTACAGAAAAGAAGGAGGAGAAAAAGGAAACTCCACCTAAGAATGATAAAGATTTAGCAAGTGAAAGAATTGGATCAATTAATGATTTGCTTGCCTCTGTTGATGGGATTAAGCGTGATAATGAAAAAGTAAAGGAAAAGGAATTAGAAAAACTTAATAAAAAAGAAGAATTTGTTGAGGTAAAAAAGGGAATTTCTGCTTCTTCCATTGATACACAGACACAAAATTATCAAGCAAATTCTACTGCTGATTATTTAAAAAAGCAATTGGCGGTATCTTACATTGATGCAATAAGGATTAAACTTCGTTCTTGTTGGAATATTGACCCAGGGGCAAAGGATATAAAGAATATGAAAATAGTGATAAGGACTACTATTTCGCCTGATGGAAATATTAATAATATTGATATTTTAAATTTGAACGAAAATAATTCTTCTTGGTTTAAAGCAGTTGCAGAAAGTGCAAAAAGAGCATTGATTGTTTGCAGTCCTTATCATCTTCCTGTGGAATACTATAATGATTGGAAAAGTATAGTTTTCACTTTTTATCCGGATAAGCAATCTGTTCAATAAAAGTCCTTGATTTATGGGAATAATTTTATATACTTAAAAAATGTAAAATGGGAGTTTGTAATTGAAAAAAGTAATTCTTAAAAAAAATCCAACAAAAAAAACTTTTTTTGAATACTTGAAAATTATTTTTTACAGTATTTTCAAAGAAAGGGGTTTTATCACTCAAAGAAAGGGAAAACTTAATTTTTATCATATATCCCCTATATTACAATTTGTTGTAGTTTTATTCTTGGGATTTTCCATATACTGGACTATATTTACAACAAAACTTTACTTTTTAAATTCTGAAATTTTAAAGGAAAAAGATAATCTTATTGCTGATGCAAGGAAGAAATTTAATAAAACTGTTGTTGATATAAAGGCTTACAGAGATACAATCGAAAATATAAATACAAAAATTGAAACATCACAGAAAAATATTGTCTCTATACTTGAAAAAAATGAAAATATTACAAAACTTGAAAAGGATAACCTTATAAAAAATCAATTACTTCTTTCAACAGAACTTAAATATGTAAATTCTTCTCTTAATGATTTTACAAAGGGGCTTACTTGGGCAAGTGTTGATACAAAGGACCCTATTTATAAAACAACTAAAAACGAACTGGAAAAAAATGTTGTTTTAAATGAAAATATTTTCTTAAAAGAAAGAAATAATAAACTTGAAAATTCATTAAATGATATGAGGGAACTTCAAACAAATCTTCTTGATAAAATTACTATACTTGCAGATGATAAAATTGATGATTTTGAAAAAACTTTAAGTAAAATTGATATAATTTTATCGCAAGTAAATCTTAAAAACAGAAATACCCTACTTAAAAAAGTTAAAAATGAAAATGGTGAAGGTTTAGGTGGAAAATATATACCACTTAAAAATATTGAACTTAGTGATGAAGAATTAAATGAAAAATTTAAAAATGCGAATTTAAAGGTGAACCTTTGGGAGGGATTATCAAAGGCTACTAATATGCTCCCTCTTGGAGCACCAGTTAAAACAAGGATAAGGATAACTTCTCCTTTTGGTGTAAGATCTGATCCTTTCTTAAAAACTCCTGCTATGCATACAGGTATTGATTTTGGTGGAAAAATGGGAACGCCTCTTTATGCAACAGCCGGAGGTAAAGTTATAAAGGCTGGACCTAGAGGTGATTATGGCTTGGCTGTAGAAGTTGATCACGGCTTGGGATTTTCTACACTTTATGCTCATTTAAGTGAAGTAAAAGTTAAAAAAGGTGATATAATTGAAGAAGGAACAAAGGTTGGTCTTGCTGGTTCTACTGGAAGAAGCACAGGTGTTCATCTTCATTATGAATTAAGGCATAATGGCAGAGCATTAAATCCTTATGCTTTTGTAAAAGTTGAAAATAAATAAAAGAGGTAAAAAAATGTTTGGATTTTCTAAAAAAATAACTCCATCTAGTTTGATAAGCAGTTCTATGTATGTAAAGGGTTTTGTTAAATCCGATACAGAGTTATATGTTGATGGAACTATTGAAGGTGATATTATTTGCAAAACTCTTATTGTTGGAATAAATGGAAAAATTAAAAGTTCATCTATTGAAGTGGAAAAAATTGTTGTTCATGGCAATATAGATGGGAATATTAATGCTGGTTCGGTATATCTTGGAAGTAGTGCTAGAATAAATGGTAATATCTTACATAAAGATATTTCTATTGAAAACGGTGCTTTTGTAAATGGAGATTTAAAACAAAAACGCGATTAAAAATATGGAGGGGAATATGGTAGTAACTTTAGTTATTGGTTCGGATCATGCTGGTTTTGATTTAAAGGAGTTTTTAAAATCTTATTTAAAAGATGAAGGATATGTTGTTGAAGATATTGGGACAACTTCAAATGAATCCTGTGATTATCCTGATATTGCAGATAAAATGTCTGATTATTTAGGGCAAAATAAAGATAATTTTGGAATTCTTATTTGTGGGACAGGTATTGGTATGAGCATTGCAATAAACAGATACAGAAATATAAGAGGTGCTTTGCTTTACAGTCCAGAGGTAGCAAAACTTGCAAGGGAGCATAATAATGCAAATGTTGCCGTTCTTGGAGCAAGAAGTTTTTCAAATAAAGAAAATTTGGATTTCTTAACTGCATTTTTAACTGCAAAATTTTCAAATGAAGAAAGACATCAGCGAAGAATTGATAAAATATCTTAAAAAATTAATTCCCCTTATAATTAGGGGATTTTTTATAAATTTCTATTGACAAATTATTCTACATAATTAGAATGTTTCCTTACATAATGAAAGGAAATAATATGAAAATAGATACAAAAACAAATTATTCTAAAAATATGAATATAGATTTTGTTGAAGCGATTAAAGTTGTAAAAGAAAAAATTGCTCCACAAGTGCCTCCTTATGAAATGACTGATAATAAAGTTGAAGTAAGAAGAAATGGCAATTTATTCTTTGCAAACTACAATGGTTTTAAAATGAGTTTCGGTGTAAAATCTAGATAAAAAATTCCCTCAAGTGAGGGATTTTTTATTTTTGGTTTATCTCTGTTATTCCGTAAATATCTCTTTTAAATACTTTATAACCTTCCATTCCCATTAAATCCATACCATTTATATAAAGTATATCTTCATTACTATTTGGATTTATTACACTATACCCTAAAATAGAAAGGATAAATTTTCCTATATCATAATGTGATTGAATTGATAAAGATTTTATATAATCAAATTCTTTACTTGGAACATTTTTACTCCATAAAATAAATGGAATATTTGCAACTAATCTATCAAGAAAACAATGCCCCCAAATATTATTTTCCCCAAATAATTCGCCATGATCGGAAACCATAATAACATATACTTTTCCATCTAAATTATTAGCAAAAGTAAAAATATCTTTCAGAAACATATCCAAACAAAATATTCCATTATCATATTCATTTATTCGGTTATCAATATTATTATCTTTGAATTTATCACAAGTTTCCAAATAATGTGCGTATGCTTTTTTATATGGAGAATGAACTAATCGTGTTTGTATAGCAATAAAATTCTTATCTGTTAACTGTAGATTTTTCAACTTTTCTATACTATACCAATCACCATATTCTTTTATCTTTAATCTTGATTTATCTTTGTAAGAAATATTATCAATATATTCTATACCTATATTAGGAAATGCTGTTAATGATTGAGCCGAAAGAAATGTAGTATAAAAACCTTGTTGTTTTGCAAACTTAAATATATTATTTTCTTTTGATTGTTGAAGAAGAAAATTTTCAGGTTCTTTTTGAAGATTAAAAAATCCTGCATTTGATATTCTTGTTGCAACAGAATAAGATAATGCCTTATTAAAATAAAAATTTTTATCTTTTACCATTGTATCAAGATTTGGAGTTGTCTTTCTTTGATATCCAAATAATGAAAAATGATCTGGATTCCAACTTTCTCCCATTATAAAAATGATTGTTGTTTTATCCGTTATATCTTTTACTTTTGTTATTTCATAAGGTTGAAATTGTTTAATTTGCTTATTATTTCTTGGCAAAACATCGATAAAAAATGAAAAAAATGATTTCAAACTATTATAATACATATAATGAATAGAATTAGGCAAACTATATGATGAACCTACCTTATAAATTCTATATGGTATTATTGATAAAATTACAAATACCAATAATATGCAATAATTTGATTTATATAAATTCTTTGAAAATTTTCGTATATAATAAATTCCAAGAAATGAAATTATAATAGATATAATAACATACCAATATGAAAAAATAGATGATATAAACCCTGTAAAAATATCCTCCGTTTCATAAAATAACATTAAAATATCAAACCCAACAAAATATCTTCCAAAAAACAGGTAATAAAAACAGCCTGAAAAAATAAGCAATAATATAATTATTGATACTGTATAAAATACTTTTATATTTTTAATTAACAGTAGGCTTAAACTTAAAATAAAGGCATACACAAAAGTATCAAAATGAAATAACAAACCATAATCTTTAAACAATTTTATAAAATAATCCGGTAAAATCAAACAAATAGTAAATAAAAAAGAAAATATAATATATTTATATATATTTTTAGTCATAATTAAAAACTCCTTTTTCGTGACGAAATTAAATAGGACAAAAATAACCTTCGTTTTTTTGAACATACATTTATACATTATCCTAATTTAGGATAATAGTCAAA
>JBJEXC010000047.1:0-33614 GCA_051885355.1 Alphaproteobacteria bacterium | reverse complement strand
CATGGTCTTCGCTTCCTCCCTCCCGAGGAAAAATGTATGGAGGAGAAATTATGAAAATAAATAAAGAAATATTTTGTGTGGGGCACAGCGAGCCGGCCGGCTCGCATAGTTAAATAAATGAATCTACCAGTAAAGTAATTACGAAGTTAATTACACGCCATCCCCCATAGGGGGGTGTAGGGGGATGGCGAAATGGAAACCAAGTTATCTCCCGAGAAGAATTAAATTAACGAAAGGAATTAAAAATTATGAAAGAAAAAAAGAGTCAGCACAAAAGGAACGAAGTGACTAGCGACTGCCCCAAGGGGCTGGGTGGTGACTGGGAAAGAACCCTAAGAAAAAATGGAAGGAGAAAAATATGAAAAATAATCAACAAGTCAGTAATTGCGAAGACAATTACAGGCGACCCCCAGTGGGGGGTCAGGGGGTCGCCAAAGACAAGGAGGAGAGTGCAATGATGAACTCTACTCGAAAAAGAATTAACTAAAAGGAGGAAGCAATATGCAAAAATTTTATGAACTAAAACCTTATGAGAGCACACCCCACAAGGGGGGGGGGTAAGGGGTGTGCTTAAGTAAAATTGATCTAATCAATTTTACTATTAAATGAAAAGTAAATTAATTAAAGGAATTAAAAATTATAAATGAAAAACTTATGTCAGCACAAAGGGAGTGAAACGACCGCGGTCACCCCTTCGGGGGGTTGGGGGTGACCGCTTGCTGACTGAAAAATACCCTCAAAATTATTAACTAAAACAAGAAAGGAAAAATCAAAATGAAAATAAATCTTAATAACAAAATCTTATTACTTGGATTGACTGTCGCTTCTGTATTGCCTAATCATGCTAACGCTGACCTCTTTAAATGCGTCGCTTGCTCCAATAAACCCGCTAACTCTTCCTATACCTCTTCCGGTAATGGCTCAAATAATTGCTCTTGGACGTGTAATAGTGGATATCATTCAACTGGAAGTGCTTGTGAAAGAAATAGTAGTAGCAGCAGTTCTGGTGGTAATAAAAATGAAGGTAGAGCTTGTGCATCTGGACAAAGATGTGATTCAGGAGAGTATGCAGGATGCACTTGTCCTTCTGGAACAAGATGTTATAATGGATATTGTCAATCTAGGTAATAGAAAAATTTATTATATAACAAAAAGCCCCTCAACCGAGGGGCAATTTTTTTTATTCTTGTTTTAGATTTTCTGCGGCTTGCTTTCCATTTCGGTCAACTACATCAAATTCAAGTCGTGAACCTTCGTTCAAATAAATACCTGCTGCCTTTACTGCTGTAATGTGAACAAATATATCCTTTGAACCGTCATCTGGTTCTATAAATCCGTAACCTTTTTTTGAATTAAACCACTTTACTGTACCTTTAGTCATAAAAATATCCTTTTCTTTTTTTAATGTTAATATTTTGAAAATATGATGGAATGAAAAGCAAATAAGGCATTTTGTTAGTTCTTAACAAGGCATTTATAACCTTTAACCCGAACCATATTAACAAAATTCATTATAAATCGTTTTTGTAAATAACACAAGAATTATTTGAGTGAAGAAAATCCTATAAAAAAGATATTGCCTATGTGTGGTTTTTTGAGTTATAATAGGTATATTATGAATGATAATAAATGTAAATATTTCAATGTTTGTGGTGGCTGTCAAATTATGGAGGAAAATTTTGACACCTATGTTGATATTAAAACGAAAAAATTTTTAGAAAGTCTTAAAAGTAAAAATATAGTGGCGGAAAATATTCTGCCTGTTGCGACTTTTCCAACTGGGATAAGAAGGAGAGCAAACCTTAAAATAGATTACGGTTGTAATGTTGGCTTTTACAAGCGAGCTTCTAATGATGTAGTTGGGATAAAGTCGTGTCGTATGTTAGTGCCAGAGATAAATAGGATTATACCATATCTTCCGATACTTTTTAAATCATTTGTGAAGCGGAGTGATGGCAGTATTTTTATTACGAAGGTTTCAAATGGTTTGACTATGCACTTTGAAAATATCAACATATCGCCTTTGGATTTATCAAAGATAAAAGGATTTGCAGAGAAGTTAGGGATTATTCGTGTCAGTAATGCAAGGGAGATAATTTATTCCTCTGAGATACCATTTGTGGAGTTTGGTGGGGTTAAAGTGCCCTATCCTATCAATAGTTTTTTGCAACCTTCGTTAGAGGGAGAAAATAAAATTGTTGAGGTGGTGAAGGAATTTATTGGTGGTGCAAAGGTTGGTAAGATGGCAGATTTGTTTTGCGGGTTGGGACTATTTTCCTTTTATCTTAGAAATAATGCTTCGGATGTGTATGCATTTGATTGTAATGATGAGGCGATAAAGGAAATAAACAAAGTTGCAAAGCAAAATAACTTTAACATAAAAGCAAAATGTGTTGATTTATTTTCAAAACCTTTGAGGGTGGAAAAATTAAATGAGTTTGATTTGATTATCCTTGACCCACCGCGTGATGGGGCAAAAAATCAAATATTGGAAATTGCAAAAAGTGATGTGAAAAAAGTGATTTATGTTTCCTGTAATCCCTTGACCTTTGTAAATGATGCGGAGATTTTACAAAAGGCCGGATATAAAATTGGGACTATCCAGCCAATTGATCAATTTAGTTATACCAATCATATAGAACTTGTAAGTTTCTTTTTCAAATAATCCTTTCTGTTGTGGATTTTGATAAGTCTGTTTATTCTTTTGATTTGGAAATAAACAAGGATTAAAGATAAAATCATTGCAAGCATATTTGCAACTGGTTCCGCAAACAAAATTGCCTTTACACCCCAAAAATGTGGTAATAGTAAAAGTGGTGGGAAAAGGAATATTGTGAATTTTGAAAGGGCAGAGATTGTTGCAAGCCATGGCTTTCCCATTGCTCGGAAAAAGTTGGTTGTTACAATTTGTATTGATAAAAATATTGCGGAGGAAAATGTCGCACGGATTGCATAATTTGCAAATTCTTTATATAAAACATCTTTTGTGCCACCAAACATATCCACAAATACTGATGGAAAAGGTTCTATTATTAACATTGCGATACAAGCACATATAAATGCAATAGTGACAGAGTAAATGTATGTTTGCTTTACTCGTTTGTATAAACCTGCACCGATATTAAAGCCGACTATTGGTTGAAGTCCTATACCTATACCAAATAAAATTGACATAAAGATTTGATTGACCTTTGCTGTGATGCCGTTTGCGGCTATTGGAATATCGCTTCCATATTTTGAAAGTGCACCATAGTATTTCAAACTGTTATTGTATGCAATAACAACGAAAGTGATTGCGGCTTGGATAATGAAATTTGAAATACCAAAGATTATAATTTTTTTAGCAATAGATGGTTTGAATTTTAGTAATCTTAATTTGAAATCTATGCACTTAAAATGTGGAATATAAGCAATGGTAATGAAAAACGAAACAAATTCGCCAATAATTGTTGCCCAAGCAGCACCGGCTATTCCCAAACCTAATGGATAAATGAAGATATAGTCTAAAACTATGTTTATAAATGCGCCGACAAGCATTGAAACCATTGCATATTTTGGGCTTCCATCAGCACGGATAAGGGAATTTATCCCCATTCCGATAAGACCTGTTGGCATACCCAAAAGAAGAATTGCTGTATATGTTTTTGCAATAGGATAACTTGCCTCTGTTGCACCGAGAAAATACAAAACTGGTTTAAAGAATATGAATGATAGTATAGTTATAGAAAAAGAAACGGTTACCAACATATATATAACATTTCCGATAATACGAGCGGCCTGCTTTTTATGATTTGCACCAAGTTTTATACTTAGGTATGCGGCACCACCTTCGGCAATACAACTTGCAAAGGCAAAACCGACAATAAGTATAGGGAAAATTATTGATGTAGCGGCATTGCCAATCATACCAATTTTTTGCCCTATGAAAATCTGATCGACTATATTATATAGCGAATTTACAATCAATGCGATGATTGATGGTAATGCGAATTTTAATATTAAATTTGGAATACTTTCTATACCCAATATATTTTCATTTCTTACATTCTCTGTCATAATATCCTCGATTCGTTTTTTAGTGTGTTTGCATTCTAGTCTCTTTTAAGGGGTTGTCAAGCAAAAAAAGCCTACTTACAGAAAATTGTAAGTAGGCTTTTAAGTATTTATATTAACTTTATTTTTTTACACCAAATGCACCATCTACCTTGAAACCGTTACCAGCGGTTATATTATATGAACCTGCACCTTCAATAGGAGTTGTTAAATTAGGTCCATAAAGGTTGCCAGAAAGATTTCCCTTTAAATCTCCATCACTGCCTGTAATAGTAATAGGAGCATTAGGGTAAGAGCCTTCGCTTTTTACAATAGTATCATTTAAAGAGAAACCATCTTTGTTTGAAAAATCAATATCGCTAAATATAAAGTTATACCATTTATCAAATGATAATTTTAAACTTCCAATTGCATTGACATTTTTTATTTCCAAAACAGCGTCACCAGTTAAATCGTTTCTGACATCACCTTTTGATGCAACAGCAATAGTTTTTCCGGTAAATCTTGTTGTTGAATTTATTTCTTCATTACTGTTAGATTTAAAGCCAGCCTTAAATTCATCAAGTCCAGAATAGAAAGGATTATCAATATAGTAATAAGAAGATTTTGCATCAGTATCCTTTTTAGCATTAATTAAATCCTTATCCCCAGAATATTCGGTTGCACCCTTTATAGTCCAAAGTCCGAAATCTGAGTAAGAAAGGTTTAATGATTTACCACCAAGTTTCACAACATCTGTGATAGTATTAGTTTTTGTTATATCAAAATTCGAATCGGCCTTTTCCAATATTTTTAGAGCAAGTTGTGCCGAACTGTTTATATCAGAATTGATGTCAGCCTGTGTGTAATCTTTTGTTAAAGTTGTCCCAAACCATCTATTAAAATTGTTGATTTCCGCTTCTGTTGGAGAGAAATTATTAATCACTTTTTTAATTGTATTTGTGGCATTATTTTTTCTTGCTGATACATCAAAAGTTCCACCAGCGGTTATATAACTTTTTAAATTAGGTAAATATGTGGAAGAAATTTGTTGTTCGCCGTCAACTTGCTTTTTTTCTGCCTTATAATAACCAGAATTTGAAATAAAATCATTTGCTTTAAATTTTACAGTTCTGTTTTCTTTATGATTTGTGCCAGTGCCAATATCTGTAAGAACAAGAGAATAATCCTTTGTATCCTCATCATACACAAACTTGACTGATTTTTTATCACCTGTATCATAAATAGATTTTGCAGTATAGTCAGTAGTTGTTGCCGTAGGTGGATTAATATAGTCAACCGAACCTATTGCACTAAGAATACTTTGTTCCAATTTATAATAATTTATTAAAGTTTCCAAACTTAATGGAAAATCGGTTATAGAAGAATCTATTGCTTGGATTTTTGAAAGCAGTTCTCCCTTTGCTGTATTATATTCTGTATCAGCAGTATCAATTGAATCCTTTAATTGATTATACAAGGTTAGGAATTGAGTTTCAATTGTATCCTTACTTCCATCAAGGATGATATCGCTTTCCAATATATTTTTAATATCTGTTGCCCAAAAATAAAGTGTTTGTGAGATATATTGGTCCTTTGATTCTGTTTCATAATTGGAATAGCGATTTTGAACAATTTGATAAAGTCTTGCTGCAAAAGAATCAGGACTTTCTTCGGCTTGTTTTGGTGTATATTTACCATCATAATATAAAGGAATATAAAAATTCTGAGAATTGTCAAATTTATTAAGTTTTCCCACATAATTTTCATAACTGCTGATAGCATCGTTTAATTTTGTGATTTTAGAAGAAATGTAATCTGTTTCACTTAGATTTGTTTGTAATGCTTTAGTCGCGATATTTATATTTGTTTCATTTATGGTAATTTTTGCAGTTTCAAATGCTCTTGTTATATTAGAATTATTTGAGGCTATTATATCATTTTTAAATTTTTCTGTATTGATAAAAGTCGTTAAAGTAGAACCATCTGATGATGGTTTATTGGAATTTCCATTATTGTTTGGATCCCTTGGAGAATGAGACCCAGGAGAATAAGTGCCACCTCCATTTGAAGATAAACAACCTGTTAATATTAATGGTAATAAAAATATATATTTCTTGATTTTCATTATTTTTCCCTCTTATCTCTTATTAAGATTATTATCTTATATTTTAAAAAAATGTCAATGGTTTATAGGAATGTTGTGGCGATTTTGTAAAAAGATGCCTATTTATTTCTGATTATTTTTCATTAATAAGACTATATTCCTTTTATCCCTATTTGGTATATTCATTAAAAGAATGTAAAATCAGTGTGGTAGGTAAATAAAAAAACTAGGAGGCCATAATGACTAAATCTATTTTTACAAATAACTATAAACTTCTTTTACAATTATTAATTGAAACTCGTAAAAAAGCGGGGATTACTCAACAAGAATTAGCAAAGAAACTTCATAAAAATCAATCTTATATTTCCAAATATGAAAATTCTGAAAGAAGATTGGATATGATTGAAGTTATTGGAATTGTCAAAGCGATGGGTGCGAATCCAAATGATTTGATGCAAAATATTTTAAAAGAGTGGAAAGAATAATTAAAATTTTGGTGAGACCGGGCGGATTTGAACCGCCGACCTACAACTTAGGAGGCTGTCGCTCTATCCAGCTGAGCTACGATCTCACATAGTTTTATATAAGACTATAAAATTTTAAATTTTTCAATAAAAAAATCCGTCTTGTTGGCGGATTTTATTTTAAACATATTGTTTTTGATTATTTATTAATAAAAGTTTTACTATATCCACCTTTATATTTGGATTTTGGATATGTAAAATTTTTATCAATGTATCATATAAAATCTTGCTTCCTGTGAAATTAATTATTTCGCCTTTTGTGGTATTTTCATCTGAGGTAAATAAAGTTTCGTTTGTAAGATTACCTTCCACCTTTAAATTATTTGCATTTAGCGAAGTAATATTTACAGGTGTTTGTTCAGAAGATGAAACAATCGCGTTATTTAGTATTACATTTTCAGCGTTAAGGTATTTCATTTCGGAAGGCAAGATTCCTTTGAATGTAAGATTGCCCTTGGCTGTAACATTATTAAATTGTATTTGTGATAAATCTGTATCATTTTCAAAACTTACATTATTTAAAGATGAGTTGGAGAAGTTAAGTGGATTTTCAGTATCTTGTGTAAAATTGTCGCCTGTAATTTTGGTATTTGCAATAATCATTTTGAAATTACGAATCTGTCTTTCGTTTAATTGTTGCAAAGTCAAAGTATCAATATCATTTGTTTTTGGTGCGGAGTAGGCATCATCTGTGAAGGTGATGTTTCGCTCTTCGGCTTCCTTTGGATACAAAGTTTCAACACCGCTTATATTGCCGGAGAGAATCACTTTATCAATTAAAGCATTTTTGAAAATTTGATTTTGAAGTAGATAGTTTAATTTTTCAATATCAACACTTAGATTTTCGGAGAGGTATTTATCATCTATACCAAGTAGCATTTTGGTATTTTCGCTTTGGGTTGTGATACCGTTAATTGAAAATTCGCCCTTTGACAATCTTTCATAAAATTTAAGGACATCAAAGACTTCGCCATTACTACCACTTGAAATTTTGATATAATCAAAACTGCCATTTGAGTTATTTGTGCCAGTAATATTTACATTTGTAAAGTGTGTAAATATTTCATTTAGAACAGACGGAGTGATGTCGCTTTCAGTATCTGTGTCATTTAGTTTATATGTATCAAAAAAGATTTGTAAATTTGGTGTAGCATATCTTTTTTTTGAGGATGTTTCATTTTCAAAAAAGTGGGAAGTGAAAAATGATTTGATTTCAGTGTAGGTTGCATAACCCTTGAAACCATCTATTGCATCAAAATTATCTATTTGATTTGAAAAATCGGACCCTGCGGTTTTTATAAAATCGTTCCAATCGGCAATTCCATTTTCAACATTTACCTCTATTGTTTGAGGAGGTTGGTTGTCAGAGTCCGTATCTGTTTTGCAAGATAGGACTGATGACATAAAGCAAAGTAGAGATAAAATTTTTGCAATATTTTTTCTTTTCATTTTATTCCCTTTTTTTATTATCTTGTTTTTGCAAAGGCAAGAACAGTTTGCATATTATTTATTGGATTAAGATTTTGAACTGGTTCTTCCTTAATTTCTTTTGTTTCTTCAGTTGAAGGTTCAATTTCTTCCTTGGTTGGTTGATTTTCAATTGCATCTTCAACTGCTGGTTCTTCGTGGATTTCTGGTTCTATAATCTCCTCTGTAATAGATTCTGTATTTTCTGTTTGTTGAGGTTGTTCCACTTCGACAGGTTCTTCAACTTCATTTTCAGATGAAATGTTTTCCATAAATTCGTCTTTTGAAATTTGATTTGCAGATAGTTTATCCAAACTTTCCTCAATCGCATTTAATCTTTGTAAAACTTCTTCAATAGTGGATTTACCGGAATTCATATTCATTTCCAAATTTTCAAGTCTGTTATTTATTGCTTGGATTTGTTCGTTATTGAATCTTCCTTGTGCATCAATTCTTTTATTTAAATTTGATGTATTGTTGTTTTCTATATCTACAGCATTTTGTAAAGATACAATATCATCATTCATTTCTGAAACTTTGGTATCAAGATTATTTATGTCATTTTTAGTAATATTAGATTCTGTTGCAAGGAAGTCTATATTTTCGGAGTTTGTTTTAATATCTTTTTTCATATCAACAATGTCTTCCTTAACATCTTTTAGTTCATTTTGTGTTTTTATAACATCTGTTGTAACTTGTGAAATAGTAGAAGCATTTGTTTCTGTTGCTGAAGTATTATCTTTGATACTCTCTTTCATTTCAGATATGTCTGATTTCATTTCAGTTATATCTTTTTCAATTTTAGAATCTGTTTTGATTTTAGAATCAGTATCAGGTTTTGATTGAGAATCTTGTTTTGAAACTTGTTTATCTTTAGTATTGTCAGCATTATCGAGAGATATTTTTTTTAACTCATCTACTGATGGAGTAAAAATTACATCTCCTGCAACAATTTTATCAACATTTTCAATATTATTATGTTTTGCAAGGGCCATTAAGAGGTTGTAATCATATTTTCCGTATTTGGAATGGACTATTTCTGAAAGGGTGTCCCCGCTTTTAATTGTATATTGATTTTGTGAAAGTTCTTTAGGAGTAATATCTTTTATATTAATATCTTTTTTGTTATTTGCAAAAGCATTATAACCACTTAGTGCTACATTTGCAGTAAGTAATGCAGTTAAAATTATTTTAAAAATTAAATCTTTTTTATTGTTGTTGTTTCTTTTCATTTTAGCCTCTTTTAGTATTATTTTATGTTAATGCTTACATTATAAACAAATATTTTCTGTTTTGTCAAGTGTTATTTGTCAAAAAAAATAATGTTTGAAAAATTTTCTTATATATTATAGATTAGTTAATTATTTAATATGAAAGGAAAGAATATGTTAAAAAGTGGAAATTTGAAATTTATTATAATGGCTTTTGTTGTTGCTATTTTAACAACTATTTTTCTTATAAGTAAAAGTGCAAGAGGAAGTGATGTAGAAATGATTTTGTTTTACAGCCCTAGTTGTCCTCACTGTCACGCGGCAATGGAGTTTTTGGATAATAAAGTTGCTCCTAAATATCCAGAATTAAAGATTACAAAGCATAATACCTCTACAAGGGTTGGTGTAAATTATTACCTTTATTATAAAAAGAAACTTAATTTTGATGGAAATGGCGTGCCAGTTGCCGTTTTTGGTGACAAGTATGAAATTGGCTTTGGCACAGAGGATACTACCGGTAAAACATATATTCAAAATATTGAAGAAATGTTTAAGAAATTTAAGGAAAATAATCAAAAGTAGCATTTTTATCCCTTTAATCTGTATTTTAGGGATATTTTCTTATACAAAACAGTTGACAAAATAAAATTTATTGTTTATATATATTTCAAATAACAAATTTTGAGGGATATTATTATGAAACAAAAAAAGGTATATAATAAAAAGAAAATTATTTTTGCGATTATTTTTTCCGCTGTTTTAACAAGTGGGATTAATGCAAATGTTGCTGTAAGGAATCAAAACATTTCTAAAAATGATTTAAAAGTGTATAATTTGGAAAGCATTCCAAGTTTAGATTTAAAAAATTATGTAAAACCTATATATGATATAAAGACAGAGGAGATTGATTATTCTCAATACAGCCCTTCTCCATATCAAATACAGGGAAATTTTGAAACTGGTTGGAAGGTGGAAAATTTTTGGAATCCAAATGATAATGGTGGTGTTGCAGTTGGACCTTTTCAAATACATTCCGATTATATGTTAAAACCATTTTTTGAATATTTAAAGAATAATGCACCTTCTTATTTTAATAAATTAAATGAAAAAGGTGGTATTAAAGCCATTAGGGCAAATGATGTTGAAATGAGAAAGTTCTTTTCAAATCTTTGTAAAGATGATGAAAATTTTGTAAAATTACAAGCAACGTTTATTGATAAAGAAAACTTTCAACCAAGACTTAATGCTCTTAAGTCGCAATACGGACTTGATATTTCTGCTCGTTCACCTTCTATTGAAGGGATATTTAGGGCTATGTCTGCAAACATTGGTTGGAAAACAAATTATGTTGTAAAAGAGATGGCAAAAATTCTTTCAAAAGAAGATTCTATATCTGACATAAACTCTGTAACTGATGAAAAATTTGTTGAGGTTTTACAAGAATCTTTGCATATAGTTATAAATAATCATATTCAACCTAGGTTTAGAAAACATTTATTGACTGCCTATGATGCAACTATTACAAAAGATGTTATTCCAAACCTTGGCAAAAAAGTTTTAAGTGAAAGTGCGAAGAAAAAGGTTGTTAAAAAAAGAAATAATGTGAACAGCATAAATTTATCTATAAAGACAAAACCTATTGATATTGCTTTTAGTAAAAAGACTATTATAAAGAAGGATGATGAAGTGGCGGAGGTTCCTTATAATAGGCAAGATTCAAAATATCTTCCTCCTAAGAAAGATGATGTAATCACTGTTGAAAAAGTAATTGAAAAAAACAAAGATAAGGAATATACACCTTCTCTTCTTAGAAAAGCAGAACTTATCCTTATGAAAGAAACTCTTGCAAATGCGACTAAGGAACTTGATAAAATAAATGCAAACAGTCAAGTTGCGGTGAAAGTTGCAAAGACTTCTAAACCAACAGCAAAGGTATTAACTGTTGAAGATGTGATAAAAAAAGCAAGTTCAAAAAGAAAACGCAAAGATGGATATGTTACACCTGACTTTTCTGATTTATTAAAAGAAGCAGCAAGTCATATTATTTAAGTTCCTCTGGTTTTACAGAGCAAGAACTGTTTGGGTGATTACAAATGCTTATCAATGGATAGGCACTTGTATCACCAATTTTTTGATAATGCCACCATTCGTGTTTTATGCTACGAAAACCTGCTTGTTCCATAATAGATTTAAGGAGTGCTCGGTTATCGCATTTTATTTGTTCTTCTGGCTTACATTTATAATCGTGTGAGGAAGCAGAAACAAAATGATCAACACCTGTTGCGAATTCCAACTTTTTTCCAGTTGCATCGGCAAGACCTATATCCAAAGCCAATCCCTTTGAATGAAGGGAACCTTTTTTATGTGGGTTTGCAAGAAATTTTGGATTAGGATTTAATTTCCACATATAAAGTTGGGCTTCGTGTGGACGGAAACAATCAAACATCATTGCTCGCAAATTTTTCTCCTTTAAAATACTTTCTAACTTTTGCATATTTGGATAAATATCCTTATGAACATAGCAATCATTTATTCCGAATTTATAATAAAATGGATGATGAATGAAATTATCCGCTTTGTTATAAGACAAATCGTTTATAAAATATGGTGATGTTATTTTTACAAGGGGAAAATTTTCCTCTATAAAATCTGGTTTAATTTCTATCTCCATTTCTGTTTGAGCAAGAATTGTCCGTTTGAAAAAAATTCCAACTATAAAAACTATGATAAAGGTTGCAAAAAATATACTTAAAAATTTTTTCATTTATTTTCCTATTGTAATAAAGTCTAATTTATAATATAATATGTATATTTAAAAAAATAACCTAATGGAGGACAAAATGCAAATTGTTTTTTGTGATGTTGATGAAAAAACTTCTGACTTTTTAAAAACTGTTGAAAAAATTGACGGTGTGGAATTTATTACTTTTCCACAAAGTCTTAACGAAATAGATGAAAAGGAATTATCACCTTACTATGGGGCTGAAATTATTTCTACATTCGTTTATTCAAGATTGGGACGCGATTTACTTTCGAAATTTGAAAACCTTAAAATGATTTCTACTCGTTCAACTGGATATAATAATGTTGATTTGGATTATTGCCGTGAAAAGGGAATAAAGGTTGCAAATGTTGTTGGCTATGGTGAAATTACTGTTGCAGAATTTGCAGTTGGTGTTCTTTTGAATTTAACAAGGAAAATCAGAACTGCACAACGCAATTTGAAACATGGAATTGTAAATGTTGCCGAAGATATTGGAACTGATTTATATGGGAAAACTGTTGGTGTGATTGGAACTGGTGCTATTGGAAGACATTTTGCTCGTCTTGTAAAAGCATTTGGTTGCAAAGTTTTAGCATACGATTTGTATCCTAATCAAGCACTTGTCGATGAAGGAACTTGCACTTACACAGATTTAGAAACTATATATAAAGAGGCTGATATAATTGGACTTAACTGTCCTGCGACAAAAGAAAATTATCATTTGATAAATGCTGATACAATTAAAAAAATGAAAGATGGTGTTTTCATTGTAAATACTGCACGTGGAGAATTGGTTGACACTGCTGCACTTTATGATGCACTTGTAAGTGGTAAAGTTGCGGGTGCTGGATTAGATGTGCTTGATTACGAAGATGTAATGCTTAAAAACGACATTGATATTGCAAGAAATAAGGACAAAGATTTTGTATTTTATTCTCTTGTTAATCAAAAATTGGTGCAACTTGAAAATGCGATTGTTACACCACATATTGCATTTAATTCTGTTGAAGCAAATTTAAGAATTTTAAATACAAGTATGAAAAATGTTATTGATTTTATCAATGGTGTTGATATCAGATCTGTTGTATAAAATAATAATGTAATAAAAAAAAGGAAGAGAGGTTTTGAAGCCTCTCTTTTTATATCCTTTTATTTTTTATTCTTTCATCTTCCTTTTGAGCGCGTGGAGATTTTCTTTTTGCATTTCTTCGTTTATAGTTTTTAATTTCTCTTTCGGTCATATCTTCAATAGTTTCTTCATCGTATTCGTCAATTGCCTCAAACTCCTTTTTAATCTTATTTAATTTTCTTTTAAGTTGAGCAATTTTCATTCTGCTTACATTAGTAATATCGCCGTTTAATTCTTCTTCTATTTCTTGGTTAAGATTGTTTAATTCATCATTTTTTAAGATAAGATACATATCTTTTGATTTGATTTTGTTTGATTTTGATTGTTTATATTGGCGAAGTGTAAGTTCGGCCTTTAAATTCTTTCGCTTTGTTTCCTCCTTCTTCCTTTCGGATTTTACTTCGGCTTCGTATTTATTTAATATAGTTCTATCAGATGCGGAAAGTTGACCACCCTGATTCAAATATTTTATTATTCTTTTTTGAGCATGAGGACTTACAGTTTTATCCTTCCTTATGAAATTTTCAATTTCCTTATTATTAATTTGTTCTGATACTTCCTTTAAAGGATTATTATTTTGTGAAGTTTTGCTTTGAACTTCCTGTAAAAATTCTTTATACTCCTTAGAGATAGAAGGATTTTGCAATTCGTTTTGTATATCAGTGTCATTTAAGTATAATACATCATTTTGGAAATGCTGTTTTTCCTCATTTGTTAATTTATCATAGTTTTCATAATCTTTAAATGCTTCATCAACAATTTTTGCATTGTTTTCTTGTCGCACAGAATCTTTATTTGAAAGATTGTTGTATTGTTGTTGTAAATCCTTAGTATCCATACCATCATATTCTGGCACAGGAGTATAAGGTTCAATATTATCTGCTTTTTCATTATTTTCATTTAGTTCATTTAAATCGGTTTCATCTTCATAAAGTTCTATTGCCTCATCTATTGGTAAATCGTATGCTGTAATTTCTTCACCGTTTTGTTGTTTTTGTTTGGTATTTTTTTCCTTTTGTTTTTCATTTGATTTATTAATAGCATCCTTTGCAAAATTATATTTAAGGGTTGATTTAAGTTCTCTTTTCACACCGGAATTAATATATCTTATTGTAGAAATAGTTAATTTTTTAAGTCCGTTTAAAATATTATCCTTTTGAATGCCGTTTCCTATTGCTCCGCTGAATTTATCTGCCATTTGGGTGCTTTTTGATAAAAGGGTGAATGAAAGTAGGCAAACAAATAATGTTGAAATAATTATTGTTGGATTTGTGATTAAAGTTATTAATATTTTATTTTTCTTGCTTACTAAATTGATACCATCTAAAAATGTCGATGAGGTTATGATTTTTCCGTTTCCTGATAAATGTTCAAGAAGGGAGGTTAAGGTTATATCAAACGGTCCAGCATTAAAATTTGTTGTTAAAAGTTCGTTTAATAGGTAGGTGGAAATTGTCATACTGACCGACAAAAAGCCAATTCGAAAAGTGCATTTTACGACATCCCAGAATAGTTTTCCTGAGAATTGTTTTCGTGTATTGTTGAAAGTCCAACTTCCTATTGTAATAGGCATCATCACACCAACCATTGCAAGTTTGATTACCACATCAAATATAATGATTAAGTAAGTGAACAGTATGTATAAGAATCCCACTGTGATACAAAGTCCGATGAAAAATGTGATAAGGTTTGCAAAGAAGGTAAGAGTCATCCATATTTTTACAAAGAACATCACGATTGTATAAATCCAACTGTAAGCACCAAGTGCCGTTTGAATTGCATTTTCCACTCCCTGTCCTAATGGTGAATCGTAGGTGAGTTTTACAAGTTTAAATTCGCCCATTGCGATAACTGAACGAGCCATAATTTTGAAGCCTAAATCTGTTCCTGCATTAAATGTATTTGTGTATTCGCGGGTAATACAAAGGATGTTTGTGAGGGTTTCTTCCTCCTCATTATAATCATTTCCAAAAGAGTTTGTTTTTTCATAACTGCCTAGGGCTTGTGTTGCATAGTTTGAAAGTTTTATATCTTCGCATGAAAAGTTTTGTATTTTGTCGCCTGCAAGTTTTAGCATTTCTGTATCGTTTCTTGCCTCTGTTAATACCCAACGAGCAAAATTAGGACCCGCATTCATTATTATATCTATTGAATATTTGAATATAGTTTTTGCAGGAAGTGCCAACATAGATAGGACAAAAGCGTAAGTGAAAAGTTTTACAAAAACATCTTTTAACATACTTCCGACACTGCCTTTTTGTTCCTTTATGACATTAGTCCAGATATACCATATAAACCAAAATGCGAGTGTTAACCAAAGGAGGTTTTTAATAATTGGGACTAAAATTGCATACATTTTATATACAAAGTTAAATACATATACATAGACCCCTTCTATCACATTACATTCCCAACAATTTTTAAGGTTGTCTGTGGTTGAGGTAGCACCAAAGGAGACCTTGCTGTATGATAAGGTGAAAAATGTTAATAATGATAATAAAAGTTTTTTCATTCTTCACTTTCCTTTATATCTTTTTCTAAATCTTTTACATCGTTTTGCAAGGATTTAAGGCTTGCCATTTTATCCATTGGATTTACAAAATTGCCAACCTCTGTTCGAACGGTGGAGGCAACCCATTTCATACTTGTTTTTATTATGCTTAAAAGAGTTTCCCCTATTTTAAATGTATAGCCACTTACTAAACCTGCATAAACTTTAAGATTATTCATAATCATAAGAGAGATTAAGCCCAGCGAGAATATTGGAAGGAAACTTCCCCCTGGATTTTGAAGGCTTGGCATTTCAAAATTTATGTTATTTGAAAGAAGGCAGGACTGAACCTTTGATACATTACCATTTGCAGAATTAAAGCAATTTGCAAATGCACTACTTTTCATTATATCGCCAGTTTTACTTGCAACCATATCATTATATATAAAGTCTGGGAATAGATAGGTGAAGTTATCAAGTGGGCCTGGATAATACATATCTCCTATGAATATAAATGAGGAGTAAATAATTCCTAAAAATAGGCAATACATTATTATATAAAATGCCATACCGAATAGGGATTTGAAGCCTGTGTTTGAAAAGTTTTTTGTTTCATTATAGGCGTATCCACCAATCATTATTGGGACAAAGGCTATAAGTATTCCAATTGTAAATACAAAATCTATCAATGTAAATGGTATAAAGATATACATCATAAAGAATATGACTATCATTGCCATACCGCCAATAATATCAAGAAGAGCCACAGGATTTTTATCCTGAACAAATTCCTTTAATGAAAAAGATACCATATTTGAGCCGGCGGTAGTTGCGCTTAGAAAAACTACATTTACAGAATTTACCAAACAGAGCATATCTTTTTTTACCTGTGGGGAAAGGAGTCCATCTACCTCGCTTTCTGGATAGGTAAGTTTCTCACATATTGGTGATTTGATTATTTCGGTGCCTACCCCTACTCCCATTTGTAAAATTGGAACGGCGGTATTTTCAAAAATTAAATTTGCCATAGATTTCAACCTTTCTGGCTTTGTGTAATTTATTGCAACACCTATTAAAGCAATGACGAATAATTTTTTTACCAACTCCTTTAATATATCAGAAAAATTTTCTGACTGTTCATTTTTGATGTAGTTATAAACACGCACCAATATCCAGACGGCTATGCCCATTGTGACAAGAGTCCAAACTATATCCGCTATAAATACATAAATGTTAAGGGATACAACGCTTAGCAAGTCAAAAACCTTTGCGAACAATGCACAACACCAACAGCCTCTGAAATTGTCGGCGGAAAACATTCCATTTACTGGTTCTACACCGGTAATGCTTGTATACCATGTATCAAAACTTGTGCCTATTGTCCAATCGCCCTTTATTGCAAAAATTGCCATAGCAACAAAAATTACCATAGTAAAAAAGCCGGACCACAAAAATATTTTAAGTGGGGCAAGAAAGAATGATAATATCAATTTATTATTACTTTTAAATACATCACTAAGCATTATCATCACCCTCTGGTTTGTTATTGTTCTTTTTCTTTTCTTCTGCCATAGCTCTTATGGCTTTGGATTTTTCATCATATTCTTCTTTTTCTTCCTTTTCTTTCCTTTTCATTTTATCGGCAAGAGTTGAACCTTCAAATTTTAATGTGATAAGTTCTCTTGTAACTTCTGTTGTGTGTTTTACTAATGTCTTAGTCCATTTTATAAAACTGTTTGAGACATTACCATTTGGTACCATAGAGTTATATTTATTTGCGATTGTTAATGCCTCACCCAATAAAAACCAACATAAAAATCCTGTGTAAAAAATTTCTAACAATCCGTTTGATGTAAATGATATCATATACAAAGTTTGTGCGGTGATTTCCTTTAAATCCTTATTTGTTAATGCTTCCTCGAAATTATAAAAATCAATTCCTGAGATGTATAACATTAAAAGGGATATAACTGCGCACATAAGTGTTAATGATATTATTTGAAATATTGCAGACATAAATGTATCAAATGATTGCTTTACAAATTGTTTTTTATCAAGTGCATATCCGACAAGTATTAGTGGGAATACAAATAAAACTGTGGCAATCATAAAGAATGCCTCTACAAAATAAAATGGCACCATTATGTTGATGTAGAAAAATATCACCATAATGCAGAAGCCTATTATCATTTTTACAAAACCTGAAAAATCAAAGTTTATAAGTTGATTAAAGCCGGTTTTAAAATTGTATTTTCCTATATCAAAATTCATATTATTGAAAGCGGAAATTCGCTCAATAGTGCAAACTATATCCTCCCTTATTTCACGAGTGAAAATTACTTCGCTGTCGGATATATCCTTTGTTTTATATTTGCATTTGAAAGGATGACTGTCGTTTTCAATACCGCTTGTTAAAACTTTGTTATAATCTGTCATAAAGTCGACAAGTGGGACTATGGTATAATTTAGGATATTGTATTTGTCGGATATTGGAACTGTGAGTGCAAAACCTATGATAAATACCCATAAAACTTTTTGAAAAAATGTTTTTATAAATGCCATACCGTCCTGTTTTTTTATGACATTATCAAAGAATATGAACAACATCCAGAAAATAAAAAGGACTACCATTAATGATATTGAGTAGTATGCAAGTTTATCATAAATGACATAGCCAATTCGTGAAATAGTATTGAAAGTAATTTCAAATATGTGACAGGAGATACAGGATTTTGATTCCTTGAAATCATAAATAAGATTTGAAAGATGACAAGAATTGCTGTTCCATTCGGAAACTTTGATATTTGTATTATAAATATAAATTGGTTTGTTGCCGTCGTTTATAAATGGGGATAGGACATCTGCATTTGTATCTGTGTCACGAATTTCACCAACTATTTCACCGAACATATTTAAGAATGTTGTTCCCAAAACTCCGGTTGGTCTAAGTGCCTTTGGATAAATATCTGTTGCATATTTTTTAAATGATGAGGAAGATAGAAATGGAATACAATCCTTCGTTTCAAATATTTTGAAAAGAGATTTATATGCGGTTCTCCTTAAAAGGATATTTGGTCCGCCAGTAATAGGAGCCATCTTTGCAACTGGAATTCCAACCTTGTATGGCAAAAGATTTTTCATATTACTTTCTGCCTGACTTAATGCAGTATTTAAAATTTTTTTATCTGATTTATTTTCTGGAATTGGAAGGTCCGCAAAATAACGAGTTAGATATTCTGCCTTTTCCGGAGTAATACCTTCCTTTCTTAGCACATTCACATCACGAACGAAAAGAGGTTGTGGGTAAAGTGCAAGGTATGAATTGATATCCATTGAAAGGCGGTTTTGATATTCCTTTAAATATTTTATTTCCCAACAGTAAAATTCTTGGTTGGAAATGTTGACCTCATCACGACTTAGATTATAATATTCTGGTTGGGTGCATAAATGGGTTGTTTGTGCGAATGAAGAAGTTTGCAAAATATTAAATATAGTGCAAAGAGAAATTACAAATATGTAAAATAATTTTTTATTCATTTGTGATTTCTGTCTCCTCCGTTGTGGAAGTTACTTCCTCTTCCTTTGTTTTAGATTTGTCAGATGTGTTATCCTTTTTCGAATAAGATTCCTTTTGCTCCCTTTGAACTTTAAGTCCTAAAATACTTTTGAATGTATTTTTCATATTATTGCTGAGGGTGATAGAGCCAACACTTCCACCATAACTTGATGCAAATTCTGAAAGTTTAGAATAAACATAATACATTGCATATATAATGAATGCGAAACTTGATACGCTTATAATGTCAGTTGGAATTGCATTTAGGATTATATCAGGATTATTTTCTGCGATTGCCTTATCCAAAATGCCAAGCACACTTTCATTACTGTTTTTGAAATAGAAACTATAAATCAAAGTGCGGTTGAAAAGTGAAAATACCGCCAATGTTATCATAGTAAAACCGAAATTTTTTGCCGTATCTACTATGCTTGAAATTATATTAAAACCTATCCAATTAAAGGCATAACCGAACACCATAAATGGCCAAAGGATTGCAATTTTTAATATATCAATCAAGCCGTCCAGAATATAAAATGAAATCATAAAGTTTATTATGAAGAACAAACCCCATATAATAATTCCGACAAAGAAACTTAGGATTTTAGTATTGGATTTAAAATTGAAGAGGTTTTTCATTAAAACTTTGCCCATTACCATTTGTTTGCCGTTGGTGTTTATTGTGTCTGTTAAAAAGCAAACAAGTGAACCGATAGTTTGTTTTGAAAGAACATAATTTATTTCTGTATTTTTTTGCATTTCAATTTGTTTTAATTTTACAACAGGCGGGATTATTTGATCATCTTGCTTTGAAATTTTCCTTTGCCTTATTTCATCAAATACGGTATCTGGATTGCAAGTGGATTTTGTATTTTCCACTGAAATCACCTTGTCTGCGACACCAAGGGTTAAATCCATTATAGGTTCAAATGTGAAAGAGAAAAGGTATCCCACAGGAACAAGGAGAACAGTTGCCACAATAAAAATCAATTTTAATTTTTCAACTATATCAGAGAAGAAGTTGTTTGTATTTACCTCAAACGGTGCATTTTTGAATCCCTTTAAAAATGAGGTTAAGAAGTAAAAGCAACCGAACAATACCATAAAAATAATAATGTATTTTGCGAAAGTTTTATACATATAGTCAAAGAGCATTGAAATTTCATCAAACAGCATTATTATGTAAGGGCACATAAAGCAAACGGAACTTTTCGCGACCTTTGCTTCTAATGTATCGGTTTTACATTTTTTTTCATTCCAGTTTATATTGACACTTGTCTGTCTTTGATAATTATTGTTAAATGTAATTTTTCTTATGCTTGATTTTCCTACACCCTGACTTATAACATTACCACCAATTGAGGTATTAAATTCAATTGTTGCCATAGTAGTGCCCTGCATATTAACAAGTTTGTTACCCTTTATTGCAACAGGGCGAATTGCAACTGGAAGAGCGGACATTACATCAAAGTATGTAAGAGTCTTTGGTGTATAAAGTCCATCAGTTGAAGAATAATTCAAGCGTTTATCGGTGATGCAATTTTTTCCCTTTGGATTTACAATACTTCCAGTAAATTCGTCGGAGTTTTCAAAATCCTCCTCTGAGGCATCAAAGGAAAAAGATTGTGCAGGAGTTATTGTGAAATCGGCTCCAATTTGTGCAGTCATTATCAAAGTTTTTATTAAATTATTTACAGCGAGTTTATCTGAAAAATTAATTTTTTCTTCGTCTTCAAGTTCATCATCATTAAGGTATTCATTTAAAATATCCGGTGTGATACCAAGACTTCTTAAATAATTGAAATTTGATGAAGCAGTTGTATATAATTTTTGATATGCGGAAAGGGAGATATTACCCAAATTGTTTTTTTCAAGATAGATTATATCAGTGCAGAAATATTCGCTTGAATACTTTGACAATATTAAAGTTGGATTTGCAAAAAACACTGATGCGTTTTTATAGGTGCAATTTTGTTTTGGCTGTGATGTTTGAGAAAAAGATGTATTATTTCCTATAAACATAGAAAGCAAGAGGAAAACTGATAATGTTTTAATAAATTTTATCATTATGGTTCTTCTTCCTCTGTTTTTTTAGGTTTTGAAAATTTATCCTTTATTGTTCCTGTTGCAAATCTAGCCTTATCAACTATACCAACATCGTCGGAAGCCTTTTTATAACTGACAAGTTCACGGCTTGCAGATTTAGTCCAACTGACAACTGATTTGGAAAAGTTCCATACACTTTTACCAAGAGCACTTTCAGAAATGGAACCACCGAACCAGCCGGCAAATGTTGGTGCCTCTGATATAATTTTGAAATTAAGTATAATTGCAAATATTGCATATAAGAAATAAAATGGTGATCCAACTAAATCATTAAACTTTTCTATTTCACCATTTTGTAAAAGTTTAAGTGCATATTTTGTTGTGGAAATGTTTGTTTCGTTTGGTGCAGAAAACATTCCACCCAAAACCCAATCATTAATTTCGTTGCAAATGATTATTGCGATACATACAAAAATTAATCCCTTTGCAAAGCCCCAAAGTTTGCTTAAGCCTGCGGTAGCATAACTTCTTGTTTCATTAAAGACATAGCAAACAGCAAGGAATGGAAAGATAAGAAGGGAGACACCCATAAAAAGCATATTTTCAATTATGATAAATGCGAAAAGCATATTTACCATAAATAATCCTATGACAAGAGCAATGCCGGTTAGTCCCATTCGGACATCATTGCTTGTGATAAAGGCGACAATGGAACTTACATCTGCGACCTTTGACGCATTATCGGAAATTATGCGCCCTGCCCTTTGTCGAGATTTTACAGTTTTGCTATCATTATTTGCGACATCATCTACGACACCTTCAATCATTTCTTTTAATTTTTTGACCTTTTCAGGATCCTTTTCTTTTTCGATTTTTTTATTCATTTTTTTAAGCCATTTATCGGTTCCGAAATTTTGTAGCGCCCTTCCTCCAAAAAAGCCAGCAACCCTTATAGAAACATTGACTACTACGGCAGTGATAAGTGATGGGAGTGCGTATTCAAAAAGGTGAATACCAATTTGGATATAGTTTTGGCGAAGAAGATTTACCTCCTTTATAAGACATACCATATTATCCTTTGTATTTTCAGAAAGTGCCATACCTTCCTTATAAACAAGAGTGCTTGATTGTTTTGCCTCACACTCATCAGGGACGACAAGATTTAGTTGATTTATTTTTTTACGAAGGACTGTGCGACCTATACCACTTCCAAAATCAAGGACTAGTTCATAGGTATTAGAAAAAACATTACGAGGTGAATTTAGAAGCAACGCTCCTATTACAAAAGTGGCAAGGAATAATTTTTTATAAATGTTTTTGAAAAAATCCGGTGTGATATTTACATCAAGTTTACTGCTTATCCCCTTTATAAAAACCTGATATGTTTCATATACAATCCACAATGCAAGTGCGATAGAAAGTAAAAGCAGTGCATCATTTTGGAAAAGCGAAAATGTTTCATAAGATATTCTTGAAAACGCATCATAGATATTTTCAACAACACTACAAACCCAACATTCTGTTAAAAGGGTGTATGCTCCCTGTGCCGTATTGAAAATAAGGTAAGTAAGTATTGCCATAGAAAAAATGAAAAAAATCCATTTTTTTATACTGCTGAAAGATGATGTGTTGCCTGATAAAGTATCTGCCACTTAAATTACTTCCTTTTATCAAAAAATTGATTTTTCAATTTCACCAAAGTTTTAAAAAATTTTGAATTTAAAAACTTTGTTATCAATTCGTTGATTTTAATATTTAGTTTTTTATTTTCTGGGTGGGATTTTGCATAAAGGATACACAAGCATACGAATATGATTGTCCATGATAAAATCAATATTAAAAATTTCAGTTTTGATATTATGAAAAGAGCCAACAAAACAATTAAAACTTTGATAAGTAATTTCATATTTCCTGAAAACATTTCTTGCGTCCTCCCCTTTTTTATTATATAATATATAATAATTAAAAAATAATCAAATAAAATAAAGGGTGATTATGGAAAATTTTGAATCCTCGCTTCCTGAAAATTTACAGAAACAGTTAGAACTTGGTGTAAATGATATTTATAAAAAATTTGATGACATTCTTCACGATGAAAATTTGTCAAATGATGAGAAAAATAAACAAATTGACGATTTGATTAATCAAAATGATGCGACTAAGGCTTATTTTTCTGGACTTAAAAATTTGGCAAATGATTATTTGGATTTGAAATATTCCACTCCTTTGAAAAATGAAGATGATTATAAAAAGGATTTAGAAAAAATTTCTTTGCAGTCAACAAATGATTTAAAGAAATTTGTTGAGGATTGTTTTGCTACAAAGGCAAAAAAAGATGATATGGAAAAGGCGAAATCAGCCCTTAAAGAATTAGGTGTGGCGGAGGAGACCCTTAACAACCTTAATTCCTATCAAATTGAAGAAATTATTAATGAGTTGGAGCATCCATCTGCTGGAGTTGAAGAACAAATAGATGTTCTGTTGGAAGATTTGAATTTACCGAAAAAAGATGCTGACAGGATTAAAAAGCAATATCAATATAAAGTTGAGGGTAAGATAACTTCGGGGCTGTCTGAACTTGATGATTTTTTAGGAATTATTCAACCAGGGCTTGATTTGATACTTAAAACTGGGGCAAAATTATTTTATGAAGGTATTGTTGATAATGTTGAAAAGGCATTTTTAGGTAATAAAGAACAAGGGGTAAAAAGTGATTTTGAAGTTTGGGCTGAAAGAAAAAAGAACTTGAAATCTGATTATGACTTTTTACATACCTATGGGAAACTTCCAAAAACAGATACTTTTAAATATAGTAAAAATACTGATAAAGATGAAAATCACGTTGCGACATATTTTCATCAGATGATTATAGATAAAATAAATGAAAATAGAAGAAATGCGAAGGATGAAAATGGAAATCCAAAACCATTTGAAGACTTTAAGGGAAATCCTTTTGATGAAACAAAGGATATAGAGGAAACTCAGAAGGCTTTGCAAGAAATTATTAAAGATGTAATAAGAGCATCTAGAGAAGAAGATGCAAATAAAAAACATATTGCAAAACCGACTGATAAGGGAAAAAAAGATTTGGAAACTATTGGACATTTATTGGATTTATTTAATAAGAAAAATTCACCTGAATTTAAAGCACAATTTTCAAATATGGCTGAATATTATAAGAGTGGATATACTGAAAAATACAGTGGTAAATTTATTGAAGATAGTGATTATTATGCCAAAGAGGAAGAAGAAAAATTAAAAGAAGAACAAATGAATACTCTTATAAATGCGTTAGGAGGTCAAGAAGCCTTTAATGCAAAATTAGGAAATAGTAAATGAGAAAAAAAATATTTTATTTAGCGGTTATAACTTTTATTTTGATTGCACCTATTATATTTTGGATTGATATAAAATGGTCTATGCAAATTACTTCTCTTGATATAAAAAAGTTACGGTTTGCCTTTACTCGTGATAAATTTTTATTTTATGCAAGTATGTTTAATTTTGTGTTATATATGTTTGTTGTGTATAAAATTTTCAATATGGATTTTGAAACAAAAAATGTTGCAAAACAGGAAGTAGTTGTAAAGAAAGAGGAAGCCTTAAATAATATTATTCCATCTATGTCAACGGGAACTGGGATTATAAATCCGAATGATAAAAAGTGGAAGGAAATGTATAGTGGCAATGGTATGCCAAGGCAAAATAATATTGCCGAATCTGTGAAAGAAAATACACCACAAACACAACCTCAACCACAAACAAATGTTGATGTTGCACCTTCTATGCCTCCTCAAAATACAAATGTCGCTCAAGAAACTGTGGCACCAAAAAATGAAGAAAAAAATGTTATTGATATGCCTATTAATCCTGAGGAAGTATATACAACTCAGGTGGAAAGAATACTTTTTGAAATGGGGTATGAAGGTATGGGAAATTTATTTATAAATGGTGTTAATATTGACTTTGTTGCAATTGCTGGAAGTGATACTTTGATACTTGGAAAAGTGAATGCAAAAAGTGGTGATATTGTTGCAAATGAATCTTCTAATAGTCCGGATAATGCACCATATTGGTTTAGCAATGATGAAAAGTATGCCTCTCCTGTTTGGGAGGTAAAAAAGGTCTCTGATGAAGTGTCTAAAATGATAAATGAAGTATTGCCGGAGGACAACGGTGTTATGGTAAAGCCTATGGTTGTTATACCTACTGCAAATATTGTAAATTATTCTGATTTTGCGGATAAGTGGAAAGAAATGGGGGTTGAGGTTGCAAAACTTAACGGGGCGTCATCGCTTCCTGAATTTTCTTCTGTGGTAGAGAATAAAACTGGGGTTGAAGTTTTGGATAGCTATAAAAAATTTGTTGAAACTTTGATTAAATATTTTTCACAAAAATATAAACGCAAATCAATGAAAAAGGCAGGATAAAAATGTTATTTAGTGAAAATTATTATCGTGACAGGATTTCAAAACTTGGTATTCCTGAAATGCCAATTAAAAAGGTTGTGTTTAATCCTGACAATCTTTTCAAATGCGAAAAACTTTACAGTGATTTTTTTAAAATTTCAAAAAAGTTAATGCAGTTTATTTATTATAATAATCTTGAAGATTTAGTTGGTGCAAATTTTTCAAATGAAAGCATTATGAAAATGTATGAAGGCATTGTCCCAGAAAACATTGATATATATTTGAAAGTGCCATTTGAATATGGTGGAACTTTGGATTTTTCAAATATGTTTTTGGTGAAAAAAAGACCTTTTAAAGAATTAATTGATAACTTTATTGATGAGCAAGTGTTAAGTTTTAATAAGGAACAACAAAATTTTAATTCTAAAAATGGGTATCAATATCCAACAGAACTTTATATTTGCAATCCAAAGGGGATTGTGTTTCTTCCTGCATTAAAGGGATTTGCTGGCGTTGGTGGTAACACATCGGCTGATATTATGACAGAAATTGGAAGCACTATGTTTTCAAAATCGGGAGGATTTTAAATGGAAAAATCTTTTCAAACTTTAAAAAGACTTATTCCTAACCTTGAATTTTTTGCAAGGGCAAAGGAGGCACAAATCGACTTTACTAATGCTATGCTTAAAAATGATAAATTTGCCCCTATTCCTGATGACTATGCAATGTTTTTAAAGGATGAAAGTAATGGAATGGTGTGTGGGATGTTAGAATTTTTTGGAACGGAAAAGGTAAAACGTGCTGACTATAATTACAATTTTCCAAGTATCATTGATGCAAATGAAATTTTTAAAACAACTAATAATATGTTAATGGAAAATTCTGTATTATTAGGGTATAATCTTTTGTATGCGATTATTTGGAATGAGAGCGAGAAAGTTTATAAAATTATTAATAGAAACTTTTTTACTCCACTTGAAACATTTACTAAATTTGATGATGTTTTGAAATTTATTATCAGTAAGTATGAGGATTAAAATGCTTGAGAAACATTCAATTACTTTGATGGGACACAAGACAAGCATTTCTATTGAGCGGGAATTTTGGGAGGAACTTCAAAAAATTTCAAAGGCACAAAATAAATCAATAAATGAGATTATTTCATCCATTGATATAGGCAAGCATAATGGAAATCTTTCCAGTAGTATCAGAGTTTTTATTATTCAATATTTAAAGGGATTAATTCAGTAATTCCTTTTTCTTTTTTTGAAGATATGATGTATTGATTTTTGACATAAGGTTTGAAACATCAACACTGCCTTCCATATTATTAATAAAGCCCTTAAGATTATAGATAATATTGAGCATTTCAGTTGAAAGATTTTTTATTTCAAAAACACTTTCTATATTTAAGGATTTATTGATTAAGTTGCCGGACACAAAGCCATTAACAAGCATATTTTTAGCATTAAGAGTAAAGGTTGCTTTTGTTATTTCTGAGGAGTTAATTTTGCCCTTTATATCTAAATCTGTGAAATTAAGATTGCCAGATTTAAAACTGTTTTCAATGATATAAAGAATATTATTTGTTGTAATATTTGCAAGTTCGACTATGTTAAAAAGAGTTTCGTCATAACTGCTTATTCCCTTTATAGTGCCATTTTTTATTTGGGCATCAAAGTTACCACTTAAGTTTGAAGTTAGTTGATAAATGTTTAATCCATCGGTTTTGAAATCAAGGTTTATATCCATAATACCTGATGTTAAATTCATAAGTTCATTATTCATCAAGTCATTTGGAAGAGTATAATTTTTTACATTAAGGTTACCTGTAAAAATTCTGTTATTCAAGATTTCAGAAGTCAATTTTAATAGCATATTACCCTTTTGCATATTAAATTCAAGTGAACCTGGATTAGAAGCATTTACAAGTTTGAAATATAAATCCTTATAATTATTAGAATTATATTCAGCAATATTTTTTGCTGTCAATGTAATATCATAAGGAAGCGCCCTTATAATTTTTAATAGGAAATCGACATAACCATCTGCATCCTTTAACCTTTTAATAATGCTTTTGACATCAAGTTTATCAATTTGTAAATTGACAGAGGTTTCTATTTTTGGTTCCTTTTTATTCCTTGAAACATTTTTGCGGGAAATATTTCCTGTGAATACATTATTTTTTATTGTAAGTTTTATGTTATTAATATTATCACCATCAACATCCGCCTGTAATGTAAATGGAATATTATCATAAAAATAATTCA
The DNA here is from genome assembly GCA_051885355.1 of Alphaproteobacteria bacterium. Classification (GTDB taxonomy): domain Bacteria; phylum Pseudomonadota; class Alphaproteobacteria; order Rs-D84; family CACZYB01; genus CACZYB01. Next base: position 5,608 of record JBJEXC010000047.1, on the reverse strand, counting down.
TTAAAGTATCGTCAATTATACCCCAAGAGAACAAGAATCCTTTTAACTCCGAATGTGATAAATCAAGTGTATATCTTTCATCACCTTCTAAAAGATGGCCGTTCACTTTCACACTTATATCGTTCAAAATTGCATATATGTCAGAGACAGGATTAGAAGCATCACCATTTAATTTTATGTTGACTTGTTTCACACCGTTTGAAATAATTTTATCAACGAAATTATTTCTTATAAATGGAAGCCTTATCCCTTTTAAATTTTCAGATGTAATTATGTAATTAAAATTTTTGAATGAGCCGGAATTGCCGGTAATTCCTATTAAATCACCATTTATATTTGATGTATAACCACTATTTGCAAATGTTAATCTTTTAACAGATAAAGTATCGTTTTTAAATATAGAATCTAGTTTAAATAAATCATAATTAGTATTTGGAGTTTTTAATGATTTTACCATAGCACTAAGTTTAAAATTAGTATTTTTAAGAAGTGATAAATTGTGAATTATATATGCTAAATCAATATTATTTTTTGTAAATTTTGAAGTATCTATACTTTCAGATTTTATTGTTATATTATAATCTGTAGAATTTGAATTTATAGTTTCTTCAAGGTTTCCGAATATTTTATTACCACCAACATCTATATCAAAACTTGGTATAGATATTCTGTTTATATCTCTTATCACTTGACCTGTAAAACTGTTGATACTTATTGTATTAAAGAATTTATTTGGATAGTTAAAAGGTATAGTATCCTTTATGTTTAAATCCATATTTACATTATTTGATAAATCGGAAAGGGTCCCATTTACCTGTATGCTATTTTTTCCAATTTTATAACCTAATTTTCCAATATTAAGAGATGTAATTTTTCCATCTTGGTATACAGGGTTTGAGTTTAATTCAAAATTTGTAATTAATGATTTATCAAGGAGTAAATTTTTTACTACTATATTCATATTTGCATAAGATAGGAGTTTTATAACTTCCTTTAATTCATCCATATTGCTTACAGTTTCTTCAAAAATATTTTTTGGAAGTTTTAATATTTTTTCAAGTTTTAAATTTTTAAAATCTGCATTGAAGGTGATATTTTCCTTTACTATTTTTGTTTTATCATCCTCTGTTTTTATAAGTGGAAGAATGCTTGAAAATGTGGCATAAGCACTGTCAGAAGAAAAAGTTCCATTTGAAAGTATTATTGCGTCTGGTGTTGTTTGTAGAGTTGCTTTCATAATTAATTTTTCATTAAACAGCGGAATGTTTGGTATTGAAATAGAACTGTCAACAAGAGAAGTAAATTTATATAAATTATCGGTTATTAGATTTATTGTTCCATTTACAATAGGGTTATTTTCTTTTACAACTATGTTAAACTTATTTATTATACTGCTTTTACCATTTACATAGTTAAAATCTATATTCAAATTATAGTTTTCATTATCAATAAATTTAAGATTAAAGGTAAGGTTATCAACTTTGTTTGAAAGATAACTAAATGAACCAGTTCCATTTATTTGGGAATTAGTAGTATTTTTAATTTTCATATTTACATTGGAAAATCGCCTGATATTATCCAAACTTTCATCATATTGAATCACAGTAGAATCTTTGATAATTAAATCATTGAAATTTTTTCCCTTTAAAAATAAGGATAAATTTTCAAATCCTGTAGAAGCATAAACAGAGTAATTAAAATATCCTCCATCAATAATAATTTTATTTATTTTAAAATTGCCCTTTATTAAATCAATTAAATCCATACTTACAAAAATTTGTGAGGCATTTAAGAATGTTTGTTGTTCTGCCTTATCAGAGGATTTTACATTTTTCACATCAACATTTTTTAAAATGATTGCAGGATATGGAAGTATTGTAAATGATATTTTGCCCTTTATATCTATATCAAATTTAATAAGTTCTTCTATTTTATTTTCTATATAAGTTTTTCGACCATTATTTAATGGAATAAAGTTTGGAAGTGTGTAAAGTCCAACTATTAGTGTAACTAAAACCCCTAAGACTATTAAAATACGCTTTACCATTGTTCCCCTCTTTATAAAATTAGGCATTTATTTAATTTGACAACTCCTTATAAGAAATATAGTATAATTTATAGTTTAATATGACAAGCAAAAAATTTTTTTTAATTTAAGGTAATAGTATGATTAAAAATCCTATAATGTCTGCAAATTTTAATAAAATGCCGTCAGGAATTCCTGCTGGGTTTAAAATGGTGACTAATTTCAAACCTAGTGGAGACCAACCTTCGGCAATTGCGGAACTTGTTTCTGGGATAAAAGAGGGAAAAAGGAATCAGGTTTTACTTGGGATAACGGGGTCCGGTAAAACATTTACTATGGCAAATGTTATTCAGGAATGTCAAGTGCCAACAATTATTATGGCACCGAACAAGATTTTGGCAGCACAACTTTATCAAGAAATGTTGGAACTTTTTCCAAATAATCATGTGGAATATTTTGTTTCATACTATGATTATTACCAGCCGGAAGCATATATTCCGAAAACAGATACCTATATTGAAAAGGACAGTGCTATAAATGAGCAGATAGATAGACTTCGTCATTCGGCGACGCGTTCACTTTTGGAATTTAGGGATGTGATAATTGTCGCCTCGGTTTCCTGCATTTATGGTTTAGGTTCACCAGAATCTTACTCTTCTATGAGTTTGACATTGGAAGAAGGGCAAGAAATATCGCTTGATAGTGTGATAAAATCTTTGACTGCGATGCAATATGAAAGGAATGACATTGCTCTTGATAGAGGAACTTTCCGTGTGCGTGGGGACAGTTTAGAAGTTTTTCCAGTGCATTTGGAAGATAGGGCCTGGAGATATTCTTTCTTTGGTGATGAAATTGAAACTATTTCCGAATTTGATACTTTGACTGGGAAAAGGACTTTGGGGCTTAGGTCCACAACTATATATCCGTCAAGTCACTATGTGACCCCAGGACCAGCACTTTCAAATGCAATAGTTGGGATAAAGGAGGAGTTGACTGACAGGCTTGCTTATTTCAAATCAGTAAATAAACTTTTGGAGGAGCAAAGGTTAAGGGAAAGAACAAATTTTGATATAGAGATGTTGGAATCTACCGGTTATTGTAAAAGTATTGAAAATTATTCCAGATATTTAACTGGAAGACCTGCGGGTGCGCCCCCACCTACTTTGTTTGAATATTTGCCAGAAGATGCGATTGTATTTATTGATGAATCTCATGTATCGGTTCCGCAAATTGGGGGGATGTATAATGGCGACAGGGCGAGAAAAACGAATCTTTCCGAATATGGGTTCAGGCTTCCATCTTGTTTGGATAACAGACCTTTGAAATTTGAAGAATGGAATGCTTTTCGTGGGCGGACTGTGTATATTTCGGCGACCCCTGGAGATTGGGAGTTGGAACAAACCGGTGGTAAATTTACAGAGCAACTTATACGCCCTACGGGACTTTTGGACCCAGAAGTGGAAGTGCGACCTCTTGAAAATCAAGTTGATGATTTGATGCACGAATGTAGAAAGGTGGCATCTGCTGGTGGGCGTGTGCTTTGCACTACACTTACAAAAAAAATGGCGGAACAACTTACTGAATATCTTTCTGAATATGGGATAAAGGTTCGCTATCTTCATTCGGATATTGATACTCTTGAAAGAATTGAAATAATTCGTGATTTGCGACTTGGTAAGTTTGATGTGCTTGTGGGAATTAACCTTCTTCGTGAGGGGTTAGATATTCCAGAATGTCAACTTGTCGCTATACTTGATGCAGACAAGGAAGGTTTCCTTCGTTCGGAACGCTCCCTTATCCAAACTATTGGAAGAGCGGCGAGAAATGCAAATGGGCGTGTGATACTTTATGCTGATAAAATGACTAAATCTATGAGTTTTGCGATGAATGAAACAGCAAGACGAAGAAAGCGTCAAATGGAATATAACAAGGAGCATAATATTACTCCTCAAACTATTGTAAAAAAGATTGCTTCCAATATTGCTGATATGGATTATGTGGATATTGAAAAAAATCCGGCTGCAAATAAAACTAAATTTAAGTTTAAGAGTAAAGATGAACTTAAAAAGATTATGAAAGCAAAAGAAAAGGAGATGATTGACCTTGCAAATAACCTTGAATTTGAAAAGGCAACCCTTATTCGTGATGAACTTAAAAAGATGGAAAAAATTTATCTTGAATTAGAGTGAATTTTATACTATTATTAATATGTGTAAAATAGGAGGAGTTTGAATATGAGGAAATTTTTATACATTCTTGGTGCGGTTGCAGTATTTTTATTGTTATTCGTATCCTTTAAATATTTAACTGTTGAAAGAATTGATACTTCTAAATTAGAATATATTGAAAATGAAGATTCTGTTAAATTAAAACGCGCAAGGCAAAATGGTAAGTGGGCTTTGCTTGATAATGAAAACAGACCTATTACCGATTTTGAATATGATTACATAAATACTTTTGTTGAAAATAAATCTGAAATTATGAAAAATGGTAAATATGGTTTTATTGATGACAAGGCAAATGTTATTGTTGAACCTAAATATGATTTAGTTTTTGATTATTCAAATGGAATTGCAAAAGTTGCCCTAAATGGTAAATGGGGTGTTATTGATGAAAATGGTATTGAACTTATTTCACCTAATTATTATGATTATATTTCTAATTTTGATTACAAAGGTCAAGCAAGGGCCGAAATTTTCAAAGAAAATAAAGTTGTAATTATCGATAAGTTCGGAAATATTCAAAAATAAGGTTAAGAGGGCTATAAACCCTCTTTAATTTTTTACTTTTCAAAATTTTCGTTATGTGTTATCATAAAGTAGTATTATTAAGAGAGAGAAATGTTTAAGACAAATTTTACTTTGTTACCTGTGATATTATTGACTGCTTGTTCTATTCCGACAAGGGGAGAAATTGAAAATGCAAATGTGTATCATTGGGAAAATAATACTGTAACAATGGCAAAATTTATTGAAGATCACAAGGCTTGTCTTGGTGTAAAATACACAAAACCGAAATCAAGAATACAAAATCTTATGGACCCTATGGCACCATATACTATTCCACGGTGGGACGGTATGTGGGCTACATTTGAATCTCGTGGACACAGAGAAGTTGGACAACGAATTGCTTTTTCTGTTCCATCTAACAGTTCAACTGGACTTGAAAGCACATACAAAAAATGTATGATAAATTTGGGATACCGGTTAACCTATAAAAGATAAATATTTTTATAATCTGACAATTTTTAATTTGCTTTTTTATTTAACTATGCTATATTAATTTTTAGATATGATGTATAGTCATATTTAGTATCAAAGATTTGATACGGGCCTTGACAAGCCTGTTGTAAAAGAGACGGTGAAAAACACGGATACCTCTTGGTATCTTTTTTTTTGCCTAAGCCCTAACCTTTGTAAAGGTTGGGGAGCTATAACCATACAAGAGGAGTATAGTAATATACTCTAAAAGTTATAGGATCATTCTTTTACATGGTTTGTCAACTGCCCGGCCACTATCTTTGATATGTGGGATTTTTTTTACAAACGAACCAAGGGGGAATAAAAGATGGAAAAGAGTAAA
>JBJEXC010000046.1:0-7158 GCA_051885355.1 Alphaproteobacteria bacterium | reverse complement strand
TTTTATACACTAGCCCTTTTTTTATAAGTAAAGGAGGTAAAAATATGACTAAAATATATGAAATAATCTGCGAAAGCGGAGCTTGTGATATGTGTAAGGAATATTCTGGAATATTTAAAGAAATACCGAAACATATACCGCCTTTTCATCCTAATTGCAAATGTAAATTAATTGAGAAAGAAGATTATGGAGATAAAAAAATAGATATTTCTTTTCCTTTATCAAGTAGTAGTTCACAGGAGAGTGATGTTCTTAAAATAAAAACCAGATTATATGAAATTGGTTATTATATACCAGAGGAGTATGAAACTACTGATGGAAAATTAACTCCTTATGCAAATGAATGTTTATTCAAATCAATAGGTGAGTTTCAAAAGGAAATGATGCTACCTGTTACAAGAACTATAAAACCTGATGATGAAACAATCAAGGCTTTAAATAAAGTATTTTATGAGTATGGAGATATTGAAATCATAAAGAAAATGAAATTGGATGAGGATTTTCAAACTATTATGAAAACAACAGCCCATACAGAAGGAGGATATAAACCTAGAGATGGAGTTGATAGAGGTGGCGAAACAAATATGGGTATTGCCAGTCATACATATCCAGATGAAGATAAAAAAACAATTACGCGACTTCGTGCTAATCAATTATATTATCGAGATTATTATGCAAACAAAATATATGGTATATATAAATTACCGTTTGATATTAGAAAAATAGTATTTGATAATGCAGTTAATCAAGGGCAGGGAACAGCGGTTATGCATTTACAGAAAGTTGTAGGTGCAAAAGCCGATTGTATAGTGGGACCGGACACATTGAAAAAAGTTAATTCTATGGATAAAGAGGACATAAAATTAGGATTGAAAAAGGCTATAAAAGATAGATATAAAAATATTATAAAAGAACACCCTGAACAGATTGAAAATGCTGATGGTTGGGATAATAGAGTTGAAGGTTATTAATACCAATTATTGAACATATCAACCATTGAAATCAGCTCTTCAACCATTATCCTAACATATTTATTTTTTTGAGAATGAGCGAAAACAACCATCATAGTTCCACAAGGACAGACATTATGAAGTCCAGATATATCATTGGCAAATCCAGAAGTTGCTTGAATATATTCGGTAAAATCTTTTTTTATTTCTTCTTGTCTGTCCTTTTTATAATATTTTTCAATGATTTCATAGGCTATATCTCTAAAACATATTGTTTCATCATTGCTTGCATTTACCATATCTTCGGTAGTAATCAGCCCATCTCTGTTAAGTTCTTTTTTAGTCTTTTCTTCACACTTATCAAGTCTTTCTATATATTTTTTTTGAAAGTCACTTAGTTTCTTCTCTTCCTCCGCCCAAACAGGTATAGAGATAAGAAGTAGTAATATGAGTATAATATTTTTTATCATTTTACTTTGTTTCTTTGCCCTTCATATATTTAAAGGCGGTAGTCATATATTGTTTGCCGGTCCATATTGTTAGAATGCTTGCGATTAAAAGTAAGCATACACCTGCAATATATATATTAAACAAAGTTAAATCCCAGCCGGAGTTGTAAAATCTGTTTTTAAAATTTGTTCCGAATATCAAAAAGCAGATTGCGAAAAGTTGTGTTGCTGTTTTCCATTTTGCAAGTTTTGATACTGGCATTTTTATATGGAAGTTACCGAGATATTCACGAAGTCCTGATACAAAGATTTCACGGCTTATTATTACAGTTGCAAGTATTGTTTCCAAAATCCAAACGAATTTTGTTTGAACAAGGACTATTAAAACTGCGGTGACAAGAAGTTTATCTGCGATTGGGTCCAAGAAGCGACCTATTTCAGAAGTGGTTTTTGTTTTCCTTGAAATATATCCATCAAGGTAGTCTGTAATACTTGCAAGGACGAATAGGGCGCAAGCAATGTAATTTGAATAGATTATATTTCTGCTGTAAAGCATACAAAATATTACTGGAATTATAAGGATTCTTATATAAGTTAGAATGTTTGGTAATGTCCACATAAGGTTTCTTTTTTGGTTTGATTTTTTTCTCATTTTATTTCCCTTTTTTCCTATTAAATTTATCTTAGCAAATAAAAAAATAGTTGCAATAGTATTTTTTTGCTAATGAAAAAATTTGTGGATTTTTTCGGCTAAGTTTTTGTTTATACCGTCAACTTTTATTAACTCCTCTATGTTTGCGTTTATGATATTTTTGACACTTCCAAAGTAATTAAGAAGGGACTTTTTCTTTGAGGCACCAATTCCTTCTATATCATCAAGGGCGGAGCGGAAAGTAGATTTTGCCCTTTTGTTGCGGTGGGTTGTGATTGCGAATCTGTGTGCTTCGTCGCGAATCCGTTGTAAGAAGAATAAAACTGGGTCGTTTTTTGCAAGGTTTATTGGTTCTTTACCCATTTGGTAAAGGGTTTCTTCACCTGCATTTCTATTTTCACCCTTTGCAATACCGACAAGTGGAGTTTTAAGTTCCAATCTTCTTAGGACATGATGAGCAATGTCAAGTTGACCCTTTCCACCATCGACTATTATTAAATCGGGTAGGGTGTTTTCTGCTTTTGCCCTTGTGTAACGGCGGGTAAGGACTTCCTCCATCATCTTATAATCATCGCCTAGAATATCGCTTTTGATGTTGTATTTACGATAGTTATCCTTTTGAAAACCTTTAGGACCAACAACTATCATTGCGCCTATTTTATTTGTGCCGAATGTGTGAGAGTTATCAAAGACATCAATTCGTTTTGGTGAGGTTGGAAGTTCAAAAAGTTTTTGCATATCGTCCATATATTTTTTCTGGTTTATCTCTGTTATGAATTTGTGTTCAAGGTGGGCGTTGGCATTGGATACAATGTTATCAACGATTTTTTTCTTATCTCCCTTTTGTGGAGTATCAATTTCGACTTTAACTCCTTTTATTTCGGAAAGGGTTTCTTCCAATTCCTCCTTTGTATTAGGGAGAGTTATATTAGTAAGTATAAATTTTGGAATGTCTCTTTCAGAATAAAATTGTTCTATGAAAGCGTATAGAATTTCCTCCTCTGTAGCATTTTGTGTTTTGGTTGGAAAGTAGGAAAAGTTTCCGCAAATTATGGATTTACGGGAGAAGAAAACTTCTATTTCATAAACTCCATCGCGTCCGACAAGGCAGATTATATCTGTGTCGTCGTTAAGGCTTGAAAATGTGCTTTTCTTTAATATTTGATTAAGATAATTGATTTTATCTCTGTAAATGATTGCTGTTTCATAGTCGCGATTTTGACTTGCTGTTTGCATTTTTTGGGAAAATTCATCAATTAGTGATTTGTTTTCACCCTTTAGAAAGGATATGGCTTTATCTACTTGTTCCCTGTATTTTGCAGGTAAGATTTTAAGGCAACAAGGGGCGGAGCATTTTTTTATTTGATATAAAAGACAAGGTGATTGTCTGTTTTTAAATAAAGTATCACGACAAGTGCGGATTCCAAACATTGATTGAATAATTTTTATACCTTCGTTTACCGCTCCACTTGATGGAAAAGGTCCGAAGAAGTGGAATGAGGAATTTTTGTCACCTCTGAATTTGCCAAGTTTTGGAAATTCGTCTTTTGATATAGTTAAATAAGGGTAACTTTTATCATCTTTTAGCAAAATATTGTATTTTGGGTTGAGTTTTTTGATTAGGTCTTGTTCTACTATTAATGCCTCGTTTTCTGTGTTTGTTTGAATTATTTCCATTTTGCGGGTTTCGTGAATCATTTTTTTGATACGTTCGGAAAGTCCGTCAAGGTCGGTATAATTTTTTATTCTTTTGTGTAAATTTTTGGCTTTTCCAACATAAAGAACCTTTCCATTTTCATCAAACATACGATAAACACCAGGAGAATTTGGAGTATTTTTGTGAAAATTCCTTATTATTTCAAGACCTGTAGTTTTTTGTATCATTTTTTTTCACTTTTTGCTTTTCTTTGTTTGTATTTTGTGATATACTACTTTTTAGTTATATGATAAACTACAAAAAAATATAGTTAAAGAACTTTTTTTTAATAAGGAGAAAGAGCATGTTAATAAGAAAAAATGATTCAGGGCGTTCTATCGTTGAAATGCTTGGTGTTTTGGCGATTATGGGTGTTATTACTGTTATGGGTATTTCAGGTTATTCCCAAGCAATTGGTAAAATCAACAGAAATAAGGTTGTTGAAGATGTAACAAGAATTGTGCAAGAGGTTAGGGGACTTTATGCCGGAAAAACAGATGTTTATACAAAAGTTCCTACTGGAAGTGAAACGGATGATTTGTTGCTTTCCATTGGATTTAGAAGAGCATCCGATAAGCATCCATTTGGTGGTGTTTATTATGTATCTCCTGCAACTGAGGAAGATAGTGGTGCAAAAAGATATTTCAATGTTAATATTACAGGTTTAGACAAGCAAGATTGTTTCTATCTATGTACTTCTAATTGGGAAGGAACACATGAAGATTGTGATACTACTAATGCATGTTCTAGTGATGCTGATAATACTTTAACATTATCTTTTGAATAGTATTCCTTATTAAAAAAATTAAACCGTCCTTTTGTGGGGCGGTTTTTTTTGTGGGAATACCTAAAACCTTTGATTGATAGTGAATTCGAGGGCGCTTTTTTCGTATTCGTGTTGCCAAACGTTAGAATTTTTATCTGTGTAAGTATAACTGATGGTTGGGGTAAATCCCCATAGTGAAATTTTTCTGTTAGATAAAGAGATTGAGTATCTTTTTGTAATATCTTTTTCTTTTATTTCTTCAAAACCTAAATTTTTCACGAACCATCTTTCTTTATCATAATTTGTATACAATATAGATGGTTCAATATAAACAGAAAATCCCCATGGCAATTCGGCACCAAAACCAATTGCGTAACTATTTTTGCTGTTTGAATAAATTCTCTCTTTTGTATTTTCAATTTCATATCCAGTTCTGAAAATAAAATATTTTGAGGCATCAAACATATATGATAAACGAGCATTTATTCCTCTAGTATCACCATCTAAAACTTCTCCATAATCATCGTATCTTGTTGGCATATAGGAAAGCGAAAGTCCTCCAGATAGATTTCTTGTAAAATCATAATTAGTATTTATTTTTAATCCGACTGCATAACTGTAAGGTTGATGCGAAAGCCATCTTCTGTATGCGGAAGGTCCTGCAAAAACTTCTCCATTTGCCCACACATATTTGGGTCCAAAAGTATAACTTAAATAAAGATCATCATATTCTTTTTTGTTATAGGTATTAGAGTAAAGCATTGCTTCGTTTCTTAATCTCCATTTATCACCGATTAAAAATTCGTAATTTCCACCGAGTGAGACATTGAAGCCTATTGCTTTTTCCTTTTCTGATAATTGATTGCAAAGCACACCGAACATAGTCATGATACATTGTTCGCCACCAGTTGCATTATTAATATTATCGTCAGGAGCAGCGCCAATATTAAACCATATATTCCAGTTTTTATTTTGTCTTGCAATGAAAATTGATTTAGCAATTTCTTGCTTTACAAGTGGAGGTAAATCTTTGTCTGTTGCTGCCAATCTTAAATGATAATCCGCTCTATACCATGATTTTTGTAGCATATAAAGTTGTGCGAGTTTAAACCTTATCGACGATATATTAGGTTGGTAATCAAGTATAAACCTTAATATTTCAATAGCATCATCAATACGATTTTCAAAAATTGCGATTTCAGAGAGAAGATATAGGCGTTCGATTTCCAACTCCTTTACATTAAATGGAGATTTTAAAAGCAAACTTTTTGCACCATCGTATTTTTTTTCTTTTATAAATTCTTTTGCTAAATTTATTATTTGTATAGGATTTAAAGTGATAGTTTTTTCCGAAGTTTCAGTTTCAGAGATAGGAGTAATTTCCTCCGCTTTAACATCAAAAGATATTAAGGAAAAAATTACTCCTGCTATTATAACAAACGATTTCATTTAGTTAGTCACGCTTTAATCCAAATGCGGCGTTGAAGTCAATTGCATGTTCGCCTTCTTGTAAATTATCTTTAAAATCTGAAAAATCTTCATTTCCTTTATGACTTTCAGGATATACTATTTTTCTATCTATGACTTCAATTCCACCACCGGCTTCCACAACTTTATCTGTTGTATCATCATAGTAATAAGCAAATGAATAATCATTTATATCACCATTTTCATATTTTAGTTTATCAAATTGCAATTCTTTATCTGCATTTTCTTTGAAATTTATAAATTCTACACTATAATTTTTATCTGAGATATCACCCTTTTGCTTAATAATAACATCATACCAGTTATCAAAATTCATAGTCAAAGTTGATGTTGGTATATCTCCATTTTTGAAATTAAGTGTTGCATTTCCTTCAAGATCTAAAGTTTTTTCTATTCTATCTATTTTACCGGTAGTTTTTTCGGTGTGTGTTAAACGAGCATCTACTCCACCAACAGCTTTACCAGTAAAGTTTATTTCTTCAATATCTTTATCTATTTTTTTGGAAGAAATTTCTCTTTCTTTGTATCCGCCATATAAACCGTATTGAGTTGTTTTAGGGGTATCTGCATTTATTCTGTTACCGTCTTTATCATAACCAGCAAACTCAAACATAGTATCTCTGAATTTAAAGAAATCAAAATAACTTAATCCAACTTCTTTTCCTATTGATGTTAAAGTTGTTTCATTATTTTTATAATGACTGCCTTCTTTAGTATCTCCAGTAGATAAAATTACAGATCCATTAGGTGAAATTTTAGATTGATCTATTTTATATTCACCCCATGCTATAATTTTACCATCTTTATCTAATTCAAAGTTAGATTTACCACATTCATCTTCACTACATACTTTAAATTTTATATTACCAATGTCAGCATAACCTATATTACTCTTTGATGATGTAGCAGATCTTACCGTTTCTGGTTTTGCTTTTGTTAAATCTATATGATTCTTCAAAGAGGTTACTTGTCTATTATAGTTTTCAACTTCTTTTGATACAGTAGGCAAAGTAGTATTTGGAACGGAGTTTCCGCTACCGCCACCACCACAAGCAGTAAGTAAAGTTGATAAAGCAATTAAACTTATTTTTAAATTATTTTTCATAGTAGTTTCCTTTCAATTAATTTTTTAGGTCCAAAAAACCGATCGTTATTTT
>JBJEXC010000045.1:0-7169 GCA_051885355.1 Alphaproteobacteria bacterium | reverse complement strand
TCTATGAAAGAAGATGAATTAAAAGAAAAAATAGAAATACCTAAGATTGTTGATTTAGAGACCAATCTTATGTATATTATGATGAGGTCTGTTGAATATTTTATCTATGATATTGATAGAAGGCTTAAAAAGCAATCTTATACCTTTTCAGAGAAGAAAAAAAGACAACTATTAGGGATATCCTATGAGTTATCAAGACTTAAAAATGAGTTTGATAAACTTGAAAAAGATTACACTAATAACTTAAAAGGCGAAGACTACGATATTATGATGAGAGATGCGTTTGAGCATATTAGATTGATGTTACTATATGCGGATAGATGTGGTTCAAGTGAAGATAATAGAAATGCACTCTTCAAATTTATTCGAAGCCTAAATGGAGAAAATATTGTATCGGAAGATGATTTGAAACGATTTTATATGAGCAAATAAATATGGCAAATTATGAAGTAAAACTCGAATATGTTATTCAAGATAAAGGGGGGAATGATAAAAAAGTCAAAGAAACTTTTCTGGTAGAAAATATGGCATCATTTGGTAATGCAGAAACAGCCGTTCTAAACTATTGGAATTGCGAGTGCGATATTCTTGCAGTATCACTTTCAAAAGTTATGGAGGTACTTAATTATCCTACAAGTGAAGAAAAAGAAGAATCAAAGATTTTTAAGGTCGTTCTAATTCAAACTTTCACGGATGATAATGGAGAAGAAAAAGACTCTAAATATACAGTTGCTTTATGGGCAAAAGACCTTGAATCGGCTATGCTTAATGTAAAAGAGTATATTAAACAAGGATATGGGGATATGTCAATTCATTCTATTACTAAATCAAAAATTCGTGAAATCATTTAATCCAAAGTATTATGGTAGATAATAATTCATTACAATTAAAGAACACTCTCAACGCACCGAGTGTTAAGAAGAAATTTGAAGATATGCTTGGTAAACGCGCACCGCAGTTTATGACAAGTATAACAACTGTAGTAAGCAATAATTCTCTTTTGCAAAAGGCGGATGTAAACTCAATCGTTATGGGCGCAGCGATTGCAGCATCTATGGACTTACCCCTTCATCCAGCACTTGGATATGCTGCGCTCGTTCCGTTTAACTCAAAGGATGGATGCTATGCCCAGTTGCAAGTTATGGCAAAAGGACTTGTTGAATTGTTCCTTCGTAGCGGTCAATGCCAATCAATCATCAATGAGGTGGTTTACGAAGGTCAACTTGTAAGAAAGAATAAATTTAAGGGAGAATATATCTTCGATGAAAGCGCGAAGATATCTGATAAGGTAATCGGATATATGGCTTATTTTAGGCTAACCAACGGCTTTGAGAAGTATGAGTATATGACTATTGAAGAGGTTAAGGCTCACGCACAGAAATTCTCGCAAGCATATCGAAGTGGAGCAAAGATTTGGAAAGAGAGTTTCGATGCAATGGGACTAAAAACAGTTCTCCGTAAACTTATCTCTAAATATGCCCCTAAATCGCTTGAAATGCAAAAGGCTATGATATTTGATAACGAAGTTGTTAGTGGCGATATTAATAGAATTGACGAGGCGTATGTAGTAAAGAACGATGATAATGTAGTAGATGACCAATCTCCTGTTGAGTTTAAAGAAGATGCTACAAGGGAAACGAAAAAAGAGAAGAAATCGGAAGATGGCAGAGTAGTTAATGAAGTTAAAGAATCCGAACCTATCCCTTCGCCAGCACCTACTAACGATACTACTAATGATGAATTTCCTTTCAAGGAAGATGGTTTTGAGTTTTAATGCCAACAAATAAAAAGTTATGAATATTTTGGTTCTATATATTGCTGTTACGATATTGTTTGCCACTTTATGTGCATTATGTATTAATATTTTCAAAGATATGTCAATATCGTGTTTCTTTGATGTAATTTTATTGTGCATCATAATCTTTTGTCCGTTTATACGAATTGTATTAGCAATAATCATCGCATTGCAATTATTCTATGAGTATAAATTCGATGAAATAGAATTTAAGGACAATGCTCTTACGAGATTTCTTTTCAAAAGGTTCAATAATAAATAATGGCAAAGATGTTTGTATTGGGTTCTTCATCGCAAGGTAACTCCTATATTCTTGAATGTGATGAAGAATCGATAATTTTGGAATTGGGAATAGATTTTAAGAATCTTATCAAATCCATAAACTATAAGGAGGGATTAAAGAAGGTGCGTGGTTGTATTACCACGCACCTTTGAAGAACTTCACGGAGACCACTCAAAGTATATACCGAGTGCATTGAAAATGGGATTACCAGTTTATTCGTGTCAAGAGGTTGCAGATAAATATAAAGGAGTACAACCATTATATTTAGGTAAGAAGTTAGGAATAGGAGGGTTTACCATTCAACCAATGTCCGTTATACATTCTTGTGAATGTTATTCATATCTTATCGAACATCCTCTTTTCGGAAGACTTTTATTTGCAACCGATTGCAATTCTTTTAATTATTATATCAAGAATCTAAATCATATCTTTATTGAAGCTAATTATAGCGATGACATCATATTAAATAATATATGCGAAGGAAGTAAGAGTCTTTCATCGTATGAGAACCATCTTGAAATAGAAAAATGTATTAAGGCAATTAAAATGAACTATTCGTCAGAGTTACAGACTGTATGTCTCTTACATCTAAGTGATTATAATTCAGATGAAACTCTTTTTAAGCAAAAGGTTATTGATGAAATTGGCTTCGATAATGTTTATGTAGCGAGAAAGGGATTGGAGATAGAACTACAAGTAAGTGAGTTTTAATATGGCTACTAAACATCATATATACCATAGTTTTAGGGATAAAATATTTGTTCCTATGCTTGCGGTTTCCAATAATGTGGATTTTTTATTTTATGAGAATGACGAAAAGATTGTTCTTATGCAAGATGGAATATTGGCAAAAGTTAAAAACTGGAAAACAATCCACATTCTTTCGAAGGAGGCAGAGGGAATAATCTCTATGCTCTATAAGATTGATGTTATGACATTCTTAAAAAAATGGTATAATTCACTTCCAATAGAGACGATGGAGTTCCTATACATTGAACTTGAAAAGTATGATGGAAAAGGAAAAGATAATTAATTGTGTATGCGAGATATTCAATGTGAGTATGGATGAACTTTCTTCGAAAAATAGGGCTCGCAATCTCTTATATCCACGAATTACTATATCATATTATTTGAGGGATAGACTCAATCTTTCTAATGCTATGATAGGAAAAATGCTTAATAGAAAACACTCAACGATAACCTATTATATAAATGAGGTCTATCCAAACGAACATAAGTATAATAAAGAATTTAGAGATAAGATAATGAAGGTAGAAGAAATATTGGCTCAAAGAAAGGATTTTATAAAAGGACATAAACTTAAATTCATTTTATAAATGAGAAATAGTAGGTATAAGAAAAATAAGTACAAGAATAAGAAGGTGTGTTTCGGTGGCGACACCTTTGATTCAAAGAGGGAATTAAATAGATATCTTGTATTGAAGGATGCGGAACAAAGAGGAGTTATCACAGATTTGCAGCGACAAGTGACTTTTGAATTAATACCACCTATAACACAAGATTATATTAAACACCTTAAGACAAAAGATAAGGTTGTTACTAAGGTAATCCAAAGGGCGATTAATTATACTTCAGATTTTACCTATTATAAGAATGGCGAGTATGTCGTTGAGGACTGTAAGATTTCTCCTAAACTAAAGCCAAAAGAATATGCATTGAAATATAAAATGATGTTTGCTCTTAAGGGAATCCGTATTAAAGAGGTATATAACGCGACCGATGAAATTTAATTTTCTTTTTTAGATTTTTTTACTACTTTTACATTATAATTTTATGTATTATGAATAATTATAGATTAGATATTGATTTGACTAAATTCCGTAATTCTTGTGTTACGGAGTTAAAAAGAGGGAATGAAATGGTAAGATGCTTAATTATTCCGCTTGATGACAATCATCTTTGTGTTGCAAGCAATAATTCGGTATATGTAAATTTTAGTGTTACCGAAATGAAAGAACAGAATAAGTACGGTTCTACTCACTTTATTAAAAAATATCTTACTAAAGATGAATATAAAAGTATGAGTGGGGAAGAAAGAAAAAATCAACCTTTTTTCGGTTCTATGAAACCATCTAACTCCTATGAAAATAATGGGAAAAACAATGATGGAGGTGGCTACCAAAAGCAATCGTCAAAGCAGCAAGAGAAAGTGAGTGAGTATTCAAATATAAATGCAGACAATCTTCCTTTTTAACCCTTATATATAATATCCAATTAATATGGAAACAAAAATTTGCTTTAAGTGTAAAAGAGAATTACCAATAACTAATTTTTATAGACACCCCCAAATGTATGATGGACATTTGAATAAATGTAAAGATTGTACAAAAAAGGATGTTAGTAGTAATTATTTTAGAAACATAGAAAATGAAGATTATATCGAAAAGGAGAGACAGAGAGGAAGAGAAAAATATCATAGGCTATATTCTTCATTAAAAAAGAAAAGTAGTCATAATGAGAATAAAAATACAAGAAGGTTTTTAAGGACAAAAGGAATAAATTGTAGTGGAATGGAAATTCATCATTGGGATTATAACCTTAAAAATGATATTTTTCTTCTTTCGCCACGCAATCATAAGAAGATACATTCTCTTTTATTATTTGATAAGGAATCTAAAAAGTTTATATATAAAAATGAGATTATAGAAA
Source organism: Alphaproteobacteria bacterium (assembly GCA_051885355.1). Classification (GTDB taxonomy): domain Bacteria; phylum Pseudomonadota; class Alphaproteobacteria; order Rs-D84; family CACZYB01; genus CACZYB01. The sequence continues at coordinate 2,421 of JBJEXC010000045.1, read as the reverse complement.
CAAAAGAGAAACACTATAAAATAATAAGAGAAATATTAGGAGATGATGCTGAAATAATTGAAGTTAATTTTTAATAATTCAAATTTATGGAAATCAAAATAAAGAAATTGTCTGAGGATGCCATTATTCCGCGAAAGGCTACGAAGGGTGCAGCCGCATACGATTTGTATGTGCCAAGAGAAACCATCATAATTAAAAGCAGGCAAGTTATTCCTCTTGACATTGCCTTATCTATTCCATACGGTTATGAGGCAAAGATAGAACCGAGAAGCGGATTTGCAAGCAAGGGAATAGAAATTAGTCATAAATTAGGCAATGAATATAAAGAGAGAGCCAATGCTGATGTAATAGTCGGAAAGATTGATTCAGATTATAGGGGAAATATTGGTGTAATAATTCAATCCCGTGAATTATATCCGTTTACTATTGAGAAAGGCACAAGGATAGCCCAGATGACAATCTATAAAGTCGAAGATGCCGACTTTGTAACCGTTGATGAACTTGACGAAACGGAGAGAGGTAAAGGTGGATTTGGGCATACAGGAAAATAGAAAATGACTATGATAAAAATAAATACATTAGAAATTGCAGGATTTGCAGGAGCATTGAAGGCTTTGAGACTTCCTTTCGGTAAGGAAATGAGGTCAAAAGCATATACTCAATATAATAGGGAAGGTCAAAAAAAAGATAATAATGGTACTTGGTGGCTATGTAATTATGGTGCTGATGTTCTCATTCATCCCGATGATTTGAAGTTAATGAAACGCCTTATTCTAAGCGGAGAGGAACACGCAAAAGTAATGAGGGGTATAATGGTATGGGCTAAAATAGAAGCACCTATCTGGTTCTATAGGGAAGCGGAGACATATAGGATAGGTAGGGAAAGATTATCAAGCGAATCAACAATGCACATTGAATGTAGAGGATTAAGCGGTGAGGAACTTGAAAAAGCCAAAGATAAAATACCAATGGGACATATTCAAAAGACGGTTGATGTCTTTTCATATCAGACTCTCCGAAGGATTTACTTCCAAAGAAGAAATCATAGACTTCCTATGTGGCACGACTTCTGCCGTTGGATTGAATCTCTCCCTTATGCAAAAGAGTTGATAATATGTGAAAAAGAAAATGGGAAATAAAGAGAATCGCTTTGATGATATTTTAGATTTTATTCGCAAGAAAAACGATAAAGGACATATAGTCGTAAAAACTCTTGAAGGCTTAATTTCAATCCCTAAAGATATATTTATCAGCCAAAAAGTTGATGGTATTCTATACGATTTAAATAGGGATGAATTAACCACTTTATCTTTGGCGAAAAGCAGGTTCAATGATGAAAGATGGATAAATGACCTCGCCGCTGCAAAAACGATTAGGGCATTGAAAGAGAAACTTAATAAATATGAAGAAAAATATGGAAATGAAATATGATACGCCTTCACACTATGAATCGACGATTCAACCAGTTGACTATATTGTCGCAAACGGACTTGACTTCTTTGATGGAAATGTCGTGAAATATGTAACGAGGCACAGAAAGAAGAATGGTGCAAAAGATATACTTAAAGCAATACATTATTGCAAAATGATTCTCAAATATACTTATGGAATAGAGGAATAACTATTCAAACTAATAAATGCCCCATAGAAGTACTAAATATCGCTTGTATGGGGTTTATTGTTTTATGTTGAATAATGTATCAAATAGAGAAGAAAAAGCGAAAATAAAGCCTATTTTATGACTTTTTAGAAAAGTCATAATAAGTCCCTTGATGCAATATAGTTTATAGGAGTCCATAATGGTTACACATAGTCCTCCCAATCAATTTTAATGTCATCAAGACTTAAGTTAAAGCACCATAAGAATAATTCGATATTCTTGATGAAATTAGTCTTATAATCTTTCATTTCAATTCCTCCTAATATTTTGTTAGAACTTAATACACTTACCCAACTTGCCGAATATATATAATGCACCATCCCATAACGCATTAGCGGATAAGTTTGCTAAAAACTCTCTCGGAAAGTTTGGCTTACTTTGATTCTTAATAATATCTAAAAGTAAATCCTGCTCTCGTAAATGTTCGCTATGCTCATTCTTCATCTGCACAAGAAGTTCGTGCAACTCCTTATTAGTGACTTCCTTATTTTGTTCTTCGTTAATAGGAGTTGTGCTTATGCCTCTCTTTAATAGGCAATACTCTTCAAGTGCGGAACGACATTTCATTTCTTTGAGTATTTACACTTTGCATAATCGAATACCTTAGATGTGCCTTTCCAATCTTCATCGGAAAAGAAGAACGCATACATAGCATCCAATACTTGTTTATCATCAAACTTCTTACACAAATCTGAATGAAACATATTTGCTGCGACAAAGACATCCCATTCATTTACTCCACTCGGAAACTTATACTCTTT
>JBJEXC010000044.1:0-7205 GCA_051885355.1 Alphaproteobacteria bacterium | reverse complement strand
CCTAAAAAAACTATCGGCGATATATATAATTGTGTATGCGACCCCAACGGCACCAACAGCACCATTGCAGAAAAAATAAAATACATAAAAAATTTCTCCGGCCTAAATGCCAATACTTTATTAGGAAAATTTAAACAAATAGAAACCTTCTACAATGCCCTAGACACAATCCCAGAAATAAGTATGCTTGAAACAGAAATCATTAAAGCAAAAGGAGCACAAGAAGAAAATGAACGACAAAATGCTAAAAGAGAAGAATTGCTAACTCGCATAAAATCAGCTCTTCAACCTCTTATTGAAAAAGAAAAATCTCTTAGAAATGATTTAGAAAATGACATCCTAAAGAATTTAGATTTAGAAATACACACCGACAAGGACATACAAAACTATCTCACTAAAAATATTGGCAATTTAGATAAAATAATAAATACATATATTGATACTTTAAGAGATAAGAAAGACTTAACTAACGAAAATTTACAAAAGTATATAGACGACGAAATCACCCTAACAGAAAGAAATATTAAAAAATTAGAACAGGCAAAAGAAAAACGAGACAAAGAAAAATTAAATTCTGAAATAGAAAACGCTTATAAGGATTTATTAGAACCTCTACAAAAATTAAATAAACTTGAATGTCAAATATACGGCGGTATAGATGTAATCGCAACTACAACCAACAAACCATTCAACAAGGATAATTTTGAATACAAAACTATAGGTATTTCTGGAAAAAAAATAACATGTAATTCCAAAGAATTAACAATAGAAAATATAAAAGATAACAACATTTCTATAACAGAAAAAAATGAATGGAAAACATGTATTAAAGAAAAACTAGGCATTATAAATGATAATAATACAGGTTTAGAAGAGTACATAAGTAAGATAAAAGAAGAAAACTCTTGTCCAATAAAAGAATGTATTCATAATATTAACAACTATAATGATTGGTATGACTCAAACAATGAGACAATATCTAAATACAAAGGGAAAAACACTCCTATTATTAACGAACAACTAGAACAATGCAAAAAAGCCCAAGCAGAAGAAGAAGCTCAAAAAACAGTTGCAAAAATAATAGAAGAATTAACTAAATTACAAAACTATTGTTGTAATGGTAATAAATATAGAACAGATAGATGTGCAAGAGATACAAATCCTATTGGAAATAAAGGAAATCATAAAGTTAATAAAACTAATTTTGATATATCAAATATCATAAATTTAATAGAAAGTGCAACAAAATTAGATTGTAAAAATAATTCTGAAACAATAAATATAATATTCAAAACTGTAACAGATACTATATACACATACCAAGGAGTTTCAAATACATGTGAACAAAAACAAACATATCTATCTAATTTTTTAAAAATAAATGATACTGAACACTTATATACGAAATTTAAATTTTGTGAATGGAAACCAGATAACAAATGATAGCGAAATTAAAAGGAATAATTGATACAATTTTTGATACCCACATCATCATAGATGTTGCGGGTGTTGGTTATGGTGTAATAGTCTCCCAAAGGACAATATCTTCACTAAAAATCGGTGAAACAAAAACCCTTTTCATTGAAACAATTGTTCGCGAAGATTCAATCACCCTTTACGGATTCACCACCCAAACAGAACAAGAATTTTTCAACCTCTTAACCACTGTTCAAGGCATAGGTCCAAAGGCAAGTCTTTCCATACTTTCCGCCCTTACCCCAAACCAAATTTCAACTGCAATTTTATCTGGTGACAGTAAAAGTTTCGCCTCTGCAAACGGAATAGGTAAAAAAACTGCCGAACGCATAATTGCCGAATTAAAAGACAAAATCACAAAAGTAAATATCAATATGGAACTTTCAGAAATAACTAAAACTGCAAAACCAAACACTATTGCCGAGGACGCAATTTCCGCCCTTTCAAACCTTGGTTTTACTCGTTCACAAAGTTTCGAAACTGTAATGAAAATCATAAACAAAAATCCAAATATTGATATGAACGAACTTATAAAACTCGCTCTAAAAGAAATCAACAATTTCTAAAAACTGTTTTACATAGATTTAATTTTATGCTATACTTTAAAGTATGAAAAAAACTTTTATAATATCAACAATTTTATTAACCTGTATTTTATTTAATACAGAGATTTTTTCCGCACCAAAGCGAAATGCCTCAATGGCAAGAAAACGTGCAACCACAACAAAAACAAATGTATCTGGAACATATAATACTGCAACTTCCACATACACACCAACACCCACAAATATAACATTTGCAAACACTTCAAATGCAACTTCAAAAACATCTATGATGTGCGGAACCCCCGCATCAAATGATAACCTAATCGCAAAAAGATTATGTGCCAACGCTTACTCCCAAGCATTGGACTTGTATTGCAAAAACACATCCTGCACAAGTGCAATCAAAGTCGCAATGAATATGAACTTTGGCATACCCCTTTTAAGCGAAAAAAATGAAGCCGGTAAAATTCCTGTAAGTATAGATGTCAACGACGCACAATGCTACGGCGACAACCTTGATAAATTCTGTTCCAATTTTGCCGAGGAATTAGTAGCAGGACTTTGGCCTCTATACTCCGCACAAGCAATAAGGGAAAGAAAAACTTGCAACTTTGCAAAGGCAAAATTTAACGCCGCACAAGAATGCTTTAACTACATCTTATCAGAAAAAAATAACACAGGATTAAATAACTTTTTCAGCACAGAAAAAATAACCGAAATGGATAAAGAAATTGATAAAATCTGCGGTAAACAAGCAATAATTGATAACTATGAAAAAATAAGTATCGACGGCTGGGACGAAAACGACAATACATTATTTTTCAACGAAAGTGCTAATACAGTTTCTGGGAAAACAGGCATAGGTTCAAACAAAAAATTATCCTCAAGTGTTGCAACACAATTCGCAAATGTAGGAACTGCAAACTGGGACATTTCTGGTAAAGTGGGTAACTTTCTTGATTTAAATTGGGATTTAAAAACCTCAACCTACCCTCGCGAATTAACAGTCCTTGTCAACTCTTTCATAACAGACGGTGAAACATCCTGCGGTTCAAAATTCAGAACAGAAATGCAAGATACCTCCTTTGAAATAGAAGATAAACAATCCAACCTTGAACGCGAAATCGCAAAAAAGGGTTTGTTAAAGGGACTATTCGACTACTCTCTTAATCAAGCAAGTGTAATCATTGGTGAAGACAGAGCCAATGACATAAAGGGTAAGGGTATAGTCGGAAGTATCGCCGATGCGGTAAATAAAAACAAAAATAAACCTACCTATAATTCGCAAGAAAAAAATATCTCAACTCTTCTAACCTCTTGTAACCAAAAAACAGAGGAAGAGTTTAAAAAAACAGAGGAAGAGTTTAAACAAGAAATAGAAAATATCCTAAACAAAATAAATTTAGATGAAAAAGATATTGCAAAAAACTACACAAATATAATAAAGGATTTAACAAAAATCAGAGATGCAACAGAAGATAAAAAATATATAACATTCCCAGAAGCAAACGATGAAAAACTAATACAAAAATTGGAAGATATAATAAGTGAATTAAAAAACGCAAAATACACTTGTGAAAAAGGCTTCAAACCTAAAATAAATGAAGAAAAACTAACTTATAACATCACCTACAGCACAACACCTACAAAATGGGATGAAACCGAAATTAAGAAAATAAAGGAAGGATTTACATCAACTATACTTGATAATTACAACGCAACAAACACTAAAAACTGGGAAGAAATTGAGGAAATTAAGACAATAATAGAACATTTCAAAAATCCTCAACCCGAATAAAAAATAACATTTGAAAAACAACAATAAGCATTGTATAATGCAAAATTAAAAAGAAATAAAGGAACAACCTATGGCAGAAGATACAAAAAGTATTAAATATTGCTCCTTTTGTGGGAAAAGTCAACACGAGGCAGGCAAACTTATCGCCGGACCAAATGTTTTTATATGTGACGCTTGCATAAATCTTTGTAGCAACATAATAAAAGAGGAAAATAAAAAGGCACTTGCCGAAGGTGCAAAGGATACCCCTACACCACAGGAAATGCTTGAACACCTTGACGATTATGTTATAGGACAAAGAAAGGCAAAAAAGGTCCTCTCCGTTGCAGTTTATAACCACTACAAAAGATTATACAACTCCGCAATCAAAAACGATGTTGAAATCCAAAAATCAAACATACTTTTAATTGGACCAACAGGCTCTGGTAAAACCCTACTCGCAAGCACACTTGCAAAAATCTTAGATGTGCCTTTCACAATCGCCGACGCAACTACTCTAACAGAGGCGGGCTATGTCGGTGAAGATGTGGAAAACATACTTGTCCGCCTTCTCCAAGCAACAAATTACGATGTTGAAAAGGCACAAAAGGGTATAGTCTACATAGATGAAATCGATAAAATTTCCCGCAAATCCGACAACCCATCTCTTACCCGTGATGTAAGCGGTGAAGGTGTGCAACAGGCTCTTTTAAAACTAATAGAAGGTGCTGTAATCTCCGTTCCACCACAGGGCGGAAGAAAACACCCACAACAAGAATTCATTCAATTTGATACCTCAAATGTATTATTCATTTGTGGCGGTGCATTCGACGGCATTGAAAAAATCATCGAAAAACGCACAACAAAAACCTCCATTGGATTCGGTGCAAACATACAATCAAAAACCGAAAAAAATCTTACCGAATTATTCGCTCAAATTGAACCAGAAGATATAATAAAATTCGGTATCATTCCAGAAATGATGGGCCGTATGCCAATCATTGTAACCCTTGATGAATTAAACAAGGAAGCATTATGTTCCATACTAACCGAGCCAAAAAATGCACTGACAAAACAATACAAAACCCTTTTTGCAATGGAAAACACAGAGTTGGAATTCACCCCTGACAGTTTAGAAGCCATCGCAGACAAGGCAATAAAAAGGAAAACCGGTGCTCGTGGACTTCGTTCAATAATTGAAAATTTATTACTTGAAACTATGTTCAAACTTCCAACAACAAAAAACATAGCAAAAGTAATAATAAACAAGGAAGTTATTGAAAAAGAAACCGACCCATTATTAATTTATCAAGAAAAAAAGAAAGATAAAAAAGTTGTATAACTTTTCACCCCTACATTTTATGTAGGTGTTTTTTTAAAACTATAAGGAGAAATTATGCCTAACGAAAATAAAAATATAATTGCAATTGATGGACCTGCCGGTGCAGGAAAAGGAACCCTCACAAAAAAACTTTGCGAACACTATAAATTCGCAGGGCTTGATACAGGAAGCCTTTACCGTGCAATCACACTTTGCCTTATTGAAAAGAAAATAGATATGGACAATCTGGATGAAAAATTAGCAATACAAACCGCACAATATCTATCCGATACACATGAAATTCTAACTTATGCAAAAAATCCAGAAATCCGTTCACAACTTACAAATAAATATGTTGCCTCCGTTGCAAAAATTCCAGACCTTCGCAAAATTATGCGCGAATATCAAATAAATTTTGCAATCAACCCTCCTGCACTTGAAGATGGCACACCAGCAAAAGGTGCAATCATAGAAGGGCGTGACATAGGAACTGTAATCTGCCCTAATGCCCCAGTAAAATTCTTTATCACTGCAAGTGCTGAAACCCGAGCAAGCAGACGATTAAAACAATATTTGGACCAAGGTGAAACCGCAAACTATCAAGATGTCCTTGCATCAATAATTGCTCGTGATGAAGCCGATAGAACAAGAGCAACAAGCCCTATGAAACAAGCCGACGATGCAATACTTATTGATACATCAATAAATGATAAAGAACAAACATTCGAATTTGCAAAAAAAGTCATAAATGAAAAATTAAAATTAGATTAAAAATTTTCCCCTCACACAGAGGGGATTTTTCTTATCTAAATTATTTCTTAGTTGTAAATATAACAAAAAACATCATCAAAATTAATACTTTTCCTCCAATGTTGAAATTCGCGAAGATATATCATTAATGGAAGAAAGAACTTCTGTTAATTTAGTATTTATTTCATCCAATCTACTAAAAATTTTAACATGATTCATAGTGAAACTATCCATAAGTTGATAAAATCTTGCCTCATCAAAACTATTAACATCTTCTGTATAATTATCAGAATTTTCATAGGAGGAAGTAAAAGGTCCCTCTTCATTAACATTATATCCTTTACCAGGTGAAACTGGATTATTAGAAGAATTACGAGCAGAATTTCTTCTGGTTGCAGACCTTTTAGTTGCCACCCCTTTAGAAGAAGTAGTCGCTGCACGCCTTGTAATACCCCTAGCAAAAACAACATTAGAAGTTTCAGCGGTAAATAAAATTAATAAAAATAGACAAGATAAATAAGTTTTAGATTTAGTAAAGGAAGAACATCCCTTAGAGGTCAGATTTTCTCTGTATTTAAAAAGATTTACCCCCCCCCCAATTTTTTGTCAAATATTTTAAACATAATAGTCTCCTTTCTTTAGTTGACCATTACACAATAACACATATTAGAATTTATTTCAATATAAATTAAAGTTCATTTATACTTGGCAAATCATCACCATATTCCAATTCCATTTGATCAAGTTGTTTAAGTTGCCTTTCCAAATCACGAATTTCAGAATCTTTATATCCATCTTCCGCCGAACTTCCATCATTATCACTTTGCACCTTCGGCTTACTTAATTTTTCAAAAGTTTCAACCTCGTTTCCAGTCATATCACTCTTTATAACTTCCTTTATTTCCTTAAAATTACTACCATCAGGAAGCAAAATAGAAATAAACATAGAAGAAACTTTTAATATAGGCTTAGACCTTGCATCAACAATCCAACTTGGTCGCTCCTTTTTATTTGGAATAAACCAAAGTATCGCAATATAAGCAACTGCCATCAAAAGAATTCCACGAACAAGCCCAAAGAAAAAGCCAAGCGATTTATCAATTCCACCCAAATTTGTATCATGAAGTTTTCTAGTCAAACTTTTATTAAGAAACGATAAAAACATTATACAAATTACAAACACTGATACATACGCAGACATAGAAGAAAACACATTGCTTTCACCAAAAAGCGATGCAAATCTAGGCTCCACAACTGGATATAAATATTTTGTTAAAACAGCAGTCAAAATCCAAGCACCTATTCCAAATGCCTCAGATATCAAACCACCATTATA
>JBJEXC010000043.1:0-35628 GCA_051885355.1 Alphaproteobacteria bacterium | reverse complement strand
ATTAACAACAAACTGAAAGGAAATCGAGCGAATAAAAACTTTAACGACGAGTGGTGTTAACGAGGAGTTTAGTTTGCATCGCAAGATTACCTGAACCTCCCGAAAGGGATTTATATTAACTAAAACAAGAAAGGAAAAACAAAATGAAAATAAATCTTAATAACAAAATCTTATTACTTGGATTGACTGTCGCTTCTGTATTGCCTAATCATGCTAATGCTGACCTCTTTAAATGCGTCGCTTGCTCCAATAAACCCGCTAATTCTTCCTATACCTCTTCCGGCAATGGCTCAAATAATTGCTCCTGGTCTTGCAATAGTGGATACACCAAAAAGGGAAATAACTGCTGCGCTAACCCTCCCGCTAACGCTACCCTTAACGCCAACAATTGCGGGTGGAGTTGTAATGCGGGATATAAACTTGTGCCTTCTGCTGGGGGAGGTTCTTCTTGTGAAAAATCTTGTATACAGTATGGTAATTATTGTTGTGATACAAGTATTAGAGCAACTGCGGGCGCGTATGTTATAAATAGTTCAGATAATGGTGCTACTTGGTGTTTAGCAACAACATATGTAGGAGGTTATCAATATCTAGCAAAAGATTTTAATAAAAATGTAAGATGGGAATATAATGGTAAGACATATTCAGATAAAATTCCAAAAACATTTAAACCTGAGAGTTGTATAGATAAATATATTTGCACTAAATGGGGAGATAAAAATAATAATATAACTGGAGCAAGTGATCAGGGTTATTATAGTGAGTGTAGAAATACATTAACAAGTAAAATGTATAAATATGTAATATGTAATGATAAAATATTAAAATTTGATCCAAATGGAAATATTATAAAAGAATATTAGAATTATAAATTTGTTAAAAATCCCCCAAGGTTTTTCCAAGGGGGATTAATTTTTAGAATCTGTATAAGAAGCCGAGTTTTATTATTGGGAAGTAACCTTTTCTTATTTCATCAAGTTCGTCTTCGTATTGTTTCTTTGTATCGTTTAACAATTTTTGAATTTCTTCGTTGGTTGTATCTATTGAAATAGTTGTTCCTGATGTGCAAGTGCTGTCATTACATACGGTTAATGTTCCAGTTCCGTATATGTCTGTGGCGATTTCTGGTTTATCTGTGAAAACTACACCTGCATCAAAATACATTTTGAAGCCGAATAGTAGACCTATATCAAAACCTAAACCTGCGTATGGACCTTTTACATCATAATCTAATGTAGCGGTTAGGGTTGCTGTGCCATTGACCTTGTAAAAAATATCTTCGTAACCTGTTTGTGATTGCATAGAAAATATTTCGTTTTGTGATTTAGTTAATGATGCACCGATTGAAAAATCGCCTGTGTAATAACCTGCGGATAATCTGAAACTTCCTAAGACAGGAGTGTAACTGAATGGGTAAAAGTCTATTAATGTACCGAATTGATCTCCGTCCAAAATGGCTGTGAATTCGTTATCATCAATATCAATTGGGTGTTTTTCGAAGTATTTGTCGATAGAACTTTTTAATGGGTTCCATGTGTTGTATTCCATACGGAAACCGAATCTGTTTTTAAAGAAATTATCGGAGTTGTATGGGATTCTGTATCCTAATTGAAAATTAGCACCGCCAAGGATTCCTACACCGGCACCTATTTGCAAACCCTTTAATGAAAATGAAGATTCTTCCTTTGTGGATTGGGTGGTTGTTTTTGTATTTGTATCATTTATATCAGATGTTTCATTAGAATAGTTCACATTTATAGGAGTTGGTTTTGCAAGTGTATCTGAGTATTGTATATTGATAGGATTTGTTTTTTTTGTTTGAGGTTCAATAGTTTTTATCTCTTGTGCTTTTGTAGGATTATTTATTGAAATAGCACTTATTATGATAAATGAGTTTAAGAATTTTTTATACATTTTTCCCCCTATGTTTTATTTATATATTTAGGATTTTATACTTATTTAGTATAAGAGGTCAAGGAAATTTTGTGTATGAAAAAGGGAGGCTTTGATACCTCCCTGTTATTATTTTTAATCCTCTGACTTGAATTTGCTTAGGTATTCAAGGAAGTGGAATTTGTAATTATTTTCGAATGTTCGGTTCCGAACGATTTCTTCAAACTTTTCAGGGTTTGTGTTTTTAATTACTTTATACCTTGTTTCCTTTAATAGATATTCGCGAATATCAAGTGTTGGAATTTGGCTGTCAAGTTGAAGTGGAGCCTTGCCCTCTGAGATTAACCTTGGGTCGAATCTGTAAAGTGGCCAGTGTCCTGATTCAACTGCTGCTTTTGTTTGAGCGGCACCATTTACTAAATCAAAGCCGTGTGCGATACATGGTGCATAAGCGATGATAAGTGATGGACCGTCGAAACTTTCTGCTTCGCGGATAGCCTTTACTGCCTGTGCTCCGTTTGCACCCATTGCGATTTTTGCAACATAAGCATTTGCGTTTGCCATAGCGATTAAGCCCAAATCTTTTTTCATAAGTTTTTTACCACCTGTTGCAAATTTTGCACTTGCTCCGAATGGGGTTGCTTTGGATTGTTGACCGCCAGTATTTGAATATACTTCGGTATCAAGAACGAATATATTTACATTCTTTCCCATATTTAAAACATGGTCAAGACCACCGTAACCTATATCGTATGCCCAACCGTCACCGCCAAAAATCCATATTGATTTTTTGATTAGGTAGTCGGCAACTGATAAAAGCATTTTTGATTTTTCATCTTTTGCGGATGATAATTTTTCCTTTAATGCTTTTATTCTTTGTCTTTGTGCTTCTATTTCAGCATCGGTTGTTTGTTTTGCATCAAGTATTTCTGATACTAAATTATCACCTATTGTTGCAGAAAGTTCTTTCAATAATGTTTTTGCAGTATTTGAAAGAGTTTCAACTGCGACAACTTGACCATAACCATATTCTGCATTGTCTTCGAATAAAGAGTTGGACCATGCTGGACCGAATCCTTTATCATTTTTTGCATAAGGGGTTGTTGGTAAGTTTCCACCGTAAATGGAAGAACAACCAGTTGCATTTGCAATCATCATACGGTCGCCGAAAAGTTGAGTGATGATTTTGATGTATCCTGCTTCACCACAGCCAGCGCATGCACCAGAGTATTCAAACAATGGTTGCATAAGTTGAACATGTTTTGGAAGAGCAGGGTTTAGTTTTGACCTGTCAATATATGGAATTGTTTCAAAGAATTTGAAGTTTGCACTTTCTGCCTTTCCAACTTCTTGGATTGGTTTCATAGTGATTGCGTGTTCAACCTTGTCTGTTCCCTCTACTGGAGTTTTTACAGGGCAGTTTGCAACGCAAAGACCACAGCCTGTGCAATCTTCTGGTGATACTTGAACTACATAATATAAGTTTTCACCAAGTTCCTTTGTTTTATATTTTGCAACTTTGAATGTGTTTGGTGCGTTTTTAAGTTCTTCTTCGGTCATAACTTTTGTTCTTATTGCACCGTGAGGACATACGAAAGCACATCTTCCACATTGGATACAAGTATTGTTATTCCATACAGGAACCATTTCTGCGATAGAGCGTTTTTCGTATTTTGAAGTTGCAGTTGGGAATGTTCCGTCTGGTGAAAATGCAGATACTGGTAAATCATTTCCGCGTCCTGCAATGATTTGTGCGTGAAGACGCTTTACAATTTCAGTTGCATCACTTGATACAACGGCTGGGCGTGGACGAGCATTTTCAGATGGAGAGTTTGGAACTTCGACTTCGTATATATTTGATATAGCGTTATCAACAGCGTTGAAGTTCATTTGAACGACTTCTGGCCCCTTTTTCATATAGGTTTTTTCAATTGCCTTTTTAATAGCCTTGATTGCTTGGTTGCTTGGGATTACTCCTGCTAAATGGAAGAATGCAGTTTGCATAATTGTGTTAATTCTTCTTCCCATACCAGAATCGCGAGCAACTACATTTGCGTTGATTGCATATACCTTTAATTTTTTAGAAATGATTTGTTCTTGCACTTCTAATGGTAAATTTTCCCAAAGTTGTTCACGTTTGAATGGTGAATTGATAAGTAAAATTCCACCTTCTTTGATATTTGATAACATATCAAGTGTGTAAAATAGTGGGAAATGGTGAACTGCCAAGAAGTTTGCAGAACTTATCAAGTAAGGTGCCTTTATCTTCTTATCACTAAATCTTAAATGAGAAATAGTGTTTCCACCGGATTTTTTACTGTCATATTCAAAGTATGCTTGACCGTATTTTGTTGTTTCTGATGTGATGATTTTGATGGAGTTTTTGTTTGCACCAACTGTTCCATCACTTCCCAAACCATAAAATAGTGCGGAGTAAGTATCTTTGTCATTTAATTCAAATCCATTGTCGTAATCAAGGGATAGATGGGTTACATCATCGTTGATACCAACAGTAAATTCTTGTTTTGGATTTTTTGCATTTAGTTCATCGTAGATAGCCTTTACCATATTTGGGGTAAATTCTTTTGATGAGATACCATAGCGACCGCCATTTACGAAAATGTCGCAACGGTTTTCTTCTTTAAGAGCAGAGCATACATCAAGGTATAAAGGTTCACCCAAGGAGCCTGCTTCTTTTGTTCTATCAAGAACAGAGATTTTTTTAACAGATTTTGGAATCGCATTTACAAAAGCCTTTGTTGGGAATGGACGGTAAAGACGAACTTTTACCAAACCTAACTTTTCGCCGTTTGCATTTAATACTTTTATAGTTTCTTCTATTGTTTCACAGCCAGAACCCATTGCGACAATTACTCTGTCTGCATCAGGAGCACCTACATATTCAACAACATCGTAGTGACGGCCTGTTAATTCGCCGAATTTTTTCATTTCTTCTTTTACTATGCTTTCTACTTTATCATAGTAAGGGTTTGATGCTTCACGTGCTTGGAAGAAAACATCAGGATTTTGAGCAGTTCCTCTGATTGCTGGTTTTTCTGGGGTCAAAGCATTTTCACGGAATTCATCAATTTTTGATGTATCAATCATTTTTGATAAAACTTCATTAGTTACTTTTTCAATTAAGTTTATTTCGTGTGAAGTTCTGAAACCATCAAAGAAGTGTAAGAATGGAACACGAGTTTTAAGTGTTGCAGAATGTGCGATTGTTGCAATGTCGTGTGCTTCTTGAACAGAATTTGATGCAATCATTGCGAATCCTGTTTGACGGCAAGCCATAACATCGGAATGATCGCCAAATATTGATAAAGCGTGAGAAGCAACAGTTCTTGCACTTACATGCATAACGAATGGGAAAAGTTCACCAGCAATCTTATACATATTAGGAATCATTAAAAGCAAACCTTGTGATGCGGTAAATGTTGTTGCAAGGGAACCTGCTTGTAAGGCACCGTGAACGGCACCGATTGCACCTGCTTCGGATTGCATAGTTGTTACTTCTGGGACTACACCAAAGAGATTTTTGCGTTTTGCATTGCTCCATACTTCATAATTTTCTGCCATAGGAGATGATGGAGTGATTGGGTATATAATTGCCAAATCAGTTAATCTGTAAGCCACATCAGATGCGGCTTCGTTTCCATCACACATTAATTTTGTTATATCAGCCATTTTTTACCTTTCATTTGTTTTATTAGCTTTAATAGTAAAATATGATACTATTTTTATATCTTTTTACAAGGGAAAATTTTCAAGATTAAAAAAAAGGATTAAAAATACTTTACAATGAAATTTTTATATGATATTATCAAATCAGTTCTATGAAAATGGAGCGAGAAGACAAAAATAATTATACATATAAAGGATTAAAAAATTTTAAATTTCTAGGGATAAAATTGAAGTTAGAATTTTGTTAATTTAATTTTTTAATGTGATTGTTTTTGTGTTCGGCACTTTGTTAGGGGTAAAATGCAAAGTGTAACAAAAGGGAGAAAGAAGATCATGAAAAAGAAAGTGTTACTATTTCTTGTAATGTCGGGTATGTTCTGTTCGACACTGTCTACGATAGCTTATTCAACTGCTTTTGATGATGTTTTGATTAAATATTGCATTCCAAAATCAAGTAATGATTGTTTATCAACTTCAGAAAAAGCCACTTATACAACGGATGGTTGCTCTTGTCCTGTAGGTAGGTATTTTAATACTACTGATAGAAAGTGCACATTATGTGAATATGGTAGTTATAAATCAAACAAAGGTGTTGGAAATTGCACGAAAATTGTATGTGGTGTAGGAACTTATCTTACAACAGTATCTGCATGTGGAATGGGAAAGTATCAATTGCTTTTACAAGATGCAAAATAGTTTAATAATAAAATAAAGAAAGGGAAAGATCATGAAAATAAGTTTTGATAATTTTTCAAACAAATATAGTTTATTAAAGAAAACATTGCTTGGATTGTTTACTGTATCTAGTGCTGCTGGAGCACAAACAATTTATCAATGTACAGCGTGTCCAAATGGATTGTCATCTAATCCAGGAGCAGTAGGTAGTTCACAATGTTTTAATCCTTGTTCTAAGGGATCTTCATCTACTATATTTTCTGGAAGTAGTAATTGGAGTGGAACTTTGCAACCAGGATGGTATAGAATTTCTTTAAGAGGAGAGAAAGGCGCTTCAACTAGTAGTGATGGTGGAATGAAAAGAGTATGTAAAACTTTAGGTGGATGTGAAGTTTGTGCTGGTGGTTGTGTTGCTACTTGTACTGGAGGTTGTCGTATTGCTGGAGGTTGTTGTAATTGTGATACTGGTGGAGATGGTGCAAAGGCTAATTATACATTTTATGTTGGCGTTGCTTCTAGTGCTAGTTATACGTATAATAATGGTTCACCAAAGTTTACCGTAACAGAAAGTGGAACAACAAGAACATATACAGCATCAAGAGGTTCATCAGCAACTTATTCCAATAATCCAGAAGATGTTACTTTCAAAAATCAATATGGTAGTGTTACAGGAAAAGCAGGAAATGTTACTTGTTATAGTGGGGCTAGAGGAAGCACTACTTATTCTCCATCAACATTGTTTGTTGTTACTGATAAGAATAAATTATGTTCTACTTCTTATACAGCAGATGGCTTATCTAGTGCTGGAGCAAAGTTGGTAAAACTATAATAATAGTTACAGAAAAAGATATAAGGATTTATTCTTATTTCTTTTTCTTTTTTTATATGTTAGGTTACATTTATGTTTAAATTATTTAATAGAAGTAAAGATGAATATTTTAGATTAATTCCTGTTAAATTTAATAATGAGGAAGAATATTCTGATAAATCTGATTATTTTAATGATGAAATTTTTAAAGAATGTAAAAATTTATATAATAGAGTTGAAAAGTTAAATCAGGAAATGCGTGAGTTTGTGAGAAAATGTGATGAACTTACTTATGTTCAAAGTATGGAATTATCTATTAATAATGAAATTTCTTTTGTCCCTGATGAAAACTATGATAAACAGTTAGAACATTTTATTTCGGAATGGCAAGAAATTGAAGAAAAAAATGAAGAATTTAAAGATAAAATTTATATGGATATAGTTAATCATTTTTCTGATAAATCTTAGTTATGGAGTTTTTGGGTTATGAAAAAAAGCATTTCTATTATTGTTCCTGTATATAATGCAGAAAAAACTTTGAAGCGTTGTTTAGACGCTCTTTTAAAACAAACATATAAAAATTTGGAAATTGTTTGTGTTGATGATTGTTCTGTTGATAATTCTTTTGAAATTTTGAATGAGTATGCAAGTAAGGATTCTAGGGTTAAAGTTTTTAGAAATGATGTTAATAAGGGTGTTGGTTATACAAGGCAAAAGGGTTTAGATTCTTCAACATCAGAATATATTATGTGGTGTGATAGTGATGATTGGTATGAACCTAATATGTGTAAAAAGATGATTAATGCTATGATTAAAAATGATGTTGATATGGTGGAGTGTAGTTATAAATATATTGATGTTGGTAATTGTAGTGAGCGTTTTTTGAAAGAAGATTTTATACCATTGGTTGATAATAATAAAAAGAAGAAACTGGGTTTTCAGGTTTGTTTTTCACAAAGAAAAATGTTATGGAATAAGATGTTTAAGCGTTCTATAATTGATAAGTGGAAATTAAAGATACCTGATATAAATTTGTTTGAAGATATTGTTTTTTGTTTTTTATATTTAATTAGAAGTGAGACAATCTATTTCTTGAATGAAAAGCTTTATAATTATGTTAGACATACTAATTCTATAATGACAAATGAGGTTACTTCTCATTCATATTTATTATTTAAGGAATTTATGGTTTTCAAACTTGTTTTTGATTTTGTGAGAGAGCATAATTGGAAAGATAAGATTTATATTTGTAATGAGTTATATTATCGTTATTTGGATAATATTTGTTTTATGAATTCTAATTTTATTATGACTTCTAAAAATATAGTAAGTAATACAATTTCACAAGTGTTATCTCAAAATAGTAAGTATTTTCCTATTAAAATGAATATATTTTTTGCTGTGGATAATAATTATGTGGAGCAGTTATATGTTGCAATAAAGTCTATATTAACTAATGCTTATTTGGAAGATTGGTTTAACTTTTATATTTTAGATGGTGGTATTTCAAGGAAGAATAAAAGGTTACTTTCTAAATTAAAATCTGAAAAGGCAAATATTGAATATCTTAAAGTTGATGAAAAGTTATTTGAGGCTTTTCCTGAAAATATAGATTATATTACAAAGGCTACTTATTTTAGATTTTTAATTCCTCAATTAAAGCCTAATTTGAAAAAATGTCTTTATTTAGATTGTGATATAGTTGTTAATGGTTCTTTGAGAGAATTGTATAATATTGATTTAAGGGATAACTATATTGGGGCAGTGCAAGATGGTTCGAATGTAACTGATGAACATGGTAAAAATGTTCTTGGGGTTGATGCTTATTTTAATGCTGGGGTTTTGCTTATTAATAATGAAAAGTGGGTGAAAGATGATGTTATGGGGCAATTGATGAATAATGTTTCTCAGTTGCAAAATAAACTTTTGTATAATGATCAAGATGTTTTGAATTATACTTTTAAAGGTAAGGTAAAGTTTATTGATTGGAAATTTAATATGCAAACTTGTTTCTTTACTGAAATGATAAAGCCATATAAAATGTCAATTGAAGAAATATCAAATGCAAAGCAGAAACCTGTTATAGTGCATTATTCTAATGCTGATAAACCTTGGAAAACATGGAGTTCTAATTCATATTGGTATTTATATTATTCGTTTTTAAAAATAACTCCATTTAAAAGAAATGCGAAGAAGTATTTAAAAAATATTTTGAAAAAATTATAATAAAAAAGCCTCTTAATAGAGGCATTTTTTATATCCTTGAAATGTGAACTGAGACGGGTGGTTTTTTATCCATTGCGTCCCTTATTACTCGTCTTGTTGATGCGGTTATCATATCGCGGATAAGGGCATCGTTTTGTAGTTCTTTTTTAGAAAGATTTTTAATGACTGATTTTATTTCATTTATTATAGATGATTTTATTATTCCAGTTGCGTCAGTTTCAAAAACACCTAATGATGAAATTTCTGGTTTACCAACTAAACCTGATTTATTCATTATGATGCTTACAAAGACAGCGCCATTGTAGTTGATTTTTCGCCTTGCAGAGAAGACATCGTTTGCGGCGGAGATTTGTCTTGTTCCATCAATGATTATTTCGTTTGTTGGAATTACTTCTACTATTTGAGGAGTTTTGCCATCTTCTATTGCAACGAATTGTCCGTTTTCAACAAGGATTGCATTTGGAACTTTGCAATCCTGGGCAATCTTATAATTTCGGAATGTGTGAATTGGTTCACCGTGAATTGGAATTGCAATTTGTGGTTTAAGTAAATTATATAGTTGTTCAAGTTCTGGTTTGCTTCCGTGACCAGAGGCGTGAATATTTGGATTATCCATAGTTGTTATAACATTTATACCGTGTTTGGATAGATTGTTTTGCACATTTAAAATTGCTTCTTCATTTCCAGGTATCATTTTGGAGGAGAAGATAACAGTGTCCCCTTCGTGGAGTTTTAGCCCTACATAGGTGCCTTCTGCAACACGTGTTAAAACAGAGCGAGGTTCACCTTGGGTTCCTGTGCATAAATATAATACTTTTTCATTGTCGTATTTAGAAGCATCCTCGGATGAGATGTAGTCAAAGTCCTTTAAATATCCTTCGGATTTTGCAATATCGCTGTTAGATTCCATAGAGCGACCAAGGACTACTAATCTCCTTCCTGTGGCTTTTGCTGCTTTGTAAACACTTTCCATACGAACAACATTTGTGGAAAAACAGGTAACAACTATTTTACCCTTTTTGATATTACGGATAGTTTTTTCAAGTTCTTCCCTTACAACTTCTTCGCTTAGACTGTGTTCGAGGTTAAGGGCGTTTGTAGAATCGCTTAGCACAGCAAGACAACCTTCGCGTGCTAAATCTTTTAATGTTTTCATATCTGAAGTTTTATCAATAAGTGGGGTTGGGTCCAATTTCCAATCGCCAGTGTGGAGTAGGGCTCCTTGTTCAGTTCTTATAATAATACCGTTTGATTGTGGAATAGAGTGTGTGAAGTGGAAGTATTCTATATCAAATGGTCCAATATTAAATCTTGCTCCTGTTTTATCAATTTGGCGTAGTGGGACTTTTCCAAACAATGCGGTTTCAGAGAGTTTATTTTCAAGCATTTTTATTGCAAAAGGGCAACCATATACAGGGCATTTTACATCTTCCCATAAATATGGAATTGCGCCATAGTGGTCCTCATGTGAATGGGTTAAAAGTATGGCTAAAACTCTGCCTTTTATTGCTTTTAAGAAAGAGGCATCAGGGATGACATATTCTGCTCCTGCCATACGCTCGGTTGGGAATCCGATACCCATATCTACAATTATCCATTGTCCGCGGGTTCCGTATAGGTATAGGTTGCAACCTATTCTGTCCCCCATTCCACCAAGAGCACCGAAATAAATGCGGTTGTCTGATGAGGATAAATTCATTGCAGTTTTGATAGGTGTCTTTTTTATTGGAGTTGTTGTTTTTAATTTTTTTTCAAATTTTTGTGGTTTATTATTTTTGATATTTTTGTTTGTCTTTTTTTTATTTTTTCCAAAAATCATTATTGTATCCTTTTATTGTTATTAATTATATTTATTTTAGCACAAGTTTGAAGTAATTTCTATTTTTATTTTAAAGAAGTCCAAGCATTTTGAAACTTGTATAATTTCCCTTTGATACTATTAAATGGTCGTGAAGATTTACATCAATAGTTTGTAAGGTTTCTTTTATTTTTCGGGTGATTTGGATATCTGCTTTTGATGGAGTAGTATCGCCAGTTGGGTGGTTGTGGACTATTATAATTGAGTTTGCACCCACTTGTAAAACTTCCTTTAATATTTCACGAGGGTAGACGGAAGAGGAATTTATTGTTCCTGTGGAGTGAGTTTCATCCTTTACTAAATGGCATTTTGTATTTAAGTATAGGATATGAAACTCCTCTGTATCCTTACAACCTATATTTAATTTGCAATAGTTGATAAGTTCGGTCCAACTTGAAATAACAGAAGTGTTTTCAATTTTATCTTTTAGTGTTTTTATTTGGCTTGCCTCTATAATTTTAAGAGTTGCGATTACTGTATCACCGACACCTTTTATTTCCTTTAAGTCATTTTGGTTTGCAGTGATTACTCCGCCAAATGTTTTGAAATGTTGTAATAGTTCCTTTGCAAGAGGTTTTACATCGCGTCTAGGAATTGCGATGGATAAAAGCAATTCTAATAATTCGTAATCTGCAAGAGATTCACTTCCATTATTGAGTAATTTTTCTCTTAGTCGTTGTCTGTGTCCTATGTAATGAGGTTGTTCTTTTATTTCTTCTGTCATATAATTATTTCTTATGTTTTTTCTTTATTTTAGCATAAGAAGATTTGTGAGCAACAGTTTTTTTATTTCTTTTTAGTAATTCGATTATTTTTTCAATTAATTTATCTAAGCCGTATAGTATTTTCATTAATAAGTAGTATAATATTTTTATCATTGGGATTACTACATAATCATATAAAAGTCCGCTTATTTTAAATAAGAAGGCAGTTAAGAATATTACCCAAGCGGTTAAGAAGAATCCTTCTATGTATATTTGTGAAGTGTGAGAAATTTTATAATTATATAATATTTCACCAAGTTTTGATGGGTAAAGGTAGATATAAACGAATCTGTAAAAAATGGCGCTTGCAATAAGAGCAAATACGAAAAGCCAACGAATGGGAAATAATGGTTTGTTTGTTGGAATTATATCTGTATTTGTTAAGAACTTTTTCCAATTTTTTTTCATTATTTCCCTCCGTTTTTATTTTTATTGTTGTTTTTTAGGTAACTCCACTTTTATATGTAATTCTTTTAGTTGTTTTTCATCAATTACAGATGGAGCCTCCATCATTAAATCTTCACCGCGACCATTTATTGGGAATAGGATTACTTCACGAAGATTTGGTTCATCTGCAAGAAGCATTACTATTCTATCAATTCCCAAAGCAATACCAGCGTGTGGTGGAACTCCGTATTTGAAAGCGGTCATAAGTCCTGAAAATCTTTCTTCTACATCTGCTCTTGTATAACCAACATTTTCAAAAGCCTTTACCATAGTTTCAATATCGTAGTTTCTGACAGCACCACTTGCCATTTCATAGCCGTTGCATACTATATCGTATTGGTATGCTTTTATTGATAAAAGGTCATTGCTTTTTAAGGCTTCTAATCCGCCTTGTGGCATTGAGAATGGATTGTGTCCGAAATCAAGTTTTCCTGTTGCCTCATCCATTTCATAAAATGGGAAATCAACTATGAAGGCGAATTTGAATATATCCTTTTCAATTAAATCCAAATCAGTTGCCAACTTTGTTCTTGTAAGTCCTGCAAATTTTTGTGCGGTAGTTAATTTGTCGCATACAAAGAACACACTGTCCCCATTTTTTATGTCGCAAATTTCTTTTATCAAGTCTATTCTATCTTTTGTAAGATTTTTTGCAATAGGACCTTTTTCTTCGCCTGTTTCTTTATCAAAAACTATGTAGCCAAGACCGTGGGCTTTGTTAGCACGAGCCCATTCATTAAGTCCGTCAAACCATGAACGAGGTTTTTCAGAACTTAAAGGTGCAACTATTGCCTTTACAACAGAACCCTTTGCAATGGAGTTTGCGAATATTGTGAAGGTTGAATCCTTGAATGCTTCTGTTACATCCTTTATTATTAAAGGGTTTCTTAAATCTGGTTTATCAGAGCCGTATTTTTCCATTGCTTCTGCGTAAGGGATAGTTTGCCAGTCGGCAATTTTTCTTCCGTTTGCAAATTTTGAGAAAGTTTTTTCAACTAAGCCCTTTGCGATGGAAAGAACATCTTCTTGGGTAGCAAATGACATTTCCATATCAAGTTGGTAAAACTCTAAGACTCGGTCAGCCCTTAAATCTTCATCACGGAAGCATGGGGCAACCTGGAAATATTTATCAAAGCCAGCAACCATAGCAAGTTGTTTAAATTGTTGTGGTGCCTGTGGAAGAGCATAAAATTTTCCTGCGTGTAATCTTGATGGGACTAAGAAATCTCTTGCACCTTCTGGAGAAGATGCGGTAAGTATTGGAGTTTGAAGTTCGTTAAAACCTTCATCCCACATATAATCACGCATTGCTTTTATTATTTGAGAGCGAAGTTTTATTGTTCTTTGAAGTTTTGACCTTCTTAAATCAATATAGCGATATTTCAAGCGCAAATCCTCTGGAAATTGTTCATCGGTTGCAACAAGTATAGGAAGAACTTCGGCAGATGAAATAATATTAAAACTTTCAATTTTAAGTTCGACATGTCCGGATGGTAAATTTTCATTTACTGTTTCAGGATCTCTTGCAATGACTTCACCATATACAGAAATGACACTTTCAATTCTTAGATGGTCAAGTTTTGGGAAGTCAGGATGTGTTGTATCAATTGTGCATTGAGTTATTCCGTAATGGTCGCGTAAATCAATGAAAACAAGTCCACCGTGGTCGCGTTTGGAATTTATCCAACCGGATAGGCGAACCTTTTTACCAATGAAACTTTCGTTAATATCACCACAGGTGTTTGTTCTGTATATATTTTCCATTTTTACCTCTTTTTAATTTATTTTGAAGTATCATAATAAATTTTAGTATGAGAGTCAAAGTATTTTTAGCATTTGTAAAAATATTTTGAATGGAAAATTATCTTGTATATTGCTTTTCAAATGCTCTTAAAGCAGTTTCTTTTACAATTTTAGAAGGATTTTTTATTTCCTTTATGTAAGTAGGGTTTTCTTTTACTTTGTTTATAGTGTATTCACCAAGAGCTTTTTTATAAACTTCCAATTCTTCGTGACTTAAATCATAAATTGTAAATTTATCTTTTTGATTGAAGTTTTCTTTTGTAATTTCTGTTATAATTTTTTCTGGGTATTTCTTTATGTATTCAATTCTTACCTTTGGAAGAAGTCCCATTTCCTTTACTGGGGTATTAGGGTTTTTATCAATTATAGCAAGTTGAATATCAAAGTCGTTTCTGTATTTTTCAGGTATTTCTGATATATAAAGATTTTTTTCTTTTATAGCATATAAGTATAATTCCTTTGATGGATTTGTAAAGTAATCAAGGGCATTACTGTAGTTTTTTATTATCTTTTTTTGTATATTAAGAGGAAGGGTTGAAAGTTTTTCTTTTTCGTAGTCGGATGCTCCAAGATAAAATATATTTTTATGTAATCCTAAAGATTCTAAAGACTTTTGTATTTCTTTTATTTCGTTTTCTTGTTTTTTATTAGATTCTTTGTTTTTAGGAGTTTGTGAGAATAAGTCTTTTTTTATTTCAGCCAAAATTTTTTGTTTTATTTCGGCTGGATAATTTGTTTCATTCATTTCGGAGACGAATTGTTCGTATATTTCTTTTTCATAGTATCCATATTCTATTATGTCTTTTAATTGTTCTATAAGACTGTTGTATGAAAATAGAGTATCCCATTTTCCATTTGCATCTTTAAGATATTCTAAAACGTCTTCACAATTTTTTCTATCAAGTTCTTTAATATATGCCTGTATTGCTGATGCATAATCTATTTTTTTAACTTCTTTCATAATTGTTCCTTTCATTTATTTGTATTTTGTATAATATAGAATAAATAAATTATCTTTGATTTTTATACCATTTCATAAATGGTAGAATTTTAATTCCTTTTGTAAGTTCAGAAGAATCATTTTTTGTGTTAAGATTTTCTTCAGCTTTTTTAATTAAATTTTCCATAGATTCTTTATAAACTTTTAATTCTTCCCTGTTTAAATCATAAATTGTAAGTTGTCTTCTGTAATTTTCCTTTGTTATATCGGTTATGATTCTTTCAGGATATTTCTTTATATATTCTATTCTTGTTTCTTCGGTTTGGGTTTCTTTATTTTCGTATTTAAAAGCGGATGGGAATAAGTCCTGTCTAATTTCATTTAAAAGTTGTTTTTTTATTTTTATTGGATAATTTGTGTTTGTAACATCAAGTATAAATATTTTATATACATCTTCGTATGATATTACATCTTGTATTATATCTTGTTCATAAGTATCAAGATACCCTTTTACCTCTTCTAAAATCCTTTTGTAATCGCTTCTGCTCTTCCATCCTTTATTATCATTTACTATATTGTATATATGGAGTTTGAACATTTCTGTGTATTCTTTTTTGCGTTTTTGTTTTATTTCTTCTTTTCTTTTTTTGCTCATAAAAATTTTTATCATAGTTTAATCTCTTTCGTTTGTGTATATTTTGTATAATACGGAATATGGTGGAGTAAAGTCAATAAAATTTTTGTGGGAAAGTGGCGGAATATGAATCTTTTTTAAGACTTTTTTATTGAAATTAGAAAAAAAATTGTGTATATTATGGGAGCTTTAAAAAAATACTTGATTTTACAGTGGATTTTGGTGTAGACTCTTTCTACTTATATAGGGTGAGTTTGACTATATTCCGTAAAATCAAAGAGATAGGGGTATAGCTCAGCTGGTAGAGTAGCGGTCTCCAAAACCGTTGGTCGTGGGTTCGAATCCTTCTGCCCCTGCCATAAACTAAGGCAAAACCTTGTGTTTATGAAAGCGTATATATAAAACGAATCGGAAGATTTGTAAAAGTAAAACAAAGTGAGGTTGTTGAATGTTTAGTAAAGTTATTAATTTTTTTGAACAAGTAAAGCAGGAAATCGCTAAGGTTGTTTGGCCTACTAGACATGAAACAGTGTCTTCTGCTATTATGATTTTTGTATTTTCAATTTTGTTTGCTTTGTTTTTCTTTCTTGTAGACAGATTTTTTATGTGGCTTATGAGTTTTGTTTTTAACTTTTAATTAAGTAAAGGATAGGATTATGGATATTACAGAACAAAAAACGGTAGAACAACCTAAAAATGATAGTGCTAGATGGTATGTTGTTTATGTGCATTCTGGCTGTGAAAAGGCTGTTGTTAAACGTTTAGAAGAAAAAATTAAAAAACAAAAAATGGAAGATTCTTTTGTAGAAATCCTTATCCCTACACAAGAAGCAACTGAAATTAAACAGGGTAAAAAGGTTAAGGTGGAAAAGAAGTTTTTTCCTGGATATGTGCTTATTCGTATGGTTATGAATGATGATACATGGCATATGGTTCGCGATATTCCTCTTGTTTCTGGGTTCTTGGGTTCAAGGACTAAACCTTCTCCTGTTAGTGAAAAAGATGCAGAAAATCTTATTCACAGATTGGAAAATACAGAAGAAAGTTTTGCTTCTGATATTAAATTTGAAGTTGGTGAACAAGTAAAAGTTTGTGAAGGTCCTTTTGCATCATTTAATGGTGTAATTGAAAAGATTGATGATGAAAAGCAAAGAGTTAAAGTTTCTGTTTCTATCTTTGGTAGACCAACACAAGTTGATTTAGAGTTTAATCAAGTTGAAAAATTATAGGTGCAAAATGAATACATTATCTTTTATAAAACTATGTATAATTGATGGGTTAAAGCCTTTCTTTCCAAAGGTTGAACTTGGAATACCTGAAGAAAAGGTTGAAAATGTGAACAGAGTTCCTGCCGATTATGTTTGTAAGGGATTGTGTTCTAAATGCAAATATAATGAAAGAAATTAACCGGTAGTAGGTTCGCCATAACTGCACTACCATTCCTAATAACAAAGTAAAAAAAGGAGTTTAAAATGGCATCCAAAAAAGAAATTGCAAAATATGTAAAATTGCAAATTGCTGCGGGTTCTGCTAATCCTTCACCTCCTGTTGGTCCAGCGCTTGGTCAAGCAGGTGTGAATATTATGGAATTCTGTAAAGCATTTAATGATAGAACAGCGGATTTAGAAAAGGGTAATCCTTGTCCTGTTATAATTACTGTTTATAAAGATAAATCTTTTGATTTTGTTGTAAAGTTACCTCCAGTTAGTTTTTTGATTAAAAAAGCGGCTGGTATTAAATCAGGAAGTAAAACTCCTGGTCAAGGTCCATCTGTTGGAAAACTTACAAAATCTCAAGTAAAAGAGATTGCAGAAAAAAAGATGAAAGATATGAACTGCCACACAATCGAGGCTGCTATGTCTATGGTTGAAGGTCAATGTAAAACTATGAGTGTAGATGTAGTGGAGGGCTAAGAAAATGACTTTTGTATCTAAAAGAATGAAAAAAATGAATGAAGGTCTTGATAAAGAAAAGTTATACACTATATCTGAGGCTTTGAAGGTTTTAAAAGAAAAATCAACTGTAAAGTTTGATGAAACTATTGATGTTGCTATGAATCTTGGTATTGATACTAAACAATCAGATCAAAATATTCGTGGTATGGTTTCTCTTCCAAATGGAACTGGTAAAAAATGTGTTGTTGCAGTTTTTGCTAAGGGTCCAAAGGCAACAGAAGCAAAGGATGCTGGTGCTGATATAGTTGGTGATGATGATTTAGTTGCAAATATTTTAAAGGGTCAAATTAATTTTGACAGATGTATTGCAACTCCTGATATGATGGCTACACTTGGTAAAGTTGCTAAAATATTGGGACCAAAGGGATTAATGCCAAATCCAAAACTCGGAACTGTGACTATGAATGTTAAGGAAGCAGTTGAAAAGGCAAAAGCAGGACAAGTTGAATATCGTGCTGAAAAGGCAGGTGTTGTTCATGCTGGTGTTGGTAAAATGTCTTTTGGTGAAGCAAAGTTAGAAGAAAATGTTCGTGCATTTATTGATGTTATTGTTAAGGCAAAACCTGCATCATCAAAGGGAACATATCTTAAAAAAGTAACTCTTTCATCAACACAAGGCGTTGGTTTAAGAATAGATTTAGGCGATTTGAAATAATCGTTAAAAAGAATACTTGTCCAAGACAGTAGGGGTGTAAACTTAAATGGACTTTTCCTCCCTACCAAGACAAGAGAAAAATTTGAAATTTTTATCTTGGGCAAGAAGGGCGGTTTTAAAATAAATATGTTTTAAAACTTAATATTAACCAAGAAAAAAAGAAAGGTTTGTAAATGAATCGTAATGATAAAAAAGATTGGATTTCAGGACTTAACTCTTCTTTTGCAGAATCAGAATCTGTTGTTGTTGCTTCTTTTAAAGGATTAACAGTTTCAGAAATTTCTGATTTAAGAAAGAAAGCATTAGATCTTGATGCAACAATTAAAGTTACACAAAATAGACTTACAAAGCTTGCTTTGAACGGAACTAACTTTGAAGGACTTGCTCCACTTTTCAAAGGTTCAACATTGATTGCATTTTCAAAAGATCCTGTATCTTCTGCAAAAGTTATTTTTAATTTTGCAAAGGAAAATGACAAGGTTGAAATACTTGGTGGTGCAATGGGCAAGGAAATCTTAGATGTTGCTGGTGTTAAGTCAGTTGCTATGCTTCCATCTCTTGATGAGGCTAGAGCTAAGATTTGTGCTGTGCTTTCGGCTCCTGCTGGAAACCTTGCAAGAGTTTTCAAAGCTTATTCTGAAAAAGAAGCAGCTTAAAATAAAAAAATAATATTAACCATTTAAAAAATAAAAAAAAGGATAAAAAAAAATGGCAGATTTAGAAAAAATTATGGGTGAACTTGATGAGTTAACAGTTATGGAAGCAGCAGAGCTTTCAAAAAAATTAGAAGAACATTGGGGCGTTAGTGCCGCTGCTCCTGTTGTAATGGCAGGTGGTGCAGCAGCAGGTGGTGCAGCAGAAGAAAAATCAGAATTTGATGTTGTGCTTGTATCTGCTGGTGGAAACAAAATTGCAGTTATTAAAGAAGTTCGTGAAATCACTGGACTTGGTTTAAAAGATGCAAAAGACTTAGTTGACGGCGCACCAAAAGTTATTAAAGAAGGTGTTGCTAAAACAGCTGCTGAAGAAATGAAAGCAAAATTAGAAGGTGCTGGTGCAACTGTTGAACTTAAATAAGTTCTAAATATATTATTGGTGGAGGTCGGAGATTAGCTTTTCTCCTTCCTCCCTTTCGGATTCTTTACCGATTGTAGTATTAAAAAAGCAAAAAAGTTAATTTGAGACTTTAAAAAGATGATAAACTTTTAAGGTTCAAGCCAAAAAACAAAAAAGGATAAAAATATGTTTAATGCTTATAAAAGAATCAGAAAAGACTTTGGTAAAATTAAAGCTCCTATTGATGTTCCAAATCTTATTAAAATTCAAGAAGAATCTTATAAAAGTTTCCTTCAATTAGAAGAAAAACCCGAAGAAAGAAAAGATGTTGGTATTCAAGCCGTTTTCAAATCTGTATTTCCTATACATGATTTTTCAGGACTTGTTGATTTAGAATTTGTTAAATACGAATTTGATGCACCTAAATATGATGCAGAAGAATGTCTTCGTCGTGGACTTACTTTCGCTGCTCCTCTTCGTGTGACATTAAGACTTATTATTTGGGATATAGATGATGAAGGAAAAAAATCCATAAAGGATGTTAAGGAACAAGAAATATTTATGGGTGAAGTTCCTCTTATGACAGACAAAGGCACCTTAATCTTTAACGGAACAGAGCGTGTATTCGTTTCACAAATGCAACGTTCTCCTGGTGCATTTTTTACACATGATGAAGGTAAAACTCATGCAAGTGGTAAATTATTGTTTAGTGCAAAAATTATTCCTTCGCGTGGTTTTTGGTTGGATTTTGAATTTGATGCAAAAGATATTCTTTATGTCAGAATTGATAAAAAGCGTAAAATTCCTGTAACTTCTTTGTTAGCATCTTTTTATAATGATGAAACAGAAATGGCTGTTGAAAAGGCAATTGCAGAAGGTAAAAATCCAGAAGCAATTGAAAAGGTTGGTATGTCATCAAATGAGATACTTAAACTTTTCTATAAAGAAGAAAAACTTACAAAATTTAAAAATGGTTGGAAGAAACCTTTTGATGCTTCACTTATTACAAAAAGTGTTAAGTTTGTATACGATTTAGTTAATGCAAAAAATGGTGAAGTAGTTCTTGCTCAAGGAACAAAGATTTCTCCTCGTAATGCTAAAAAATTAGCAGAAGGTGGTTTGGCTGAACTTTATATTACAGATGAACAACTTGCAACTGCTGGTATGTATTTGTCTGATGATATATTAGATATGGAAACTTATGAAGTTATTGCAGAGGCAGGTCAAGAAATTGATGCAGAAGTTATTTCAAAACTTGCTGATGCTAAAATTAAAGAAATTTCCGTTCTTTATATTGATAATGTAACAGTTGGTCCACATATTAGAAATACTTTGGTTGTTGATAAAAATAAAACTCGTGAAGAAGCATTGTTTGATATTTATCAAGTAATGCGTCCTGGTGAACCACCAACAGTATCATCTGCGGAAAGTATGTTCTTTAAGATGTTCTTTGATAAAGATTTTTATGATTTATCTTCTGTTGGAAGATTTAAGTTGAATACAAGACTTGATATTTCATTTGAAGATGCACCAGAGGGATTGACAATTCTTCGTCGTGATGATGTTATCAAAGTTATTAAATACTTAGTTGATTTAAGAGATGGTAAAGGTGAAATTGATGATATTGATAACCTTTCCAACAGACGTATTCGTGCGGTTGGTGAACTTCTTGAAAATCAATACAGAATCGGTATTGTCAGAATGGAAAGAGCGATAAAGGAAAAAATGTCCTCTGCTCAAATTGATTCTGTTATGCCACAAGATTTAGTTAATGCAAGACCTGTGCTTTCTGCTGTGAAAGAATTCTTGGGTTCTTCTCAACTTTCACAATTTATGGATCAAAACAATCCTCTTTCTGAAATTACACATAAAAGAAGATTGTCCGCACTTGGTCCTGGTGGATTGACAAGAGAACGTGCAGGATTTGAAGTCCGAGATGTTCATCCTACACATTATGGACGTATTTGTCCTATTGAAACACCAGAAGGTCAAAACATTGGTCTTATTAACTCACTTGCTTCTTATGCTGTGATAAATAAATATGGTTTCATTGAAACACCATACAGAAAAGTTGTAGATGGTAAAGTGACAGATGAAATTATTTATGTTTCTGCTATGGAAGAAAATAAATATATTATTGCTCAGGCAAACTCTGTTTTAAACAAAGATGGAAGTTTTGCTGAGGATTTGGTAAGTTGCCGTAAGAATGGTGAGTTTGTGTTACTTCCTGCAAGTGAAATTACTTTGATGGACGTTTCACCAAAGCAACTTGTTTCTGTGGCTGCTGCTTTGATTCCTTTCCTTGAAAACGACGATGCTAACCGTGCATTGATGGGTTCAAACATGCAACGTCAAGCGGTTCCACTTATTAAATCAGAGGCTCCATTCGTTGGAACTGGTATGGAATATCGTGTTGCAACTGATTCTAAGGCTACTATACAAGCGGAAAATGATGGTATTGTTACACAAGTTGATGGTTCAAGAATAGTTATTCAAGCAACTGGTAAAAAATCAAAATCAGCAACTGGTGTTGATATTTACAGACTTCAAAAATATGCTAGATCTAACCAAGATACTTGTATTAACCAAAAGCCTATCGTAAATGTTGGTGACAAGGTTAAGGCTGGTGACATAATTGCTGATGGTCCATGTACAGATATGGGTGAATTGGCTCTTGGTAGAAATGTGCGTGTTGCATTTATGCCTTGGCAAGGTTATAACTATGAAGACGCTGTTGTTATAAGTGAAAAAATTGTAAAGGACGATGTGTTCACTTCTGTTCATATTTCTGAATTTGAAGAAACTGCGCGTGATACAAAGTTGGGTCCAGAAGAAATTACCCGTGATATTCCAAATGTTGGTGCGGAAGCATTAAAGAATTTGGATGAAACTGGTGTTATTCATATTGGTGCCCATGTTAAGGCTGGCGATATTTTGGTTGGTAAAGTTACACCAAAGGGCGAAACTCCTGTAACACCAGAAGAAAAACTTCTTCGTGCTATATTTGGTGAAAAGGCAACTGAAGTTCGTGATACTTCTTTGAGAGTTCCACCTGGAACAGAAGGAACAGTTTTAGATGTTCGTATGTTCTTCCGTCGTGGTATTCAAAAAGATGAACGTGCTTTATCAATTGAATATATGGAAATTGAAAAACTTAACAAAGATAGAAATGATGAAAAGCAAATTTTGGAACTTGGTTTCAATGAAAAGTTGAAAACATTCCTTGATGGAAAAGTTGTTGCAGAAGCACCAAAAGATATTGCATCAAAGGGTGCTACATTAAAGGCAACTGACTTGGCTGGTATACCATCTTCTAAACTTGCAAAAATAAAACTTGAAAATGAAAAATCACAAGAAGCATTGCTTTCTATGATTTCTGAATTTGAAGAAGTTTTGAAGAAAACTGATGCAAAATTTGATGACAAGATTGAAAAAGTTAAACAGGGTAACGATTTGCTTCCTGGTGTATTAAAGGTTGTAAAGGTATTTATTGCTGTTAAAAGAAAACTTCAAATCGGTGATAAGATGGCTGGACGCCATGGAAACAAGGGTATTGTTGCAAAGGTTGTTCCAGTTGAAGATATGCCATATCAAGCAAATGGTGAACCTGTGGATATTGTTCTTAATCCTCTTGGTGTGCCAAGCCGTATGAATGTTGGTCAGATTTTGGAAACTCATCTTGGTTGGGCTGCAAAGGGACTTGGCGTTCAAATAAGTGAAATGATGGAACGTGTTTATAAGAAAGAACTTAATGTTTCTGATATTAGAAATAAATTAGAAAGAATCTATGGTAAAGAAATTTATGATAGAGAACTTAAAGATTTTTCTGATGAAGAAATAAAGTCTTTTGCAAATTCCATTTCAAATGGTGTGCCTATGGCTACTCCTGTATTTGATGGTGCTAAAGAAGCAGATATTTCAAGATTATTAGAAGAAGCAGGACTTGATTCTTCTGGTCAAGTTGAACTTTACAATGGTGAAACTGGTGAAAAGTTTGATTGTCCTGTGACAGTGGGTTATATGTATTACCTTAAACTTCATCATTTGGTTGATGAGAAAATCCATGCTCGTTCTGTTGGTCCATACTCTTTGGTTACACAACAACCTTTGGGTGGTAAAGCCCAATTTGGTGGTCAAAGATTTGGTGAAATGGAAGTATGGGCATTGGAGGCATTCGGTGCTGCATATACATTACAAGAAATGTTGACAGTGAAGTCTGATGACGTTTCTGGAAGAACGAAGGTTTACGAATCTATTGTCCGTGGAAACTATGACTTTGAATATGGAACACCAGAAAGTTTCAATGTTTTGGTTAAAGAAATCAAATCACTTGGTCTTAACTTGGAAATGAAAAAATAATAAATAGGAGAATTTATAATGAATAACGAAATTCAAAAAGCTTTTACAAATATGGTTCCGGAAGATAGTTTTAGCAAACTTAAAATTTCCGTGGCATCTCCTGAACAAATTCGTTCTTGGTCTTATGGTGAAGTGAAAAAAACTGAAACTATAAATTACAGAACTTTCAAACCTGAAAAGGACGGACTTTTCTGTGCAAAAATATTTGGACCAGTGAAGGATTACGAATGTCTTTGCGGTAAATATAAGCGTATCAAATATCGTGGTGTTATTTGTGAAAAGTGCGGTGTAGAAGTGACTCTTTCCAAAGTTCGTCGTGAAAGAATGGGACATATTGAACTTGCAAGTCCTGTGGCTCATATTTGGTTTTTGAAATCTCTTCCTTCAAAAATGGGTGTGCTTTTGGATATGCCACTTAAAAAGTTGGAAAAAGTTCTTTACTTTGATAACTATATAGTTATTGAACCAGGACTTACTCCTCTTAAAATGCACGAACTTTTAACAGAAGATGAATATCAACATTATATTGAAGAATATGGTCAAGATAGTTTCCGTGCTGGTATTGGTGCAGAAGCATTAAAAGAAATGCTTGCATCAGTAGATTTGAAAGATGAAGCAGAAAAACTTCGTTTAGAACTTAAAGATATGAAGTTTGAAATTGCCCGTAAGAAGGTTATTCAAAGACTTAAAATCATAGAAGCATTCCTTGAATCAGGTTCAAAACCAGAATGGATGATTATGGATGTTATTCCAGTTATTCCACCAGAACTTCGCCCACTTGTTGCACTTGATGGTGGAAGATTTGCGACTGCGGATTTGAATGATTTGTATCGTCGTGTGATTAACAGAAATAATCGTTTAAAAAGATTGATGGAACTTAAGGCTCCTGAAATCATTATCAGAAATGAAAAGAGAATGTTACAAGAAGCAGTTGATAGTTTGTTTGATAACTCTCGTCGCCCAAGACCAGTTGTTGCAAGCAACAGAAGACCTCTTAAATCTTTGGCAGATATGCTTAAAGGTAAGTCAGGTCGTTTCCGTCAAAACCTTCTTGGAAAACGTGTTGACTATTCTGGTCGTTCAGTTATCGTTTCCGGTCCTATGTTGAAATTACATCAATGCGGACTTCCTAAACGTATGGCATTGGAACTTTTCAAACCATTTATTTATTCAAAGTTGGAGTTCTACGGTCACGCAAATACCATTAAATCTGCAAAGAAGATGGTAGATAAGGAACTTCCTATTGTATGGGATATTTTGGAAGAAGTTATTAAGGAACATCCAGTTCTTTTGAACCGTGCGCCTTCTCTTCACAGACTTTCTATACAAGCATTTGAACCAGTTCTTATAGAAGGTAAAGCTATCAGACTTCACCCACTTGTATGTACTGCGTTTAATGCTGACTTCGATGGTGACCAAATGGCGGTTCATGTTCCACTTTCTTTGGAAGCACAACTTGAAGCACGTGTTTTGATGATGTCAACAAACAACATCTTACATCCTGCTAACGGTAAGCCTATTATTACACCTAACCAGGATATAGTTTTGGGTATTTACTATATGTCTATTGAAATAGAAAAGGCAAAAGGTGAAGGTATGGTGCTTGGTTCTTTGGATGAAATCAAACTTGCTCTTGCATCTAAAAAACTTGATATGCATGCAAAGATTAAGGCACGTATTGAAGTTGTAAATGATAATGGCGAAATTGAAAATAAAGTTGTTGATACTACCGCTGGTCGTGTTTTGATTTATGAAATTGTGCCAAAGGCAAAGGGTGTATCTTTTGATTTAGTTAATCAACAAATGACAAAGAAAAAGATTGGTGAACTTTTTGGTGCGATTTATAAAAACTGCGGTCAAAAGGAAACAGTTATCTTTGCTGATAAAATTATGGATCTTGGTTATAAAAATGCTATGTATTCAGGTATTTCATTTGGTAAAGACAACATCGTTGTTCCAGACAGCAAGAAAAAACTTATTGAAGAGACTGAAAAGAAAGTTATTGAATTTGAAAAGCAATATCAAGAAGGTCTTATCACTTCAAAAGAAAAATATAATAAGGTTGTTGATGCTTGGGCAAATTGTTCCGAAGTTGTTGCAAATGAAATGATGAAAGTTCTTTCAAAACAAGAAGAGGGCAAACCACAAAATCCTATCTATATGATGGCAAACAGTGGTGCTCGTGGTTCTAAGGCTCAGGTTAAACAACTTGCTGGTATGCGTGGTTTGATGGCTAAACCTAATGGTGAAATTATTGAAACACCTATTATTTCAAACTTTAAAGAAGGTTTGACTGTGGCTGAATACTTTAATTCTACTCACGGTGCAAGAAAGGGATTGGCTGATACTGCTCTTAAAACTGCAAATGCTGGTTATTTAACAAGAAGATTGGTTGATGTTTCTCAAGATGCTATTATTACAATGGAAGATTGTGGAACAGAGCGTTCAATTTCTGTGTCTGCGGTTGTGGATGGTGGTAATGTTGTTGAATCTTTGGCAGAAAGAATTTTAGGTCGTATTGCTGCGGAAGATATTGTTACCCACAATGGTGAATTGATTGTTTCAAAAAATAATCAAATTACAGAAGAGGACATTAAGAAGATTGAAGCAGATGGCATTGAAGCAGTTAAGATTCGTTCAGTTCTTACTTGTGAAGCAAAACACGGTATTTGTGCAAAGTGTTATGGTCGTGATTTGGCTCGTGGAAATATGGTTAATGTTGGTGAAGCAGTTGGTATTATCGCTGCACAATCAATTGGTGAACCTGGAACACAACTTACCATGAGAACTTTCCATATCGGTGGTGCTGCACAAAAGGGTGTTGAAAAGTCATCTATTGAATCTCCATACGATGCAACAATTAAGTTTGAAAATACATCTTATGTGAAAAATTCCGCTGGTGATAACATTGTTATGACACGTAATGCAGAACTTATCTTTGTAGATTCTACTGGTAAAGAAATTAACCGTCAAAAGATGCCTTATGGAACAAAACTTTATGCTCTTGAAGGGGATAAAGTTACAAAGGGACAAAAGGTTGCTGAATGGAACCCATACATCAGACCTATTATCACAGAAGTTTCTGGTAAACTTAACTTCGTTGATTTAATTGATGGTGTATCCGTTTCTGAAGTTAAAGATGAATCAACTGGTATTTCATCAAAGGTTGTTGTTGATTGGAAGACTGGACTCAAGAAAAAGGATTTGAATCCATCTATCTTTATACTTGATGAAAAGGGAAATAATTTGGTTCTTTCATCTGGTTCTGTTGCAAGATATATTATTTCAACTGGAACAGTGCTTTCTTCAAATAATGGTGATGAAGTTAAAGCAGGTGATATTATTGCTTATATTCCTCGTGAAGACAGCAAGACAAAGGATATTACCGGTGGTCTTCCTCGTGTTGCGGAACTTTTCGAAGCAAGAAGACCAAAGGATGCTGCTCTTATTGCTGAAAAAGATGGAACTATTGTATTTAAAGAAGATTACAAATCCAAATATAAAATTGCGATTGTTCCAAATGATGAAAGCGACGAAGTTGAATATCTTATTTCAAAGACAACCGCTCTTAATGTTCAAGATGGTGATATCGTAAAGAAGGGTGACAAGATTACCGAAGGTAAAGTTGCTCCACACGATATTTTAAGAATCTTTGGTGTTGAAGAGTTGGCAAAATATCTTGTTAGTGAAATTCAAGGTGTTTATAGACTTCAAGGTGTGGAAATCAATGATAAGCATATAGAAGTGATTGTTCGTCAAATGCTTCGTAAGAATGAAATTATTGATGCCGGTGCTACAACCTTTGTTAATGGCGAATATGTCGATGAAGAAGATTTGATTGAAGAAAATAAGAAGGCAATAGAAGTAGGTGGAAAACCTGCTGTAAGCCGTCCATATCTTCTTGGTATTACAAAGGCAAGTTTGCAAACTCGCTCATTTATTTCTGCTGCATCATTCCAAGAAACCACAAAAGTTCTTATCGAATCGGCGATTGCTGGTCGTGAGGATATGTTGACAGGGTTAAAGGAAAATGTGATTGTTGGAAGACTTATTCCAGCAGGAACAGGTGCTTATATCAACAGAATAAAGTCTATTGCAAAGGCACAAGACCAAGAGATTGAAACCCAAAATATGGAAGCAAAGGCAGTAGAAACTGACTTGACACTTCCTGGACTTTCATAATAAAGGTCGCGTTGTTAAAAAAGAGAGATAGTTTTTATAGGCTATCTCTTTTTTTTATAAACTAATATTTTTTTGTTTGAGGTAGACGAATATATTTTTTGTGATTTGCATCGCCTGAATGGCGCATTTTTTTTGCTTTTGTAAGAGGGGTGTCTAAGTATGTATTTATGTAATTTATTATATCATCACCTTTGGTATTTATTTCTATATAATCACCGAAAAAAGTTTTTATATCGTTTGCAAATTGGATTGACATTTTTTCCATAATTTTTGCGATTTCAATGTGAAATTTTTCGTATTTATTTTTGTTTGCGTAAGTTATTGTGTTAGTTGAGGGAACATCCTTTATTGTTGGTTCTGGGGCTCCTATGATTTCTTCGCAAAATGGGATATTACCTGTAATTTTTTTATCGGTGAGGTTATAAAAATTTGTATGCTTAAATGTGGTTGGTTTGTTATTTAAAATAGTGAAATAAAAGCCCAAAATATTATCATTTTCAAGTGTTTTTTCAATTAATTTTTGGGTGGAAAAATTGTATGTGCAAAAGTCAACTATGCCAATAGTTTTTGATGTATCAAAATTTTGTGATTTAAGATATTTTTTATATTCTTTGAAGTTATTTTCAATTAGATTTTGTATTGTTGAATTATTGTTTTTTATGAAATCTTCTATGGATTCATTTTTATTCATATTTAATTTTGTGCAAAAATAATCCTTTAATATTTCGTTTGATATAGTTTTGTTTTCGAATCCTATGCCACATATAACATTTAAGATTCTTTGCCCGTAAATATATTTTGTTTTTATATCGTTGTTAAATATGTTGAAAAGTTTGTTTAATATATATCCATCTCGGGCAACGAAAAAAAGTTGTGAAATATTTTTATTTTTACATTCGCTTTCTATGAATTTTGTGTATGAGTAAGTCAGTGGAGCGGTTAGTTGATAGCCCAGTTTATTGTAGAAATTTTCTTTTTTATTATTGATGTAGTGAATACTGTTTATTCCTAATAAAATAGAAGAAAAAAGGTTGTTTGCATTTATGGATTGGAATGATTTATTTTTCTTTAAAAACTTATCTAATATTTTTGGAATGAATAAAGTTTTTATACCTAATTTTTTTGCATTTTGTATGTCTGAGACTTCATTATCCCCAATATGAAGTATTTGCGAAGGTTTTACCTTTAAATCATCAATAACATACTTAAATAAATTACCAGTTTGTTTTGTTTTTTTTATATCACTTGATAGGTATAGTTTATAAAAATTATTATATCCATTTTTATGTAGGATTTTTAGTATGGTATCCTTTGGCAGATACATATCTGATGTGATAATTACCTTTTTATTATGCTTTATTGCAAAGTCATATAGTTTTTTTATTTCTGGATTTGGTTGAAGGGTTTTGATTTCTAACTCTTCCTCTTTATCCTTTAAGAATTTATATTCATCTTCTATATTATTATAAATTTCATTTAATGTAATTTCTTCCTCTGTTGCATTTAGTTTTGCTTTTCTTTCTGCTATTATTCGGGCTAAAGGGAAACCTTGTTTATTATATAATTTTTCAAGGTGGAAAAATACACCGTTGTAGTTTGCGTATGGTCTTACAAGTAAAGTATCGAATATGTCAAAAGATATAATTTTTTTTGATAAAATAGAAAATTTTGCACTCATTAGTCTTCCTTATTTTTTTTGTAATATTACTTTATATTTATGTCTGTTTCAATAAATATTTATTTTTTGGAAAATAGAATTGACAAAGTTTTTTTTGTTTATATATTATATAGTAAAAATAGTTGAAAGGTTTAATTTTTATGGCTGATACAACAAAGGTTAAAGTTAATAATTGGTTGATAAAGATGAAAAAGTATGGTGCTTTTTTGCCTATTTTTTTCTTGTTACCTTATTTCGTTTATGAGCCAACTATTGCAAAATGTAACTTTCTGATGATTTTGATTGTTTATTATTATCTTTGCTTTATGGGACCTATCTATATAATTAACTATTTAATCAAAAAGTTGGATTTAAAGCAAAAATGGGTTGATGTTTTATCTTGGATTTGTTGTATGGTGATGTGGCTTTGGAATGTGTATAATTGGATTTTTGTTTTCCTTGATAAATCTGATTTTACTTTTTCCTCCGCAATTTTTTTAATTCCATTTATTGCTTTTATAAGATGTGTTGAAATAATTGCAATTGTTTGTAGTTTTGTTGAAATGTTTAATTATTTATCAAAAAAGTTTAAAAAAGAAGAGGTATGATTATGAAATATATCAATGAAGTTTTCCCAGAATTTGAAGTTTTTGCAAAACTTTTTATGAAAGAAAAGGAAACTATCAAAACTATTAATAAAATAAAAAAGAAAGGTTTAAAAGATCTTTCAAAATTAGATGAGAAAACAGTTATTAAGTTAAGGGATTATAATTTCGTAAGATTTTTTACTGTATTAAGGCAGATGGATATAATTGCAAATTGTCATGAGAAAGATAAGGGCTTTTTGGCTGAAAGTCTTGTTGATATGCTTAATCCTTACAGTATCGCTGAAATTTTTTATTCAGAATGGGAACTCTTAGATACTGTAAAAGTTAATAAGTTAGATTTGAATGCAAATATTGGAACAGATGGATTTGATTTTTTTGTGGGGAAATATTTGTATGAACTTTTGGAAAGATATATAGAACTTGGCTTTGACCTTGATATGTTAAGGCATGCTATTTCTATATTTACTGATGATGTAGATTTGAATTCTATTAAAAAAGAAGTTATGAAGGTATATGATATGAAAATTCGTAGTCTTGAAGGTTTTGATTTGGGTGCAGAATATTTTAAGGATATGAAGTATAATATAAATGTTTTCTTTACTTCTGGGGTGAAAGAATTTTATATCCCAGAAGGTGTATTTGAATATTATGAAGGGAAAAAGGAAGTTAAAAAAACTTTGAAAATGCCTAAAAGTAAGGACGAAAACAGTAAGAATAATAAAACTAAGCCTGTTATCACTTCTACTATAAATAAAGATAAGGAAAGATAATATAATAAAAAGATTGACTTTTTTAGGAAAGTATTATATATTTTGAAAACATTTAAAAGAATCGAGGTAATGAAAAATGTTTGCAATATTTACAACTGGTGGAAAACAGTATAAAGTTCAAAAAAATGAAGTGCTTAAAGTTGAAAAACTTAATGCTGATAAAAATGTTGAATTTTCTGATGTCCTTATGGTTGATGGTAAAGTTGGTGCTCCTTTTGTTGAAGGTGCAAAGGTAAAGGCTGAAGTCGTTGATCAAATTCGTGATGATAAGGTTATTGTTTTCAAAAAGAAAAGAAGACATAATTACAGAAGGACTCAAGGTCATAGACAATATTTAACTGTTATTAAAATAACTGATATAATTGCATAATAAATAAAAAGAGGTGTAAAAAATGGCACATAAGAAAGCTGGCGGTAGTTCAAAGAACGGTCGTGATTCCGAAGGTAAAAGATTAGGAATCAAAAGATTCGGTGGTGAAAAAGTTCAAGCCGGAACTATCATTGTAAGACAACGTGGAACAAAATATCATCCTGGTGAAAATGTTGGTATGGGAACTGACTATACTATATTTGCAACAGTTGATGGTGCTGTTTCATTTAAAAAGGGTGATGCAAAAGGAAGAACCTATATTTCTGTGATTCCTGCATAATTCTTTTGATAAATTAAAAAAAGAATCCTCCTTTTTGGGGGATTTTTTTTATTGCATAAACCTTTGAGATATGTTATTATTGGATAATAATAAAATAAGAATAGGAGAATTATATTGTGCTTGAAAAAATGTCAAATATGCAGGGGGGGGGGTAAAAAGTCCTGTAAAATCAAATAGTTATAAAAAATTTATAATCTGTTTCTGTTTAATATTTTTTATATCTTTGACTATATTCGTTTCATCAAATTCGGTAAATGCTGCAAGAAAAGCCAATACAGCACGAAAGGCTAGTTCTGTAAGGAAGGCTGGTATAAATGGGGCAAAACCTAAAAAGGCTAGGGCTGCTGTTAGTAAAAGGTCTGCAACTACTGGTAATGCAAGAAGAGCCGGTGTTTCTGGTAATGTGAAAAAGGCTAGGGCAGGTAGTTCTGTTTCAGCCAGAAAAGTTAGTGGTGCGAGAGCATTAAGAGGTAACGCAAAGGCAAATCAGACAGCAAATGTTGATACGGCAAATAATACTTCTTCAACAACATCTGCTGGAGATGTTTGTTCTGTTGGTGTTATGTTGAAAAGGGATGTTGCTGATGATGGTGCAGAAACTTTTTATTCAGCAAAAAACAAGACTTGTTCGCTTCCAGAAGATAATAGTGCGACTGTTAATCAATGGATAAAAGCAAATGCTTCTTCTTATCCTATGATGTTGCAAAATCATCCGTCATGGATGTCTGATAGTGAAGCAGTGTATTTGACTTGCATATCTGGTTATGTTGAAAAAACGGTTAATAAAGTGAAAACTTGTGTGATATTTTCGAATATATGTCCGCTTGGTGAAATTGTTGAAAAATCTGGTAATGAGTTTATTCATCCATTGACAAGGGAGGCTTGTGTTGCTCCTGAAAATTCTGTTCTTTCAAAAGTAAGCGGTGCGGAAAATACTTTATCAGATTCTGTTGCAGATGATGATGCGTATAAATTTGAATGCCCATCAAGTCATTATTCTGTTGTGACTGATACTAGCCCTGTGTTAAGGGTTGGATGTGTTGCATGTCCGAATGGGTATAGTGCGCCTGCTGGTGCTACATCTTCATCTGAATGCAGAAATAATAAAGAGTTAGAAGAGGAGGCAAAAAAAGCCGAGGAAGCAAAGAAAGCTGAACTTGCAAAGGCAGAAGAAGAGAGAAAGGCTAAGGAAGCAGTGAAGGCAGCGGAAGAGGCAAAAAAGGTTGCGGAAGAGGCAAAATTGGAAGCAGAGAAGGTTGCACTTGAAACCGCCAAAACTGAGGAAGAAAGACTTGCAAAACTTCGTATTGAAAAAGTTAATGGAAAAACTGACGATTATACTTGTATTGATGGTTGGACTAATCATTGGCATCTTGAACATAACGGAAAATTTAGCGAACCTTTTGTTATGGATAAAGATGGAGTTATTAAGAATATTGTGGATAGAAATACTTATGGTAAAAATAAGAAGGGTTGTCCTATATTACTTGATAAATATTTGCGTATTGACGATTATTTGGATAGTTTAAATACAGAAAAAGTTAGTGATATTTCTGAATATATTAATCAATTGAATAGTAGAAATGAAAAAACTTCAACACCTGAGATGCATTCTTATTTAGGAAGTGTATCTGTTAGGTATTATTTGAGTCTTCTTTTTGAAAGAAGATTAACTGTAGACGCTATATTAGGTGTATATAAAGTTAAAATGAATTCTTCTGATATAGATAATACAGGTGTTAATGGTTGGACAGAGGAAGAATATAATACATGGGGTGGATACAGACCTATTGTAGGATATTATTATGATGTTTCTAGTGCTAAAGAAAAGTTAAAAGGTTTTTCTTTTTCTCATAAGAGAGGTCTTCCTAGAACTTATTATATTAGCGGATATAATTTTGATTTGATTAATGATGAAAATATTACAGGGAAAAACTTATTTACCTATTGGGATTAGAGGTTAATGCTGTCTAAAAC
The DNA here is from genome assembly GCA_051885355.1 of Alphaproteobacteria bacterium. Classification (GTDB taxonomy): domain Bacteria; phylum Pseudomonadota; class Alphaproteobacteria; order Rs-D84; family CACZYB01; genus CACZYB01. Next base: position 2,024 of record JBJEXC010000043.1, on the reverse strand, counting down.
ATTTTGAAGTATGTATGATGCGGAGAGTTTATCTATTACCTGTTTTCTTTTTTGACGGGAAAGGTCAAACTCTCTTATAAGCATTTTTTCTGATATGCTTGATGTAAGGCGTTCATCTGATAGTAAAATATCGATATTTGTGAAGTGTTTTTCAAGTTCCTCTTTAAACTTTCTGACTTTTATGGCGGTTTCACCTTCTTCGCCGTTCATTTGTAGGGGAAGTCCTATGATTATGGCACTTACATCCATTTCTTTTATGATTTCTTCGAATTCCTTGAAAAGTATGGAATAACTTTTATTTTTTAATGTGGTGTATGGGCTTGCGATAGTTCTTGACACATCAGATATTGCCAAACCTATGTTGGTTGTGCCGAAATCTATGCCTAAAAATCTTTTGTTTGTTGAGGCATATTTTTCCTTTAAATATTTGACAGATTCTTTAATCAATGTTATACTCCTATTAGTTTTTAATAATATTATAAAGTGCCTGTATTGTAATCTTTTTAAGAGCCATTTAATAATAATTTATTAAAAAACTTATGTAAATATAAAAATGAGGAGGAATAAAATGGTTGCAAAAAAAACTAATAATAAAAAAACTGTTAGTAAGAAAGTAAATACAAAAAATGAAATAAAAAAAGAAGTTCAATGTGCAAATCCTAATTGCCATTGTGGTGAAAATTGCCACTGTGGAGATGGTTGCCATTGCTCTTGTCATTGTGGTTGCTTTAAAAAGGCGATTGTGTTGGAAATTATCACAATTATAGTTACTGTGCTTATAACTCTTGCTGTTGTTGGTGGACATAGGGGTTATAGAGGTGCTTGTTGTGATAAGGAATGTGCAAGAAGAGATGTTTCTTCTTGTGGTAAATCTTGGGGTAAAAGAGATAACCGTAAGAATGATAAGAAGAATGTAAAGGATACATCTTCTAAAAATGACACAACTACAACAACAGAGACAAAATAGTTTTTTAAAGTTTTTGTGTGGGGGCAGTCCTTGTGACTGCTTTTTTTATTTGTTTTTTCAGTCTTTTATGGTATTATTTTTTAGAGGTATTTAATATGGAACAAGCAAGACTTTATAATATTTTGATAAATCCTAAGGGTGAGGTGTGTGTAATGTTAAAACCTTTATCTCCTTATGAAAGTGAAGTTTTACATCCTGAGATTGTTTATGATGGTGGAAAAAATGCTGTATTATATAGGAATGACACCGATTCTGTAATACTTGATTATATTCCAGAGGAGCAAGCAAAGATTATTTTTTCAAAGGATAAGATTTTGGTGGTTGAATATGATATTAAATCTGAGAGTATAAAAAGGGAATATTTTGTGGATGTAGTAAAGGTTAAGAAATTAATGGATTTTGGTTCCAATTTTGTTAGTAGGGAGGAATTGGATAGTCAACTTAATCAAGCAGGATTGCTTTCAAAATAAATAAAAAAATCCCCTAGTAAATAGGAGATTTTTTTGTTATTTGTTTTTTTCAATTATTATTTACATTTTGCCATACAAGAATCGAAAATCGCTTTATTTTGATTACCGTTTCTACATGCTTGTTGACATGATATCTTTGATTGTGAAAAAGAAGGTTTTCCGCTTAATGTAAAAAACATAGCAGCAAAAACGAATAAAGATAGTTTAAAATACTTAGAAACATTACTTTTAGAATGGATACCATAATTATTTTGGTATGATTTAGATAGTTTTAACATTTTTTCGTCCTTTCTTTTAGTTAGTTATTAATAAAATTTTTAGAAATCTTGCATAGCAAACAATTAATTTGTGTATGAATATTTCCTTCCTTATTATGTTAAATCAGTTTTATAATATCACATAATTGAATGCTTGTAAAGATTTTTTTCCCCTTTATTTTAAAACCTCCTCGCATTTCTCAGCCATATCGCTGTCTTCCTTTGCTTTGCTGATAGAAATAGCGCTTAGGACTGTGGAAGTGCCACTTGTTGCGGTAGATACTCCTGCCATTATGTTTGAGGCTAGATTCAATCCCTTCTCCTTCTTTA
>JBJEXC010000042.1:0-8143 GCA_051885355.1 Alphaproteobacteria bacterium | reverse complement strand
AAAAAAACGAACGATTTTTTGGATCTTTTTACTACATTATTCAAAAAAAATTCCCTCAAGTGAGGGATTTTTTATTTTTGGTTTGGAATTACTTCTGTTAAAATTTTGTGTATGTTATCATATTGATATCTTTTATAAATGCCATCAACTTTTAACTCTATCTCCATTGGACTGTCGATATAAATCCCTATATTTTCTAACTTTTTATTAGTATTTACATTTTTTACTTTTTTAACCATTTGGTATATATCTTCAGAAGTTATCATAGTGTTATTTGTTTTCATATTACCTCCTTGAATTATTGCCTTTAAATAAAAGATAAAATCTTTTTATAATTTTGTCAATTTAATTATTTTATATAAAAAAGGATTGAAAATATTCTTGCATACCTTATAATGAAAAATCATATAATTTAAAGGAAAGTGAGGTTTGAAAATGGTAAGTTTTTTTAAGGATGATTTAAAAACGGCAGATAAATCTGTTTATGATATAATTGAAAAGGAATTAAATCGTCAACAAAATCAAATTGAACTTATTGCTTCTGAAAACATAGTGTCAAAGGCTGTGTTGGAGGCTATGGGTTCAATACTTACAAACAAATATGCTGAGGGTTATAGTGGAAAGCGTTATTATCAAGGTTGTAAGTTTATTGATGAAATTGAAACTTTGGCGATAGAGCGTGTAAAGAAAATTTTTAACTGTAAATTTGCAAATGTGCAACCTCATAGTGGAGCGCAAGCAAATACTGCTGTATTTTTTGCCCTTCTTAATGTTGGAGATACAATTATGGGGATGAGTCTTGATGCAGGTGGACATTTAACACATGGGGCAAAGCCTACTATCAGTGGTAAATGGTTTAAATCTGTGCAATATGGCGTAAAAGAAGATGGTTATATCGATTATGATATGGTGGAAAAACTTGCCCTTGAAAACAAACCTAAGTTGATTGTTGCGGGTGGTTCCGCTTATCCAAGGCTTGTTGACTTTAACCGTTTTCGTGAAATTGCTGACAAAGTTGGTGCTTATCTTATGGTGGATATGGCTCACTTTGCTGGGCTTGTTGCAGGTGGTGTGATACCCTCCCCTGTGGGAATTGCTGATGTTGTGACTACTACCACACATAAAACTTTGCGTGGACCTCGTGGTGGTATGATACTTACAAACAGCGAAGAAATTGCAAAAAAGATTGATAAGGCTGTATTCCCTGGGATTCAAGGTGGACCTCTTGAACATATTATCGCGGGAAAGGCAGTTGCGTTTGGGGAAATTCTTCGTCCTGAATGGAAGGAATATGCTTCGCAAATACTTAAAAATGCAAAGGTTTTGGGTGAAACTTTAATAAAAAATGGTTTTGATTTGGTAAGTGGAGGAACAGATACTCACCTTATCCTTGTTGATTTAAGAAGTAAAGGAATAACAGGTAAGGAGTGCGATTTAGTGTTGGAAAATGCGGGAATTACTTGCAATAAAAATGGGATTCCAAACGACCCTAACCCTCCATCAGTAAGTTCTGGGATAAGATTGGGTGTTCCAGCAATTACAACAAGAGGATTTAAGGAAGATGATGTTCGTGAAGTCGCAAACCTTATTACCGAAGTTGTTGATGACTTTGTTAAAAACAAGGATTACGAATCTGAGGTTGTAAAATCTGTGCGGGAGAAAGTAAAGGCACTTTGTGCAAAACATCCTATATATTAATATAAATTCCCCCTCTTCCGAGGGGATATATTATTTTCAAATTTGTTGTTGACAAAAAAAATAATATGTTTATAATATCCTTAATTTAATAAAAATAAGGAGTCGTTTTATGAAACAAGTATCTGTTTATGATGTTATTAAAAAGCAAAATGGTGAACACTTTGCAAAATCTATCAGAAACTATAATAATGGAATTTTTGATATTCCTAATATCGTAAATATTGTCAAATATGCTGGGCGTGAAGCTGAACCTATTATGAACTATCTTATATCTCTTATGAATATAGAGATTAAAGAAGTGGAATATGAGGATCCTTTTGTCCTTCTTAAAAAAGCAGGATATAATGCCTATTATGCTGATACTTTGGAAAAACAAAATGCTATTCAAAAGTATTTTAAGAATGGGGAAGAACTTTGCACATTTAGAGATTATACTAGATTTGAATATTATTATATAATAAATGCGGTAAAGGAAAATGTTGACGAGATAAAAAGGGAAAACTTTACAGTCCCAAAAAGAGAAGATGAATATGGAACCTCGGTCATATCTATTCAAATACTTAAGAATGGAGGATTTATTTCTATTAAAAACAGATATAATCATACAGTTAAAAATCCTGATAATACTTTTAATTCTAATCCTGATAATATAATAGACGGGCTTAGTTATTCCTTGAAAAAGTATTTTGATGTGGATTTTGCATCTACCAAAACTTCTTTATCTGATAATTATATAGTTATTGGTGAAAAAATAATTAAATATGATTATGAAACCTATGGATATTATATTGGTGATGGTTTTTATGTGAAAAATGACAGAATTGTAGAAGTAAATAAAAACACCGAAGTTATGATAGATCATCATATTTTAAACATAAAAGATAAAACTATCACTCCTATTATGAATGATATTGATAATTATATATATGAAGCAAAAGTATTTCAAACAGAATTAAAAAAGAAGAAACTTCAAATTATTAAAAACAATGATAAAACAAAATCTATTCTTTTAGATGGTAAAGAATTTGTAAATCTAAAAGATTCTCATATTATAAGATTAACACTTGAAAGAGCATCAGAACTTCCAAAATATTTTTTAAATCATAGTCGTGATTTACAATATCTTGTTTGCCCAAAGGTAATATCTATCGCTGATAACGTATTATCCCTAAATAAATCTTTAAATTATTGCTACTTTCCAGAATTAAAATATATTGGTAGAAATTTTTTACGTTCCAATGTTGATTTAGAGTTTTTAGATCTTCCTAAGGTTGAGGATATTAACACCTCATTTTTAGAGGATAATCAGAAATTAGAATTAATAAATTTACCTGTTGTTAAAAAAATTAATCATAATTTTTTAGATCTTAATTTAGAATTAAAAGAATTAAACATACCTAAAATAGAATATATTGGTGATTGCTTTTTGAAAAATAATAATAAAATAACAGTTCTAAATTTACCTAAAGTTCGGAATATAGGTAGCGATTTTTTATTTAGTAATACTGTGTTAAAATCAATAAATTTACATTCTGTGGAAAAAATCGGTATTAGATTTTTAGATAATAATAAAGTATTAAAAGAAATTAAGATAGGTACTGATATTAATAATGAAATTATTAAAGATGGCTGTGTTAATTATGAATTACTTAAGCATGAACTTGCTGCTAAATACTACAGATAAAATAAAAATCCCCTCAAACGAGGGGAAATTTTTTATAAAAAGAATTTTAAGAATTACTTTTTATCAGCATCATTTAACTTGTGTGCAAATTTTGACATAGTTCTTGCCATTTTTTTCTTGGAAACTATACCCTTTTTTACACCCTTTGCAAGTTGGCTGTTTGCTTCTGATAAAGCCTTTTGAACTTCGGCCTTGTCTTTACCGCCAGTTAATGCTTCTGATACTTTTTTCACAAAAGTGCGGATTTTTGACATACGGCTTTTGTTTTCAAGTCTTTTCTTTTCGTTTCTTATAATTCTTTTCTTTGAAGATTTATGGTTAGCCATTTTTTTATCCTTTCAAATATTAACAAAATATTATCGTTTAGAGAATTGGAAAGAACGACGAGCCTTTTTATGACCGAAGTGCTTTCTTTCAACAACTCTTGAATCACGAGTTAAGAAGCCAGCTTGTTTGATAGTTGCTCTTAATTCTGGTTCAGCCAAAGATAAGGCTTTACTGATACCGTGTTTTAGGGCACCTGCTTGACCAGAAAGTCCACCACCAACAATAGTTGCCATAACATCGTAAGCTGTTTCTCTTTTTGTAAGACCAAAAGGTTGGCAAATAACCATTTGAAGGATTGGGCGACGGAAATATTCCTCATATCCCTTTCCATTTACAGTGATTTTACCTTTACCTGGCATAATCCAAACGCGAGCGATAGAACTTTTTCTTTTTCCTGTTGCATAAACGCGACCAAGTGCATCACGAACAGGGCGTTCTTTTTTAGGTGTTGCTTCTTTCTTTGCTTCCTTTACAATATTTGCCTTTGGAGCAACATCTGCGATTGTAGCAGGTTTTTCAGTTGTCTTTTTTGAAGAAACTTTTTTTACTGTTTCAACCTTTACATCTTTTTTTGCATCTGCCTTTTTTGTAGATGTTTTTTTAGCAGGTGCCTTTTTTGCAACTTCTTTTGTTTCTGTTGCTTTTACTTCTTGTTCTTTTTTTTCAACCATTTTTAAGCACCTCTCTTTGTATTTTTAGAATTCATTGATTTTACATCTAAAACTTCTGGTTTTTGTGCAGTGTGAGGATGTTCAGCACCAGCATAAACATGAAGTTTTTTCATTTGATCGCGACCAAGTGGATTTCTTGAAATCATTCTTTCAACAGCCTTTATAATAAGTCTTTCTGGATGACGACCATTAAGGATTGTTCCCCAAAGTCTTTCCTTTATACCACCAGCAAAGCCAGTATGATAGAAGAATTTTTTGTTTGCAAGTTTGTTTCCAGTAACAGCAACCTTTGAAGCATTTATAATAATTATATGATCACCGCAATCGATATTTGGTGTATATATAGTTTTATTTTTACCACGAAGATATGTTGCAGCAATGGATGCAAGACGACCGAGAACAATGTCAGTTGCGTCAATAACATACCATTTTGCATTTACTTCTGATGGTTTTGCAGAATATGTTTTTTGAACCATTTTTTTACCTTTTGTTGTTTATTAAACAGAAATATATTACTTTATTTTTTACAGATGTCAAGAAAATAAAGAGTTTTTCTTATATTTTTTACTATGGTATTATAATACCGCTATTATATAAGGCTTTCTGGAACTATTTTTAATATTTTATTAGTGAAGCGTTTCCAAAGGGTTGTGTTTGGTGCCTTGTATTCAATTGTTTCCTTGTCATTTTCTTCATTATGACCAATCCAAACAGTTTTACCCTTTAACAGTTCAAGTTTCCACGAATCTTTCATATCTTCTTCCATCTTTTTTATTAATTGTTTTGCGAAAGGTTCGCTTTCAAAAACGGCTACTATTTCACTGTTTAACATAGCGGAACGAGGGTCTAAATTAAAACTGCCTATCCATGAAAGTTTTTCATCAATTACCATAGTTTTAGAATGAAGTGATGCAAATGAGGAAATTTGTTTTCCTTTTAATTTCAATCCTTTATTCATAAATTCGTATATATTTACCCCTGCTTTTAATAAATCCTTTCTGTATCGTTCCCATGCAGAATATACCGCAGATGCGTCAGTTGAAGAAAGGGAATTAGTTATTACTGTTATATCAACGCCTTTATTTACTTCTTCAATAAGTCTTTCTGTGCCAAGTTTTCCAGGGACAAAATAAGCGGAAGAAATGTAGATATTTTTCTTTGTATTATTCCATAATACTTTTAAGGCTTTAAGTATAGGACTTACTGATTTTAATTTTTCTTTTTTAGGTATATCAATTTTTTCTGGTGGGTCAGCAATTATTGTGCCCTTTCCCCATTCAAAATATGTTTTCTTTTCTTTAAAATTAGAAACTATATAATCCATTATACCCTTGTAGTATTCAAATTCTTTCGTATGAGAATTTTGCAAATCTTCAAATTCTTTCTTTGCAACATCCAAATTTTTCCTATCTGGGAAAAGATAGGCTGGAATTGCGAGATGGTAATTCCAATATTTATAGAAACTTTCCTGTGCTTCTCTTGCTATTTTACCAAGAAAAACTACATCAGTATCAGAAAAGTTGGTATTTTTATCAGAATCAAAGTAATTTTGGGCGAGATTTCTTCCTCCTACAATAACAGAAACACCATCAACAACGAATAATTTGTTGTGCATTCTCGAATTAAGTCTGTTAAAATCAAATAAGAATTGAGGGTAGCGGACTATATGTTCGCGATATTTAAAGGTATTGAAAACCTTTACCTCTATATTTTTATGAAAATCAAGTATCATAATATCGGACATATCAGAATCCATACCGTTATCATCAACTAAAATTTTGACTTTAACTCCTCGTTCAGCAGCCCTTAATAACTCATAAAGAAGAATACGAGATGTTGGATCATTATCATAGATGTAGGTTTGAACCTCTATTGTTTTAGTTGCAAGTTGAGCATAAGCAGCACGAGCTAAAAACGCCTCCACCCCATTATTTATAAGTGTTGCACCACTTAATTCTGGATTTTCTGTTAATTCCTTTTTATATATTTGTGCGATAGTTGTATCATAAGAAACTTTAGGAAGTGTTGCTGGAACAATAGTAGTTTTTTCCTTTACCACAGAATCATTTATAGAATTAGGAACTGTGGAACAAGAAACAAGTGTGAAAAATAATATTGTGAATAAATAATTTTTTAAAGACTTTACCATATAAAACCTCCTTAAACTTTCCTTACAGTATATACTTTTACATCATCCCATTGAATAGTAACCCAATATCTATCTAAAATAGTATGATTATCTATCCAAATATGTTCTTCATTAAAAAAGGTATCATCTGCATTTACTATAAAAATATCAAAATTTTTAAAATTTACTGCATTATTATCTGGTATATAAAATTTTACATTATATCCATTAAGATAATTATAATAGATATTTAATTGATTAAACCAATAAGCATTATAAACCCAAACTTTTTTCCCTATGATAAAGTTATTAAAGTTTTTTGTAGTATTAATTTTATTTCTAAGCCAACCAAAATATATTGTGGAATTATGGTATATTCCTTGAAATAACATCAAAGTGCAAATTATATAGAGAATTTTTACATATTTTTTTGATGTTATGAAATAATTATATAACCATATTAAGAAAAATGAAAAAGATATTATATGATAAAATGTGCCACCTAGACCTAAAGCAAATATTGCTGTGGAATATGAAATACCTGCAATTAAAAAAGAATCATAAAGGGTAAATTTTTCCCTTTTAAAAAGGAAATTAATTATTTTTATTAATCCCAATATAAACAATAAAATTATAAAAATATCCCAAAATATCCAAATAAAACTTGTTCCATGAAGTTTATTATAGAAATTAAATGACTTTAAATACACAACTCTGTAATAACAGAATAATAATACCAATCCATTAAAAATCAGCAATAAATCAAATAACTTATCTCTGGATTTACGAAATTTGATTTTTTGATTTTTTTGATGAAAAAATAGATTTATTACTCCTATGACGAAATATGGAATAAACATAGTTTCCTTCATATATGTAGAATAAATTGCCGATAATAATCCTAAAATATAATAAATTATTTTCTTTGTAAAATATGCTCGTTGATAGCAGAATATGAAAAATAGAATAAAAAGAATTAAAGTTATTTCTGTATATTTATATTCTAAAGTTATTTGTAAAAATACTCTATATGATAAAAATAAAAGAAAGATAAAAAATATTAGTAAATAGTTCGGTTTACATTTGTTAAACTTTCCTATATCTGAAAGTATTTTATAAAGCAATATAAAAATTAGAACCATTTTAATTATTAAAAAAGTTGGAAATAAAACTTGAAAATTTTCTTTTGGATTAAAAAACTTTAATAAATAATAATCAAAGAATTGTAGAGGAAGGAAACGACCTAAACTTAAATCTATTCTATCAAAAACATACATATTACTATAAAATAATCTTGGTGTAATGAATGTGATTTCGTCTTCAAGCATAATAACAAAGTGGGTTATGATAAGGGAAGAAATACCAATTAAAAGACTTAATAAAAGAATAAACAATACATATTTATTGTTAAGTTTGCTGAAAAAATTCTTCATAAAGTCCTCCTATCATCCCCTCTTTATAAAAAAATTAAAGTTCAGAAAGTTTTTGTATTTGATCTTCGGTGATAAGTTTATCGATTATTTCATCTAATGCTTCGCCAATCATAACATAATCTAATTTATAAAGGGTAAGATTTACGCGATGGTCGGTAACTCTATTTTGTGGATAGTTGTAGGTTCTGATTTTATCACTGCG
>JBJEXC010000041.1:0-8619 GCA_051885355.1 Alphaproteobacteria bacterium | reverse complement strand
AAGAACAAATGATGGGGGTATGAGAGTCGTAAAGGATTTCTCCATAGAATTATCGTCAATATACAAGATTGAAAAAATTTATCCTTATCTCTATCTTGATTCGGGGCAGATTCCAAAGTTTAAGGACGAGAAAAGTAAAGAAGAAAAAATCGCGTGGCTATCTTTCTATGATAAAGAAACTGATTATTCGTCAATGAGCCTAAAAGACTTAAAAAAAGCGGTTATAAATAAAGCCGCACAACTTGTTTTGAAAAATCTAATTAAAAAATAATATCTATGGATAAGAAAATATATAAAGAAAGAATTGAAGACATTAAAAAACGAATTTTGTCGAATAGCAAAGATGTAAATCTTGCCAATAAATTAATTTCTGATTTAATTCTTAATCAGAAAGAATTAGATATAGAGCCGTTGAATACCTATGATGTTGGTAGGGAAATTAAAAGAAAAAAGGGAGAAAGTTTCTATGCATCAATTAATGAGAATGGAATAGTTCTTCATATATACAATAATATAGAATACTTAGTAAATCCAAATAATAAGGCTCTCTTTAGTCTTTTGGAGAATTTTATTAACGATTATGAAGGAGATGGAAGCGATGAGGATAAAGAAATGTTTAATGGACTCTATACTTGTATTCCATATTTGATGAATATTCCTACCTGGGCAGCGATGGATGTTTCACTGTTATTCGAATTTGCGACAAAGATGATTAATTATATTAATGATAAATATCGGTTCGCTATCAATGAAGGATTGATGGATGAGACTAAAAAAGAAAATGCCGATTTTGAAGAAACAACAAAAGTAATGGAAGATATAGCCAATTCTATAAATAAGGATGATAAGGAGGAGTAGAAATGGCATCACTTAAAGTTAATAAAAATCCGCCAAAAACATATTCAATAAGCGGAAAAAGAACGCCTAAAAAGCCAGGTCACGGAGATGGAACTCTTTTAAGCGACAAGATTAAAAAAGCAATTAAGAAAGTGGATTCATCATTAATTAAAAGATAGATTATGAAGGGTTTAGATATATTTATAGTAAGATTTCTTCCATTTATTCTATTTATAATATCTGGAATTGATACTTATGCTTGTTGGAATGGATTAGATATAGATTCTTTTTATTATCTACATTCGAATAGCATTATCTATGCATCTGCATTATATCTAATATCATTATCGAATAAGAAGTATCATTGCGTATATAATAGGTTATGTTATTTATTCCTCATTGTTATGCCATTATTAAACTATCTTGATTCACTATTTGATTTGATTCCCGATGTAGTAATATACTTAAAAATCATCACATACGGATATATTTTATGTGCAATAGGAAGTATTGCATTATGTATATATCATTTCATAAAATCAATAAAAAGAAAGTTGATATATGAGTAGTGAAAAATCAATAAATAACGAAAAGAAGTTTGATGACAGTCAATTACCTTTATCCGTTCAAGGTTTAATACGGATATGTAAGAGAATAATAGTAATGGCAAGAAGGGGAGAATGTAATGATGACGATGCAGCCGCATTTATTGCAAAAGCAAGTCCTATTATATATGGTTTTGTAAGAGAAGACCAATTTGTATCTGCCGATGAATCAATGAGAATACTTGAATTAAATCAGAATCGAAATAAGTTCTTTGAGTTAATCAAGAGACATAAAATAAAATCCCATACATTCAAAGGAGTGAAGATTGGTTACAAAAGAGATGATATATATAAATTAAAATATATTATCGAAAATGGTAAAGAAAATAATGGCTCGTATAAAAGAAAATGAAATAAATAAATGTTATGAAATATAAAGGAAAAGCAAATGAGAATTTGAATTATGGTGTTATCGAAATTGATGTGCAAGCATTGTTTGATTATGCGCCAACTTCTCCTTATGAAATGAGTTTTTTATCTGATTGTGGACTTACAACGGAAGTAATCAATAATATGCTTTATGGGAAATATACTAAGGTTAAGCAATTGAAAGAACAAAAAATATGGAGTTATGATGCGCATAAGAAAACTGGATATACTAATATTTGTTTTCATAGAGGTGATGGAGGCGATGTTTCCGAGGGACTAAGTTTATCGAGTTACGATGAAGGACAAACTTGGAGGGCGTCCGAATACGAAATTTAATATATTATGGCATACGATAAAGAAAATAGAAGATTATATACCGATACCGTAAACGGTAAAGGTATATCCCTTGATGAGATTGCTGACTGTATAAGAGATTATCGTTTCGGCAAGATTGGCTCTACAATGAAAGGAAGAGATTTGGGTATGTTATGCACGAGCCCTAAAATCACTTCTAAATGTCTATGGAGACCATACGAAATAGATACTCCAATTTTTGATAAAGATGCTTTCAAAAATGGTACATTGGGTGCAGCAACAACAAATATATATAAGTTGACTTATGGATATAGAATCCCAAGAGATTACTACATTGCAAATCTATGGAAGCGGGCTTGGGAAGACATAGGAAGACCAAGTACATATTTTTCAATTAATATGTTTGAGAATTATTGTCAAAAGGCTGAAGATTATGGATTCTCAATGAAAGTAACATATCCTACAAGTATGGTATGGGAAGATATTACTAAACCAGGAAAAGTAATCAAAGGAAGTAAACTTAATATTCAATATATATCAGATAATTCTATTGATTATTCAGTGAATCCTGCACTTATTGATACTATTAAGGATTACTATATTTCATTCCAAATATACAAGGCAAATGACGATGAAAGTCTTGGAAGTCTTATATATAGTTATTGCACTGGCGTAAAAGCAAATTATAGTGGTAAATTTAATGGTAGTTCGGGTAATACGATTCAACTGTCTATTGGCAATCAGTTGTTATATGGCGGGAATAAATATTATGTAGTTCCTTTCTTGTCTCCGTACACTTTTAGTACCGTTATTGGCGGAGATTTTTCTCTCTCTGGATATAAATATTCACTTATCTTTGAGCCTTTCAAAATAGACGATTATACGATAGAAGTAGATGCATCGTTAGAGCCGTATATCTATGATATAGCATTATCTTTGTCATACGGTAATATTATAACTGTAACTGTAACATATACAGCGACAGAGGTCGCAAACATAGCACCAAAATATAAATATTCCGTATATAGGGCAGGAAGTATTATTTATACTTCAGACGAAAAATATTTTGTTGAACCAGATTCTGAAACTCTATTAGACCATATTATAGTCGTAAAAGGGACTAATACCATTACAGATACTTTTACTATATCAAGTCAAATGATAAGTAATGGTCTATCAAGCGGTGATACGGTTAGAGTAACGGTATGGGATGACTATAATACCGATTATAGATATGAATCTTATGAAGAATATACTAAAATAGTTTAAAAGATTATGAAAAGAATTAATGCAATCAAGGCTCTTGAAATCCTAAAAGGAATCAAGTACAATCTTATGGATGACGAACTTGCAAATAAAGTTTTCTCAAATTATGTAGCACTTAACAATGTGCATAAGGCATTTATGGAAATTTGCGATGAATTAAACGGAAGACTCTTTGATAATATTCCAATGGATAGAATCGCATCATATAATGAAAAAGCGGCAGAATTTGATAAGGAAACGGATGAAGCAAAGAGGATATCGCTTATTAAAGAACTTGAATCATCTGATTCCGAAATCCATAAACTTAATGTAAAGAGAAATGCTATTATGAGAAAACTTCTTGATTCTGATGTAAATATTGATATTAAGAAAGTTAATAAAATGGATTTTTTTAATTTTTGTCGCAAATCAAATATGAATATTGGGGGAGATATTTTTGCCGTACTTGATTTTATGTTTGAGTCCGAGGATGGCGGGCAATACGATTCGGCACTTGCGCAACTTAATGAACTTATTGATTTAGCGATTTCTTAAAGAATCAAAGATATTTAATAAAAGAAGGAGATAAATTAATATCTCCTTCTTTTAGTTTATATGGTATTAGAATCGCTCTCCATTATATCTGTTATCATAAAAAATCATCTTTCTATTATCTCCATTTTTTTTATGTGATATATGAACAAATGTATTATAAAGACCTATTTGGTCGTAAGGGAGTTTTAGTTCAATAATCTTTTTAGCGAGTTCAAATGAGTTATCGCATCTTATATCTGCCGCTTCTCCCCTTAGATGTTGTGATGTCGGCTTTCCTCCAATCAGAGAGTTTAGTTCAGGGCATCTATATCCGCTATTTATTATTAATGGTTTTCCCCACTCATCTCTAAGTGGCTGGAGAACATTTTCAACAAGGGCTTTAATATTATTCCTTACATTATAGTCTGTTATTATATTTTTGTCTTTATATTGTTCTTTATTAGTTATCTCAAATTCTCGATAACTAAAATCTTTACTTATTGTTCCCATAAATAACTAAATTACCCTATAATTACTGCTCTATGCGCGACAGTTGTCGCTGTTCCAAAAGTTACCGTAACTGCTGATGTTGTATCATAAGTCACATCTGCAAGAATCATATCGTATGGAGATGTATTTTCATATATCATTACAACAACATCTCTTGTTGCAAGATTATGGGTAAGAGTAATTGATGTTGTTCCTATTGGTATTGCAAATGTTTTTTTCTTGGTAGATGTTGCATCACTATCTTCAACATCATCCGCTATACCTCCCGATGCCACTTGTCCCGTGGCGTAGAAATCGCCATCAACGGAAAGTGCACCGTTTGAATCACAACTAATTGTTCGTGCACCAATCTTTAATGTCTTGCCTGTTGGAATAGTTGCACCTCCATTTAAAGTCGCTGAACTTGATGCAGTAAGAGTACCTACCGTTATGCCCGTAGATGTGCTTATAGTAGTCGGTCGCCCCGATGTAAAAAAGGTTGCTCCCCAAGCCGTATATGTTAAGCCAGTACTTAATTTTGTAGCCGTTGCTGCATTTCCGCTAATGCTTATCGCCCAAGTACCCGTTGCATTACTTCCATCTGCATTAGCTTTTAAGCCAAGAAGGTTTGCAAGAGTATCAGTTTCTTTATAATCAGCAAGAAAGGCTTCAAGTTCCTTCCATTTATTAATAGTATCGTCAACATCTACACCTTCAAGAAAGTCATCAACCTTATTCTTAAGGGCAAGAAAATCGCTATTAGAGGCTATATCAAGTTTATCTAAATCATCAAGATATGCTTGTGTTCTCCATCCATCCGAGGTAATAGATGTGTCGCCTGTATAAATGCGCTCTCTCTTTGCTGCCGTACCAGACCCCGTATTAAAGTATTTTCTTCCTACGGCTTTATCCGTAGGGTCTGCCGTGTCATTTTGTATGCAAAACCTTGTTATTTGCATACCACATAAATCTGCACCGCTTTTTAGTTTAATAGCCATATTATTTCTCCTTTTTAGTCAAGATAAGCATCCCCTGAAAATGAACCGCCAAATTTAAGTGTAACGGTATTTTCATCATCAAAAACTATGTCCCCATAGACTTGTTCTCTATTACTATCTATAATTTTTACATTTGGATAAAAACCAAGATTATGCTGAATCGTCCATACTTCCGATGGAGTTGATTGAATATGATGATAACTCATTCTTTGTGGTATTTTAAATGTATCAATTTCCTGCTGACACTTTAAGAAGTTATTATTTATGCTTCCTGCAGCATCGTTCCAAGTAGTATTTAATTTTATAATATCAAGTTCCATATTGCTAAATATTTACTATGTACCACTTATCACTTGATTTTGAATAAACGATTTTTGTATAATATGAAGAGATTTCAATCTTTCTTCTTTCATTTAGTGTTGAATCCACTATATTATATGTATTACTTTGAATGTAGAATTTACCCGTATTCCCGCATTTATAAAAATCAAATACCTGCCCATCTTCGGGCAAATCAAGTGATACCGCACAATCTCCCGTTGATACATCTACAATAAAGATATTATTAAGTTCCCTTCCATTAAGTTCAACATTACCGTTTATATGTGTAATACTTGAATGAAATCCCTTAAATTGTCCCATTGAGTGAACAATGTTGGAATATTCAATAATAACATCTCCATTGCTACACTTTAAAGATGCTTTCTTATTTGCACTTATATTAAGAACGGCATCATTATAGTTTATTCTATCATCATCGGAAGATACATTAATTAAAAGCGAATTTCCCAAATAGCATATATTAGAATCGCAATATGTTCCCGAAAAATATAATTTCCCATCATATATCTTTAATACATTTGAGAAAGTATATGAGTCTTTTTCATATCTTTCCTCGTTATATAATGAAGGTGATGCATCAGAATTTCCGTCTGGTGTACTAAATTTTCCTATCTTTAATCCACCAAAATATCCACTTTGAGCCTCAATTCTTCCTCTAAATATTCCATTATTAGCATAAATTGTTCCTCTAACTATTGCATCGTTAAGAATCACTTTTCCTCCGTGAGTAATTACAAAATTACACATAGAGTCGGTAAGTTCTTCTTCCGATGGTTGATATGTTGGATTATCCTTATATTTCTCAATAGTATATAGAGCCTTTAGATTAGTTCCTCCACCCCATAAAAATGGACTATTATCATCTATCCAAGTTCCCTGCATACCGCCCGTTTCTTTAATCATATTAAAGTTAGCATAGTTTCCAACCTTTATATGATTAGTTAAAACAAGACCTCCATTTATTTCTGTACTTCCTTCATTTATTGCTTGCTGAAGATATTTCAGTGATTCATAATAAATTCTATTGCTATCATTATCAAGAGGACATCTTTTCCATTTTGTTGCCACAGTCCCCCTCTCTAATTGAGGCTCTGACAAAGATATGCTTATACCTTCAAATTTGAATACATCACTTGATGTTTCTATTTGAATTTTAACGACATATCTTTTCCATTCGTTAGACAATTCAACCGTTCCAACTATATCCCCAATCGTATATTTTATTACATTATAGTGATTAATTACTTCATTCGTTTCTTCATTAACTTCAGTAGAAACAATTATCCCTTTTGCATTAAAAGATAATGTATAATACTCACCTATAAGAAGCGGATAGTGGAGTTTTTGAATTAACATACCGCCATCTCCAACTAAAACGCCATCGGTAATTGTACCGTCATTGAATTTAACTCCAAACCCACTTTCAGATACACTTGGGAGCGATATAACTTCTACGCCACTTGATTCAATAATTTCGATAGTTGTATTCGATGAATCATTTTCTTTGCCATCTTCACTATTATTTTCTTCTTGTATTTCTTGAGTCTCTATATTGTCTTCCTCCGTTGATTCAGATATAATCTCATATCTCCAATGGTCTAATGGTTCGGAAAATAATTTTTTAGATGCATCAATTACGCATTTATCCGAAAGAGGTTCTGAAAGATAATCCCCCGTAAAACCACTATTTCTCAAAATATTTTGAGCACCTATATCCGCATCATCGAAGTTATCAAAGCCCGTTGAACCTTTTAATACCTTTAATTTTCCCGTAATAATATTTTCATTTCTTGATAACTTAGTGACAATCTTTTCATCTTTTTCTTTCTGAGGAAGTTCAAAACTATTTATACCATTATATTGAATAATATATGGAGAATCATTCCCATAGGCAGCAAGGATAATAGCTGATTGTCTTGATTCATCCGCAATATTTCCAAACTGAATTATCTTGTCTCCCTCTTGTGGTATTCCGCTTAACTCATCGCAATCATTAACGGAAAGGTCTATATAATCTTCGCCAACCCCAACGACGAGTCTCCAATAATATCTGCTTCCCCATTCATTATATGTTTGGCATATAGCCAAATCATTCACAGCAAAATTATTGAATATTTGTTGCCCAATACTATTCTTTGTTTGAAAATAGCATCTATATGCGCTTTTGCTAATAAAATTAATAGTACCATCTTCTTTTTTTTGAGGATATTCAACTTCAACAGACTCGACCTCGCCACAATTTATCGCTGCAACCGTCAGTAGTAGTTGACCTCCAATATGGTTTTTCTCTTGTATTTCTATTGTAGAAAAAGAAGCCTTTTTAGTAACTTCAAGATAATCTATAGTTAGTTTAGCACTATTATTATCAAGTATCTCAACTATACCACCCTCTCCAAATTTTATTCCTTTTGTAAAATTAACTATACCACTTGTTTCATCATCTTCATTCTTTCGGATAAAGTCTTTTGATATAACTGCAGAAAAATCTATTGCTGAGAAAACACGACCAATTTCATCTTTAACTCCACTTATTGCTTTCTGTATTGCATTAGTTGATGTTGACAATTCTTCGGTAAGTTCTACTTGAATATCGGGAAGAACATCGCTTCTAGACATATTATATGAAAACGATGAAATATAAAGCAAATATTGCTTACTATCGTATTCAATCCATAATCTTGAATTTTCATTTAGTTTTTCAAGTACATCGGTGTTTTCAGCAAAAAATACCCTACTAAAATTGACTTTGAAGGTAAACTTTTCCTCGTTATTATCCTTCAAATATTTTATGATTTCTTTCTCAAGTTTGTTTTCTGCATATTGAATGTAACTATATGGAAGATTTATATTTAATATTACAAATGTATCTCCATCATCTTTATTTG
>JBJEXC010000040.1:0-8660 GCA_051885355.1 Alphaproteobacteria bacterium | reverse complement strand
ACACCTGTAAAATCAAAGAGTTATAATCTAAAAACTTCTCAAAACCTATTCAAAACAATTTCAATACTCTGTTTATTAACATTTCTTTTTTCATTTAATGCAAAAGCCTATACAGCCAGTCAAGTAGAAAGTCTTTGCTTTAAACTTAAATCAATATTTGCTAGTGATATAGATTTTTCAAATAATAAAGATTATAAATTATGTAATGAATTCAGTTGTGACTGTTATGATAGCAATCCTGAATCTATGAAACAAGTAATATTTGCTATGGATATATGTAATAAAAAGTTTGAATCATATAAAGAATCCTTAAAACAAAAAGAGCAGGAAGCAAAAAATGAAACTATGTTAAAGAAAGAAAATGAACCTGTAGAAGATGGATCTAAATGGTATAATAAAAAAATAGAAGATTATACGGATACTGATACTACAGATTTTCTAAATTCTAGAAATCTTTATAATGGTAAATTCAGTTGCACAAGTACACGCAATCTACGTTGGACTTGCGAAAATGATGAATATATATGTCAACTTTATGGTTTAAGCTCTCAGCCAAACAATCCTCCAAAATACACTTGTGAGCCTATATCAAAACAATTAAATAATTCTTTTGATGACTCTTTTGAAGATTTTCAGGATGAGATGGATACTTTTGCTCTTTCCCATTTAACAGGAAAAAATAAAAAAATTACAGAAAAACAAATTGCTATTAGTAAATTCTTAAATATAAGAGGCGAAGGTGGATACACAAAGTATACAGATCATGGAAATGGGAATTTTACTGTTATCCATAATGGCAAAACAACAAAAGTTTATGTTGATGAAAACAATAATGTGACACTACTTGAAGAATAAAAAGGAGTAAAAAATGAAAAAAGTATCAATAATAACTTTAAGTCTAGTAATGTTAATAAATAGTGGCGTGGCATTTTCTGCTCCTAAAAAAAGAAGAAATTCTGGCGGTATGACACCTACTGCAACTGCTTCAAAAACTACATCTACTCCTATTACTTTGGAAGAGTTAGAGGCACAAAAAGTGATGGAAGCAATGGAAACAAGTATAACAACCAAAAAAGAAAAAGAAGTTTCTGAATTACTTTCAATACTTAACCAAAATATGCAAGAGGCAAAATCATCTTGCCTTGGAATTAAAGATGAACTAAAAACTATACAGGTATTAGCAGGAGTTTCTACAGGTGCAAGTTCTCTTGGAACTCTTACCTCTGGTGGTGCATTGGCAACTGGTATTGTAAAGTCCGTTAAAGATAAAAAGATTGAGGAAAGCAAACAAAGTAATGATGATATAGAACGATTATTAAATATGTCAGATTCTGAATTTGAACAGGCCATTTTAAATGGAGAAGTTTCAAGAGTTTTAAGTGGAATTTCTGATGATATAACAAGGGAAGATGTTGAAGAAAAGCAAACTGAATTACAAAAGGAAATTGCCAAGGATGAATCCACCTCCCAAACTCTTGGCAATGTCCGAACAGGTCTTATGGCAGGAAGTATAGCAACATCGGCTACCTCTACTATCACCTCCGGCATCAATATCAAAAAACTCGACGACCTCATAGATAAAATGAAATCCTGTAACGCCTCTGTCAACTCCCTTAAGACTAACCTAAATAATGTTATGGCGGAGGAGGCTGATACCGACCTTACCATTTATCAAAACATAGCGAATTCTTGTAATGACTTAGACAGTAATAATATAAAAGACATAAAGGGAGTAATGACAGCCTCAACTATTGTAGGTGGTATAGGAACAGCGACAAGTGTTGCAGGCACTATAACTTCAGCCCTTGCAAACACGGAAAAAGTTCGTAAAGATGACAGTGAGGAAGGGGTAAAGAAGGAGAAGGGATTGAATCTAGCCTCAAACATAATGGCAGGAGTAACGACAGGGACTAGTGCAGGAGGGATAGTGTTAGGAGCGGTGACACTTAAGAAACTGCAAGACAATGTGGATAGAGCTGAAAGATGTGAGAAAGTATTGAAATAAAAACACCCCTCCAACAGGAGGGGATTTTTTTATTGTATAAGATTATATTTATTTTCCTTAAAAAAAATGCTTGACTTAGAGTTAACTTTAACATTTATAATTTTATCGTTAACAATTTGAAAGGAAAAAAATGAAATATCGTAATATTATTTTGCTTCTGATTTTGGCAGTTATTCTTGTATTATTAGTATTCTTTGTAAAATCAAAATTGATGAAAAAACAAAAAAGTTCCGAATCGGTTAAATCTGTGAATGTGGAAAATCCCTTGGGAAGTTCGGTCAATATTCCTGTTGATAAAAGAGAGGGTAAGGCATCTATTGTTTATTTTACTCAAGATTTAAGTCCAGAGGGTTTGGAAAAAATTTACAAAAAAGTAAATAAAAATATGAAGGATAATGTTGCAATAAAACTTCATACTGGTGAAAAAAATGGTCCAAATATTATACCTTCGTCGTGGGTAAAATATTTGATGGAAAAGCAACTTCCAAACGCAACTATTGTTGAAACTAATACTTATTATGAAGGGGACAGATATACAACTGATGCACACAGGGAAACCTTGAAAGTAAATGGTTGGACTTTTGCTCCTGTTGATATTTTAGATGAAAATGGAACAACTATGCTTCCTGTAAAGGGTGGCAAATGGTTTACCGAAATGTCTATGGGTAAAAATATAAGAAACTATGATTCTCTTCTTGTTCTTACTCATTTCAAAGGTCATACTATGGGTGGTTTTGGTGGCTCCAATAAAAATATCGGTATTGGTATTGCGGATGGCAGAATTGGGAAAAAGATGATTCATACTTATCCAGGAAAAGATCAATGGAGTATTTCAAAAGATGAGTTTATGGAAAGAATGACCGAATCGGCAAAGGCGACGGTTGATTACTTTGGTAAAAATATCACTTTCATAAATGTATTAAGGAATATGTCGGTTGATTGTGATTGTGCAGGACTTGGGGCCGCAAAGGTAAATGTCCCTGATATTGGAATACTTGCCAGTGATGATATATTAGCGGTGGATCAGGCTTCTGTTGATTTGGTATATAATTTGAGTGAAAAAAGTAAAGATTTGCAGGAGCGAATCGAATCTCGTCATGGACTTCGCCAACTTTCCTATATGAAGGAGTTGGGAATGGGAAATGACAAATATATACTTGTAAATATTGATGAAGAATAAAAAAATTGCAAAGCAAGAAAGTTTTACTGTTGGATAAATATTTGGTTAGCTTTCTGTGTGAACTTAAATAAGTAATTATTTTTTATGAACTGTAATGACAGTATAGCTGTATGAATTTACGGTTATAATAAAATCATCAACATCAATATAAAAATTTTCCCCTCGTTTTGTAATATTTGCAGAGGGGGATTTTATTTTATCCTTGCACCAACTTATCACATCTGTTGCAAGTTGAATATTTCTCTGTATCCTTATAACCCCTAAATTGGTTGTATGAAGTTTATCAAGGTTTTGAAGTAAAGTATTTTTCATTTATCAAGAACCTCTTTATATTTTAAAATTTTTCCCTTTATAACTGGGCTTTCAACATCAATGAAATTGGCATTATCTTTTTTATAGATTTTTTTTATGAAACTTTCTTCTAGTTGGATTTTACCATAGCCGTTTGGAATATCCAATATTAATTTTGGAATAAGGTGTCCGCCTATGTGTCCGCGTAAATCCTTCATCAATTTTTGTGCATCTTTTAGCGATGTTCTGAAATGCGAAGTACCCTTTGCCAAATCAAGGTAGTGGAGATAGTGAGGTAGAACACCGCATTCAAGCAAACGGTAATTAAGGTTTGTTTGAATTTCCACTGTATCATTTATTCCCTTTAATAAAGGGGTTTGATTTAATAAAATTACGCCAGCAGATTGAAGTAGTTTCAATTTCTTTTTTACTGTATCAGTAAGTTCCCTTTCGTGGACTGCGTGAATTATGATAGTTAAAGGTTTTTGTAGTTTTTTAATTCCCTTTATAAAATCATTCGTAATTCTGTATGGGTTATAAATAGGCATACGAGTATGAATCCTTATAGTTTTTATGTGTGGGATAGTTTTGATTTTTTGAAGTGTGGTGAAAAGTTTTTTATCATCATTCATAAGGGGGTCGCCACCGCTTAGAATAACCTCACGAATTTCTTTGTGCTTTTTGATATAGGAAATAATATCCTCTATTTCCTTATTTGTAATAGGTTTATGGGTAAGTAGATTTTTTCTAAAACAATATCTGCAATAAGAACTGCATACATTACCCATATAAATAAGGACTCTGTCAGGATAGCGATGAGTAAGATTTGAAATTGGATAATTATTTAAATCTTTATTTTTCATTTTATCGCCAATTGGGTCGTCAAGTTCTTCCTTTTTTATATTTAATTCCTTTGTTGATGGAAGGACTATTTTTGCCAAAACATCATTTGGATTTTTTTTATCAATAAGGGATAAGTAGTAAGGTGTGATTTTCACATTAAAATTTACATTATCAGCAATGTTTAGTAGTGGAAATTGTTTTTTAATTTCATGTATATCTATGATAGATTTTTGTTGTTCCTGTTGCCACTTTTCCATAATATACCTCTATATTTTCCTTACCCTGTAAAGGAGGTTGCTGTTGACATTTACTCTTTTATCAAGGGTTGTTTTAAAACTATTTTCTGTTTTTGTAATGTGGAGTAGATTGTCAGTGTTGAAAATATCCATACTTTCAATAGTTGTTGCATAATCTATATAAGTTTGTTTATATTCGCCATAAAATAGTGGAAGGTTTAAAAGAGTTTTTAAAACTTTTTGTGGTCCGTGGTAAGTTATATTTGTTGAGGTATCAGTGATTTCCCTTATCAAAATACCGACATAAGTATCCTTATTATTTCCAAAGCATAAATCAATTCCTGCACCTTGGATAAGTGAGTATGATTTTCCTGTTTTATGTATATAAAAATTATTTTGTAAAAGTTGCCTTTCGTTGCAATGGACTATTTTTCTTCCGCTTTCTAAATCCGTATCGATTTGGTGATGTGGTGAAGAAATATAAAATTCTATATCTGATATAATATAATTTTTGTTACTTATTTCTGAATGGAGGATAAAATTATTTATAATAAAATTGCCAATGTTAAGTAGGATTTTTTCATTTTCCTTTGTATTGTTTGTTATAAGTTCATTAAAGTTATTAAGGTTTATCATAGGATTTTATTTCAATTGATTAAATTTCAAATTTTATATATTATACTTTATATGATTAACCAAAAAGAGGAGAAAATCAAATGAAAAAATTACAATCTATGTTTATTATTGCTATGTCTTGTTTAATTATGTCATCTTCTGTTATGGCAGGTAAGAAAAATAAAGGGCAAGGTCAAGGTTTTGTTTTCCAACCTACAAGCATTACAGTTGAAACAATAGAAGATGTTAAAAATAAAAAAGACGATGAAATTATTGTTTTACAAGGTGTTATTGAAAAGGCTTTGGGTGATGAGAAATATTTATTTAATGATGGAACTGGAACTGTTATAATTGAAATAGATGAAGATGATTTTAGAGGTGTTACTGTTTCCGCAGGTGAAAAAATTCAAATTACAGGTGAAGTCGATAAAGGTGGACTTTTTAAATCTGATAAAGTTGAAGTCAAGAATATTAAAAAGTTAAATGAGTAAATTAAATCCCCCATTTGGGGGATATTTTTTTAAGTTAGTTCATCGTAGGCTTTTTTGACCTCTTGAATATCTTGCCACATAAGCCATTTTGGTTTGCCTACCTCGTGTGATGGATTACGAAGCAAATATGATGGATGGAATATTGGCATCATTTTTGAACCGTTTGGTCCATTAAACCATTGTCCCCTTATCTTTGTAATACCAGATGTTACATCAGGAAGAAGTGATTGCACGGCAACTGCTCCACAAAGGAGTATTATTTTAGGTTTTAATGTTTGAAGTTGCACATCAAGATATTCACGGCATGCAAGTTTTTCTTCTGGTAATGGATTACGGTTGTCAGGTGGGCGACATTTTATCGTATTGCAAATGTAAATATCTTTTTCGCGGGTAAGTCCGACTGATTCAAATATTTTATCAAGGAGTTGTCCGGAACGACCCACAAATGGTTTTCCCTGTTGGTCCTCGTAATACCCTGGGGCTTCACCTATTAACATAAGTTTTGTGTTTGGAATACCATCAGAAAATACCATATGAGTTCTTGTTTTATGAAGGGGGCATTTTTGACAGGTTGCACATTTATTTTTTGCTATTTCTAATTCTTCAAACATAATTTTCTTCCTTTTCTTGTTTCCTAATGATATATTATTCCTATAACGGTTAAAAAGTAAAGGAATTATTATGAAAAATATTTTGGTTATGGGTGGTGCTGGATACATTGGTTCACATACAGTTAAACACTTGGTTGAAAATGGATATAATGTTATTGTTGCAGATAATCTTATCAGTGGACATAAGGAGGCTGTTAAAACTGATAAATTTGAAATTGCGGATTTGATGAATAAGGAAAGTTTAAGGGCTGTTTTCAAAAAGTATCCTATTGATATAGTAATTCATTTTGCTGCATTTATTGCAGTGGGTGAAAGTGTAGAAAATCCAGCAAAGTATTATACAAATAATGTGATAGGAACCTTAAATTTACTTGATGTAATGTTGGAGTTTGATGTTAAAAAAATTGTGTTCTCATCGACAGCAGCGGTATTTGGAAATCCAACATATACTCCTATTGATGAAAAGCATACGACTAATCCCATTAACCCATACGGGCAAACAAAGTTGATGATTGAAAAGATATTTGAGGATTATCGTAGGGCTTATGGACTTTCGTATATTGCATTCAGATATTTTAATGCCTCCGGTTGTTCGTTTGATGGAAGTATTGGAGAAGCACATAATCCAGAAACTCATCTTATCCCGCTGGTGTTAAAGGCAATTAAAGGGGAGCGTAAGAATATAAAAATTTTTGGTGATGATTATGAAACTCCTGATGGAACTTGTATTCGTGATTATATTCATGTGGAAGATTTGGCGGTTGCACATAAACTTGCAGTGGAAAATATAGATAAGTTCAGTGGGACACTTAACCTTGGCACATCAAGGGGAACAAGTGTGAAGGAGATTATTGATATATCAGAGAAAATCACAGGCAGACAATGTCCTGTTGTAATAGAAAAAAGGCGGGCTGGTGATCCGGCAGTTTTAAGTGCGACCTCGGATAAGGCAAAAGAAATTCTTGGTTGGGTGCCAAAATATAATATGGAAGATATTATAAAAACTGCGTGGAATTGGGAATTAAATAAAAAATATTGATAAAATTCTTGCAAATTTTGAAAATGTAATTTATAATTTGCCTATCTTTTACGGATGGGTGGCAGAGTGGTCGAATGCGGCGGTCTTGAAAACCGTTGTGGGGGCAACTCCACCGGGGGTTCGAATCCCTCCCCATCCGCCAATCTTATTTTTCTTATATTGCTAAAATATCCTGTAAAATCAATTAGTTATCCCCCCCCCCAGAAATATGCTTTATTCTTTACACAAAATTAAAAATGTGATAAAATTCTTTTTATTGAAAATTTAAGGAATTAAGGAAGAGAAAATGCAAACAATATTTCAAATATACAGACTTTCTTGGATGTCATGTGAAAATCTAAGCCAGAAAATAAGTTTTATTCTTAATAATCTTACTGGTGTTATGAGAGGTTTTTTTGAATTTTTAGTGCCTTTGTTTACATCATATTTTGTAAAAGCGATACAGGATGGCAACAAGGAAGATATTTTGTTTTATTTTTACCTTGTTATTGGCAGTTCATTTTTTGAAATATTTGTAAGCAGAGTAAATGTATATTTTAACGAATATTTAAGATATGTGTTAAGGCTTTCTTTGAAAAAGATTTATTATAGAAAGTTATTTAACAAACCTTATTCATGGCACTTGCATAACAGTTCTGGTTATTTCTTATCAATGCTAAATAATGTGGCAGCAATACTATCTCAATTTATAATAAAAACAACACATGGATATATAAATAATTTTACTATTGCTATTTTATTTATAATTTATGCTTTTTATAAATCATTTTATTTGGGATTATATTTTACTGTTGGAATGACCGGTTCTATAATTTACTCTTATATATCCTATTATTTAAGACTTCCTTTAACAAATGAGTGGAGAGATAGTCATAATCAATTTGAAAAATCATATACAGACCTTTTGTATAATATAAAGACAGTTAAGAAAACAAATTTATTAAGTTTTGTTTTTCAAGTATTAAATGGTAAATATGATAAGCATTTGAATGCTGGTAAAAGGATAAGGTATTATATTGCATATCAAACAATTATATCAAAATTATATTTATTGTTATTGTTTGCATTACCAACTGGATATTTCCTTTATCAATATGTTGAAACAGGGGAACATTTAGCAACTATTGTTATGTTAGTTTCAATTTATCCAATGTTGAAAAATATTAATAATGAATTTATGAATATTGCAGAGGATATAAATGATGCAAAGGCACACATTGACAACCTTACAAAAAACTTTGATGATAAAGATGAGGAATTGTTGCAAAAACCTGCTGGCAAAAATATAAAGCATTGGCACAAGTTTGTCTTCAAAGATGTGTCGTTCACCTACTACAAAAAGCATTCGA
>JBJEXC010000039.1:0-8672 GCA_051885355.1 Alphaproteobacteria bacterium | reverse complement strand
TATAAAAATTTAATGAAAGGAACTTAAATGAAAAACTTATGTCAGCACAATAGGAGTGAAACTACCGCGGACGCCCCTTCGGGGGGTTGGGGGTGACCGCTTGCTGACTGGAAACCCTAAGGAGAAAACAATATGAAAAATAATCAATAAGTCAGTAATTGCGAAGACAATTACAGGCGACCCCCAGTGGGGGGTCAGGGGGTCGCCAAAGACAAGGAGGAGAGTGCAACAATTACTCTACTCGAAAAAGAAAAAACTTTTAACTAACTTATATTAACAACAAACTGAAAGGAAAAATCAAAATGAAGAAAATGAACAATATTTTATACTTAACTGCTTTGGGATTGATGACATTTAATCCTACTATCTCCAACGCACAAACCTTCTATCAGTGCATAAAGAAACCTGAAGAACAAAAGCCTGAACCTACTACCTACTGTTACCCTGGGTATTATCTATCATCTAACGAAACTTGCGTTAAATGTCCTGACTACCAATACTCTCCTGGTGGGAGAACTAAGGCTTGTAAGTATTTGAAGGTGAAAGTGTGTGATGGTTCTAAGCATTGTGACGGATACAAATGGGTAGACGCTAAATCTGAAAATAAAGGAGAAAAGTTATATAAATCATGTGGTGATAATTATTATTTAAGAGACTGTTTTTATGTTGCAGATTTAATTAAGGATGATTCTTTCAGAGATGGCTTTACTTGTAAAATTGATGATGTAAATTTGACAGTTAAATGTACTTATTGTTATGAGGATTGGAGTGGTAGTGAAGATACTACTTATTTTGATGTATGTACCGACTATGTAATAGATTCTCAATTTTTCTAAAAAAAACTCCCCCAGCAAAAAACTGGGGGATTAATTTTTAAGAATAATTGATTTATTCTTTATCCTCTGAGATTGCAGATACTGGGCAATTTTCAGCACAAGTTCCACAATTTACACATTTTTCAGGATCAATTTCATAACCACCGTCTTTGAATGAAACAGCAGATTGTGGGCAGATTGCTTCACATTGACCGCATGAAATACAAATGTTTTTATCTATTTTATAAGCCATTTTTTTACTCCGTTTGTTTGTTAGCATAAGTGAAGTTTATCATAAGATTTTATTCTTGCAAGTGTTTTATTCTTTGCCGTTACCTAATATTCTTAAAAGTGCAATAAATACATTTAAGAAATCCAAATATAGATTTAGAGCACAGAATGTTGCAAGTTTATCTGCTTGTTCTGGGTTTCCCTTTGTTACAGCATATATATCCTTTATTTGTTGAACTTCGTATGCGATAAGTCCTGTAAAGATAATTACTGTTAAATATGAAAACCAGATACCAACGCCACCTGTGAACATACTTACTATTGAAACTATGACTAATCCCCAAAGTCCCATAATTAAGATATTTCCCATTTGGAGTAAATCTTTACCTGTGGTATATCCATATAATGACATAGCACCAAACAAGATACCTGTTATTAAGAATGCTTGGAAAGCATTATGAACGCCAGCAAAAAGGATAAGAAGTGATACTGAGGCACCTTCTAAGGCTGCAACAGAAAATAATGCTATTTTAGTTCCTTTTGCAGAAAGATTTTTTGAAAATCCCATAAATAAAATTATAAATAGTGGAGCCCATACAACTAGCATACCTAAACCAGAATATCCTACACTATTTCCTTTGACTGTTAAAAATGCGGTTATTAAATTAGTTCTTATCATTAAATAAGAAACAAGTGCAGTTATTCCAAGACTTAACATCATATAATTGAAAACCTTTCTTGTATATGCCTTTAATCCCTCGGAAAATTGTGATGAAATGTTTACAGTTTGTGTTTTTATCATAGTAGACTCCTTTTCATTAAATAGACTATATAATATTATATAGGTTAAAAATTTTTAAAATCAAGAATAAACGGATTTATCCCTTTGAAAAGAGTCTATTTTTTAAAAATCAAGCAAAAAATTTTCAAAAATTCCTATTTTGCCTCTTTTTTTAACTTCAATTTTGTGATATAATGCAAAAATAAGAGAAAGAGGAAAAGGGAATGACTAAGGGTTTAAACTTAATCAATAAAATAATTTGTGGGGACAGTCTTGCGGAGCTTAAAAGGATACCTGATAAGTCCGTTGATATGGTGTTTGCTGATCCTCCGTATAATTTGCAACTTAATAATCCATTGATAAGACCGGATAATACTTCGGTTGATGCAGTTGACGATTATTGGGATAAGTTTGAAAGTATGAGTGCTTATGACGACTTTTGCTTTAAGTGGTTAAGTGAGGTCAGACGAGTTTTGAAAGATGATGGAACTATGTGGGTGATTGGTTCTTATCATAATATTTTTAGGGTTGGAACTATACTTCAAAATCTTGGTTTTTGGATTTTAAATGATATTTGTTGGGTGAAAAATAATCCTATGCCTAATTTTAAGGGGACAAGATTTACCAACGCCCATGAAACACTTATTTGGTGTTCTAAATCCAGCAAGTCAAAATATACCTTTAATTATGAGGCTATGAAGGCTTTAAATGACGATTTACAAATGCGAAGTGATTGGAATTTGCCTATTTGCACAGGAAGTGAAAGAGTAAAGGATGAGAATGGAGAAAAACTTCATTCTACACAAAAACCAGAAGCTCTTCTCTATCGTGTGATACTTTCTTCTACAAAACAAGGTGATGTGATTTTGGATCCATTCTTTGGGACTGGAACAACTGGTGCAGTTGCAAAGAAATTAGGAAGAAACTTTATAGGAATTGAGCAAGATAAACGCTATGTTGAAGGTGCACAAAGGCGAATTGATGCTATAAAACCTATTGATAAATTAGAAGTGACAGAAAAGAAAAAATTTGTTCGTGTGCCATTTGGAAATCTTGTGGAATGCGGAAAACTTAAATCCGGTGATGTATTAGTTGATGCAAACAAAAAGTATTCTGCAAAAATACTTGCGGATGGAAGTGTGAAAGTAAATAATGATTTACAAGGTTCTATTCATCAAGTTGGTGCAAAACTTCAAAATTTACCATCATGTAATGGGTGGAAATTTTGGTATGTAGAGCGAAAAAATTCTTTAACTGCGATTGATGATATAAGACAGGAATTTATAAAAGAAACTGGACTTTCATAGGAAACTGTTATGGATAAAATAAAATTTAATATAAAAAAACTACAAATCTTATAAAAATAGGAGGTTATTATGGGAAAATACATATTTGATGCACAAAAAACTGACAATATTTCAAAAATAAAGAAAGATGATATTAAATTACTTATACATAATTTAAAGACTGTATTAGATACACTTTATTATGATAATGAAATTGTAGATGAATTTTATCGTGAGTATGACTCCTTTTCAATAGAAATTGAGATGAAACATATTAAAAGAAATCCTGTGGAATATATTTATACATTGATAGAATCTGCAGAGTTTGCATTAAGTAATTGTGGAAATTGGGATAATACACTTGATATTGATGATGCTAAGGAATTATATGATGCTCTTTATGATTTAGAACATTCTTTAAGTAGTGCTATATCTTATGCTAAGGATCATTCTAAATTTAAGGATGAATATACAGCCTACTGGAATGACTATAATAAAAACATAGAAGAATCAAAATTTAGTAAAGCTAAGGAAAAATTAGATGATCAAATTAAAAAAGAGGCAGGTTGGTCTCCAACTTATAATGCTGATAATGGAAAATTTGAATATTCCTATTTTACAGATTATCTTGATTATCGAGTATCTCTTAAGAATGTAGAAAGGGATGATGGAAAACAAACTCTTTCACCTGAGGTAGTGCAAAAGAAAATAGATAGAGGATATTAGTTCTTATTTAACTTATATTTGTTATTTTCAAATATGATTATGTTTGAAAGTCCGCTTATCATATTTAGTTTTTTCCTTAAATTATAAATATGTGTGGCGGAGGTTTTTGATTGTGAAATACTTGAATAATCAAGAACATCTTTTAATATTTCATCAAGAGATATGCCATTTTTTGATTTATATAGTATTTCAAGTATGTTTAATTCTGTTTGTGTAAGTGTGGTTGAATTTTTATCATACGAAATTTTTCTTGTTTGCTTATTTATTAAAAAATTTGAAAAAGAAAATGTATTTTCAAAAATATTTTTTGTGATTATATCCTTTATATATAATGGTTTTTGAAATGTAAATTTGCCTATTGTGAAATTATTTTTATTTTCCTTTAATATAGGGAGATTTTGGCTTGGTTGATTTATAACCTCACAAAAACCTATATCTTCAAATATAGATTTGATAGTTTCAAATAATAATTTATTTTCTGTGTCAAAATATATTTTATTCATAACTCTATTATTACATAAAGGCTTGTAAAATGAAACTAAAAAATGTATATTAAAAATATAAATAAAAAAATGGAGGTAAAAATGAAAAAGTTTATGAGTGTTTTAGGTGTCACACTTGTTTTGACTGGGTGTGCTGGTATTTATACAAGAATGTCAAAAAGCGATTTAACAATACAAACAAAAATGTCGTCGACTGTTTGGCTTAATCCAACTATGCCAGAAAAAACTTATATATATGTGCAATCAAGGAATACTTCGGATAATCCTGCTTTTAATAATTTGGCTGTTGCGATTAAGAAATCTTTGATGGAAAAGGAGTATTTGATTACAAATAATCCTGATGAGGCAAACTTTATTTTGCAAACAAATGTGTTAAAGGCTGTTATGGTATCAGATGGAGTAAATGCTGATCAAGCATCATCATCTTCTCTTTTGACAGGTGCGGGTGTTGGATTTGCTGTTGCCTCAAAGAATAATGATGCAACTGCAATAGGAGCAGGACTTCTTGCTGGACTTGCATCTATGTATTTTGATGCAAATACAAAGGATAATTATTATGCAGTGCAAACAGATATAAGAATTACTGAAAGGGTAAAACCTTATAATGCTGATAGTATTTCTCTTTCATCACAGGGAAATAATACTGTGACTGCTTCACAAAGTAATTCTGTTATGAATACAAAGTCTTATACAACAACTTTGACTGTAATGGCAAATCAGGTCAATTTGACTGCTGAGGAAGCTGTCTCTCCTATAAAAGAGGCAATTGCTAATTCTTTGGCTGGATTGTTTTAGATTTGGATGAAAATTCCCCTTTGTAATATAAGGGGATTTTTTTGTAATAAAATTATTGACAAAATAATAAAATTAGTTTAAATTATATTGCAGTAGTTAACTAAAAGGGATTAAAAAATGTCTATAAATAAAGAAAAATCAATAAATTACATTGCAAGTGCTGTTGTTTTTTTTATTGCACTTTTTATTATAAATAAGGTTGCATTTCATTTTTGGCA
Source organism: Alphaproteobacteria bacterium (assembly GCA_051885355.1). Classification (GTDB taxonomy): domain Bacteria; phylum Pseudomonadota; class Alphaproteobacteria; order Rs-D84; family CACZYB01; genus CACZYB01. The sequence goes on along the minus strand of JBJEXC010000039.1, from coordinate 3,317 downwards.
GTTTGATATTTTCAGTTTAACGCATTATAAATATTTTGGAAAATTTATTGTAAGTGGAAGGATTTTGAAATCTCCTAAATATCTTTCATTTTTAAGTGTTATATTGGGCGCTTGTCTTGTAACATATTTTTCTGTTGTTGAAAGTTTCAAATTTGACTTTAATAAATATTTCAAGAAAAATGAAAAGCCAGAAGAGGTTCCTGTAAAGGAAGAAGTTAAAGAAGAATCTGTATCAAAAGAGGAAGTAAAAGAAGAAATTTCCCCTGTGAAAGCGATAGAAGATGAAAAAATTGCAAGATATAGCGTCTATAATAATCCTGAACATATAAAGGATGCGGAAGTTGTTCGTGAAACTTTAAAACCTGAAAATGAAATTAAGGAAGAGGTAAAAGTAACAAGTGAAATTGATGAAGATAAAGAGCGTGAAAAACTTCAATCTAAAATAAGGGAAGTTATGGAAAGGCTTAAAAATAAAACTCCTGATGAAAAAGAAGAAGTTGAAGAGCCAGCAAAGAAAACTGAAAAAAAGATTCTAACACCAGTTCAATTTGATGAGGTTAAATCTGATGTCGAAATGAACTTTAAAACTATAACACCAGAGCAAAATTCTGTGATGGAAGAAACTCTTGTTTCCGCTGGGTTTAAATTATTAAGTGAAATAAGAATCGGTAAAACAGGAATTGATTATCTTGGTGTATCAAAGTCTGGAATTTCTATAATACAACTTGATACAAAAGAGGGTAATTGGATGGCATCAGAGGATAATGTTGGTGGTGTTATGCCAGTATGGTTTTCCGAAGATAAACAGAAATATTCACCTGTTGCTCGTGCAATAGAGGCAAGAAATGCTGTGTCTGAACTTATAAAGGGAAAGGTTGATTTACCTGTGAAGGCTTTTGCTTGTCTTGCAAACAGTTCTGTTATGAATTATTTTGATATACAAGATGAATGGAAAGATAATAATGTTGAGGTTTTAAGACTTTCTTCTAATAAAACTATTGATGATATAGATATTTTTGAGGAAAAATTTGCTCCATCAAGTGAGGAAGAAATTGATGAGCCAACTATGAATACTTTGATTGAAATATTGGAAAAGGCTGAACTTCCTGAATAATATTTTTATAAGTTGAAAGTCCTATTTCTATACAAATTTAGAATTGTAAATAATCTTTCTTTACTTTTTCTAATTTATTTTATATATTGTTATGCAAGTATTTTTTTTATTGATATGAAATTAACAAACAAAGGAAACATAAATGTTTAAAAAAAGAAAAGATATAAATGAACTTGTAAATGAACTTGTTGGATTACTTAATCAACATAATCTTTCTGAAATTGAATACGAAAGAAATGGTTCAAGAATTAAAATTTCTAATTCAAAGGGTGGTGCAATTATTGCTGGCGGTGTTGCCTCTGTTGCTTCTAATGTTGCTAACTCTTCATCATCTTCTTTGAGTGCTTCTGCACCTGCAAAGGAAGATTATTTAAATGCTTTGAAATCACCTATGGTTGGTGTTGTTTATATGAGCCCAGAACCAAATGCAAAGCCATTTGTTGTTGAGGGTCAATCTGTTAAAAAGGGTGATACTCTTTGCTTAATTGAAGCAATGAAAACCTTTAACCCTGTAAAGGCACCAAATGATGGTGTTGTTAAAAAAATCCTTATTAAAAATTCTGAAACTGTTGAATATGAACAACCTTTATTCGTTATTGAATAGGAAAGGAACATTATGTTTAAGAAAATTTTAATCGCGAATCGTGGAGAGATTGCCCTTCGCATAATTCGTGCTTGTCGCGAAATGGATATTAAAACTGTTGCTGTGCATTCTACAGCGGATGTTGATGCTATGTATGTGAAAATGGCAGATGAATCCGTTTGTATTGGACCTGCATCTTCATCAGAATCTTATCTTAATAAATCAGCAATTATTTCTGCGGCGGTTGTAACTAATGCAGATGCAGTTCATCCTGGATATGGCTTTTTATCTGAAAATGCTGAATTTGCTGAAATGTTGGAAGCACACGGTATTGAATTTATCGGACCAACACCTGAACATATTAAAAAGATGGGTGATAAGGTTGAGGCAAAAAGGACTGCGATTGAGTATGGCATTCCTGTTGTTCCAGGAAGTGATGGTGCTTTGGATAATGTAAGTGATGCTTTGAAAACAGCAAAGAAAATCGGGTATCCAGTTATTATAAAGGCTGCTTCTGGTGGTGGTGGTCGTGGTATGAAAATTGCCTTTAATGATGACGAATTGAAATCTCAATATCCTATTGCAAAGGCAGAAGCAAAGTCTGCATTCGGGGATGAACGCGTTTATATGGAAAAATATCTTGTAAATCCAAAACATATTGAAATTCAAATTTTGGGTGATAAGTTTGGTAATGTTGTAACTCTTGGTGAACGTGATTGTTCTTGTCAAAGAAAGAATCAAAAACTTATTGAAGAGGCTCCTGCAACAATACTTACAAAAAAAGAAAGCACAGATATTCAAGCAATAGTTAGAAATGCTATGAGTAAAATGGGTTATCGTGGTGTTGGAACCATAGAATTCCTTTTTGAAAACGGTAAGTTCTATTTTATGGAAATGAATACTCGTCTTCAAGTGGAACATCCGGTTACTGAACAAGTTTTCGGACTTGATTTAGTTCGTGAACAAATTCGTGTTGCACAAGGTGAAAAACTTGGATATACACAAGATGATATAAAGCCAACTGGTCATGCAATTGAATGTCGTATTAATGCAGAAGATCCAGAAACATTTATACCTTTCCCAGGGACTGTGAAATATTATCATGCTCCAGGTGGACTTGGTGTTCGTGTTGACAGTGGTCTTTATAGTGGGTATAAAATTCCATCATGTTATGACAGTATGATTGCAAAAATAATTGTATTTGCTCCTACAAGAAAGGATGCAATTATCAGAATGCATCATGCTTTAAACGAGTTTGTGATTGACGGAGTTAAGACTTCTATTCCTTTATCGCAAAAAATTCTTGCACAAGAAGAATTTAAAAAGGGAACATATCCTATTCATTGGTTAGAGGATTTTATAAAATCCGAAAGGGCTGAAAAAGAGGAAGCCTTACATAAAGAAGAGGAAAAGGAAGTAAAGAAAACTTCAAAATCCAAAAAGAAAAAATAAATAAAAGCCGTCCTTCGGGGCGGTTTTTTATTTTTGTTTTCTTTCAAAGAATGTTTAGCAATAAGCTTTCATTAAATTAAAAGTCATAATATAGAAATTCCCTGTCAGCAGGTGGGCGCCCACAGTCACTTCGTTCCCATTGTGCTGACTACAGTTTCTATTTAAGAA
>JBJEXC010000038.1:0-8857 GCA_051885355.1 Alphaproteobacteria bacterium | reverse complement strand
TTAGGGTTGCAAGAAGTGTTGATGTCTGTTGGAAATTCTATTGTGTTTTTTTCGTTAGTTGTTTTGCAAATTGTAGTGTTTATATGGTCCGTTAAATCCTTTTTTATTTTGAGTAGATTTTCGGTTGCTGTTTCTGAAATTTCTATTTGTATATTAGTAGTTTGTGCAAAGATAGGGTTTGCAAAGAGACAGAATAGTAATGTTAAAAGAAATTTCTTCATAAATAAAATTATATCATAAATAAAGAGTTGGGTCAAGGGTGTTTTGATATAAAAAAACTCCCCATTAAAGAGGAGTTTTTGTTTTTATTCTTCTGAAGCAGGTTTTGCTGGAGCAGGGGTTGTTTCCGGAGCAGGTTCTGCTGGAGCAGGGGTTGTTTCCGGAGCAGGTTCAGCCGGAGCAGAAGGTTCTGGTGTAGATTCTGATGTCGTATCTGCTGTGCCAGAAGATTCTGTTGCAGATTCTGTTGTTGTAGTTGTATCAGAATTAGATTTTTTCTTTCCATAACCATTTTGTTTTATGCCGTCGGACCAATCGGAGCCCTTGAATACACCAATTTGATCAAGTCCCCAATCTGATGTTCCTTTTAAGATACCCTTTTCTTGGATAGATTTTTGTAATGAAGTTTGTTTGATTTCCAATGGCATATTTGTATCATAAAGTTCTGTGTATCTGTCAGGTCCACACATAACATTTCCTTGTGATTTTATTGTATTTACTAATTGAACTAATTCACGAGGAAATGCTGATGTTTTGAAATCTATTTTTAAATCCAAAACACGAGCAGGATATGCCATTAGGTCAGATACACCAATGTTTCCAACTTTTGAAAAGTATTCTGCTAATTTATCATCGCCAATACTACCGTTGGTCTTATTTTCACCTGTTAGTGCATTATATTGTTTAGTGATACCTTCTGCACCACATCTTGATTTTAAATTATCTTCACTTATTAAGACTTTTTCTGATTGATTAGTCATAACATAAAGGTAACAGTCTTCTGCGGCAAAGGATTTTGCAAGAGCTATATTACAATTTTCTTCGTTAAGGGTTGCGACGGAGTCGTAGGAGTTCCAGAGTTTGTTGACTGCTGTTTCAAGGAAGTTTGCGCAGTAGGTTTCGTCTGCTATTGTGTTATTTTTATCATCTGTTACTTTGATATAAGGCATTACTGCATAAATTTCGGTTGGGTTTTTGCATTTATTTGTTCCATTTCCTGTGTTGCAATATGCTTTAAGTGAGTTTACAACCATTGTTGTGCAATTTCTTTCTGCTACTTTATCAGTAATAGGAGCAATAACACCAGTATCATAAGGAGTTGCTTTTGTTGTATCGTCGATAGTTGCGCTGATTGATGTGGTAGTGCCACTTACATTCACATTTTGTGTTTGGGCACGAGGTGTGATTACTTTTACGCCGGCGCCTCTTGTTTTTCTTGCAGCATTTGCATTAACGCTTAGTAGTGTTAAGATTGTTGCTAATATTATTTTGTCGTTTCTCATTTTATTCTCCTTTAACTGTTCCTTCAAGTTTTGGGTCTGTTTTTTCTGTTTTGCCAATCATTTCTTCTAATAAAGAACTTGGTAGACTTAGTTCCTTTGTATATTTAACGGATTCATATTTGCATTTTATAGCACCTTTATCGCTCCATTCGGATACTTTTACGACGGTGTAATATTCCTTTGTATCATCTCCATCTTTCATTTTAAATGTGAAAAGGGCATAAGGAATGCTTTTAGTTTCGCCTTTTAAAGAATTTTCAATTTTATCCTGTATTTTTGCAGATGAAATTTCGCCCAATGGATAAACCTTAGAACCCTTTGCGTTCATTTCTTCATCAGATGTACCACCAAATATACCTTCACGACGGATTTTGTTTACAGTATTTTCGCCCATAAATACAGCAACTTGATTTGTAGCCCATTCAGAAGCGCCGGCGATAGAACCCTTTTCATCAATTAAACGCTGGATAGAGGATTTTCCATCAACAATTTGAATATCTTCGTTATGCATAGAGACTGCATATTCCTGTCCGCACATTGCAGATACTTGATTTAGGTAAGAGTTATTAATTACGGTAATTTCCCTTTCCCATGTGTCGGTTTTGTCGGTTATTTTTCCGTCTGCTAATTTTCCGATAAGGTCTATACCATTAGCAAGAGTTATTTTTCCTGCACTTGTGTATAAACTAGGTATATTTGTTGGGAATGTTATTCCAGCAGGGACCTCGCCAAAAAGTTTTTGATATTGTTGATTTATTCCAGCAAGTCCGCAAGTATTATTTAATTGTGATTTTATAGAATCTACTGCACCGGTTGCCTTTCCTGTTGATAAAACCAAAGCAAAACATTCGGAAGAGGCGTTTGCGATAGCCCTTGCCCTTTTGCAAGCAATGGAATTTGCGCCAGTTACTTCGTAATCGGTGGCAATACTTTTCATTAAATCCTCTGTATAAATGTTGCAAACTTCGTCATAGTAATATGTTTTGTTATCTTTATATATTTTTAATGTGCTTGTGTTAAATAATGAATAAAGTTCGGTTGGGTCATAACATTTGAATTCGTCGTTATTTGTTCCACCTTTACCATTATATAAATAAGAGTCCTTGCATTGGGCTTGAACTGCCTTTATAAGGACATTTCCGCATTCTTTTTTAAGGGCAGTAGCAACACTTGAATTTTTTAGAATACATTGAGTTTTATCGTCAGGATTTACAATGTAATTTTCGTCTTCGCATACGCAATAATTATTTGCACCTTTTTTTTGACCAGTTGGGCAACCAAAAGCAGGGATAGGGTTATCTTTATTTGGACCAATACAATTTGGGTCCCCTGGGTTTGAACAAATTATTGTTGAGTTTGGGGTTACTAGTCCAACGGATTTTTTGCTTGTTGCCTTGCTGTTTGCATTTTTTAATGCTCTTCGTTGAGAATAGCCACTAGTTGGTAAAGAAAATATACCAATTAATAATAATATATTTGTAATATTATGTTTCATTTTTCCTCAACTTCTTTTTTTACTTTTGTAAGTATATCATTTTTTTTGGGTTTAATCAAATAAAATAATTATTTTTGTTAATTTAGAATAAAAACTTGAAAATTTATAAAAATAGAAGTAAAACTATAATATTTAATAATTAGATATAGGAGTTTATTATGGTTGGTAAAATTTTAATGCCTAAGGCAACAGCAGTTTGGTTGATTGATAATACTGCACTTACTTTTGAACAAATTGCAGATTTTTGTGGTATGCATGCTTTGGAAGTTCAAGCTTTAGCAGATAGAGAATCTACAGATTATATTGTTGGGTTAAGTCCTGTATTAAATGGTATGCTTTCAAAAGAAGATATTGCCAAATGTGAGGCTGATCCAAAAGCAAGGCTTGTTTTGAATAAACATTCTGAGGAGTTTATTAAGAAAAGTCATGATGTTAAATCTCGTTATACTCCTATGGCACATAGGCAAAACAGACCTGATGCTATTTTATGGCTTGTAAAAAATCATCCTGATATAACAGATGCTCAAATTTGCAAACTTGTAAGAACAACAAAAGCAACAGTAGAATCTATTCGTGAAAGAACACATAAGAATATAGCAGAAATCACCCCTAGAAGTCCTGTGCTTTTAGGAATTTGTTCTGAGTTTGATTTAAGAAAGACGATTGATGATGCCGAAAAAAAGGCTGTTGCGGCTGAAAAGAAAGCGGCAAAAATGGCAAAGAAGGTGAAAAAGGAAGATTAATTTCTTTCTTTTTTTTATTAAAATAAATTGACTTTTGTCATAAACTAAATTATATATGAGTTTAAGTTGATTTTTAACCTTAAAATATGAGGTAGGGTTGTGTTCTTTAAAAAAAAATCTGTTGATGAGTTTGAACAAAGTAATTTAAAGGAAAATCAGATTGTGGATTCTAATAATGACGATATGGCATCTGATTTTTTATTATCAAGTCTTTCAGAAAATTTAAAAAAACTTATTAAAAAGGCGAAAAATTCTGGAAGTGTATCTAAAACTATGGTGGAAAAGGCCGCAGAAATGGACGGCTTGAGTGTTGAAGAAATTGATGATGCCTTAGTTCTTATTTCCGAAATTGGTGTTAATGTGAAAGAAGAATATGATGAAGGTGAAGAACTTTCCTTGGGTGAGGATGATACTGATGATGATCTTAATTTAGATGATGACGATGATATTGAAGAGGAAGATGATAGTCTTTATGGTGTAAGCAAGTCTAAGATAGAGCATAGCACTGCATTGAAGGAATTTTTATCAACTCATCAAGAAGATGAAGATTTTCAAGGCGTTGACAGCAGAAGTAGTGACCCTGTGCGTAATTATTTAAGGGCTATGGGTAGTATTGAACTTTTTTCCCGCGCGGGGGAAATTGCTATTGCAAAGCGTATTGAAGCAGGTCGCAAACTTATGATAGAAGGACTTTGTGATAGTCCTATGACAGTTAAGAAAATTCTTGGCTGGTATAATGATTTGGTAAAGGGTGAAATGCAACTTCGCGATATCGTCAATCTTGATTTAATGTATGGCGATATTTATATGGATAAGGATTTTCCTGAGGAAGTGATGGAAGAAGATGAAGGTGAAGATAATTCTATGGATAGTGATGATGAAGGAATGGATGATGGCGAATTTTATGAGGATACATCTTCGGTTTCTGTTGCTGCGATGGAAGATGCTTTGATGGATACTGTTGTTGATACATTTGAAAATATCAAAAAGATTTATGCAAAGATTGAAAAGTTAGAATCTAAAAAAGGTGAACTTAAAACAAAGGCGGATATTGCTTCATTTAATGAAAAATATTCGAAACTTTATTTTGAACTTGTTTCCTATATGGCAACTATAAAACTTAATGATGTTAAGATTGCGGAAGTTATGGACGAGATGGTTGATAAGAATCGCAAACTTTTATCATTAGAAGGAAAACTTTTAAGATTGGCTGAAAATTCACGAATTAAACGTGAAGATTTCCTTGAAAAATATTCGGAAAGTGGTCTTACTGATGCTTGGATTAAGAAAATTTCTAAAATTTCATCGAAGGATTGGAAAAGGTTTACCACTGTTCACATTGATGAAATTTATCGCATAAAGGAAGAAATGGATAAGATTTCTGGTGAAACTGGACTTCCTATTGCTGAATATAAAACTGTTGTTGAGGTTGTTCGTAAAGGTGAGAAAGAAGAATCTCGTGCTAAGAAGGAAATGATTGAGGCGAATCTTCGTCTTGTGATTTCTATTGCAAAAAAATATACGAATCGTGGACTTCAATTCTTGGATTTGGTGCAAGAGGGAAATATTGGTCTTATGAAAGCGGTGGATAAGTTTGAATATCGCCGTGGATATAAATTTTCAACCTATGCGACATGGTGGATAAGACAGGCTATTACTCGTTCTATTGCTGATCAGGCAAGAACAATTCGTATCCCTGTGCATATGATTGAAACTATTACAAAGTTGAAAAAAACTTCTCGTCTTATGATGCAAGATATGGGTAGGGAGCCTACACCAGAAGAGTTGGCAAAGAAAATTGGTATGCCAATGGAAAAGGTAAGAAAGGTTCTTAGAATTGCAAAGTCTCCTATTTCTTTGGAAACTACTGTTGGTGATGATGAGGATACTTCATTTAGAGATTTTATTGAAGATAAGAATGTTGTGAAACCTTTGGATGCTGTGGTGAACAGTAATCTTCGTGAAATTACTTCGCAGGTGCTTTCGACACTTACTCCAAGGGAGGAGCGTGTCCTTCGTATGCGTTTCGGTATTGGTATGAATAGTGACCATACTTTGGAAGAGGTTGGAAAGCAATTTTCTGTTACTCGTGAGCGTATAAGACAGATTGAAGCGAAGGCTCTTCGCAAATTGAAACATCCAACAAGGGCGAAAAAACTTAAAACCTTTATTGAGTAAAAGGTCCTCCCGCTGGGAGGATTTTTTTTATTTTTTTTCTTGATTTCTGATACAAAATATAATATTATGTCAATATTTTAAAATTATGGAGTAAAAAATGCATAGAATTTTATCTGAAAGTGAAAAGCGATTTATTTGTGAAATGGTAAGGTATGAACTTGCTTTGGGAAAACCTCTTACTTCTATACTTAATACTATTGAAATTAATATGGGTATTAGAAAAAATGAAATTTATTTATGGAATAAAAAATTTGGAATGATTTTCAAAAATAATTCTTTTTCTGAAAGTGAAAAAATTACTATTTTAGAAATGGTTGTTGAAAAAATGCTTTTTGGCATTAGTTTAGGTCAAGCGGTTAGAGATGTCGCTGATAAATTTAATATTGAAAAGCATGCTATTTATAGATGGAACAGAATTTTTGATGTTTTTAAGACTTCAAAATTATTTAATGATAATGATAGAATAAAAATTTGTGAATATGTTAATAATAGTATAAAGTTAGGTGAAAATACTGGTAGTGCTGTGCAAAATGCGTCTAATAATTTTGGGGTAAGTATTAAAAGTATTTACGAATGGAATAGGGTATTTAAAATTTTTTATACTCGTGATTATGGTAATAGAGAAACTTCTTTTTCTGATGAATTTATAAAGATGGTTGTAAAAGATATAAAAAGTATTGGTGGTGGTGAAAAAAATATAAACCTTATTGCAGAAAAGTATAAAATTTCCCCTTCTACTGTATATAAATGGAGAAGAAGTAGATAATATTTTTTATTTTTAAATGATGTTTTGTTTTTGACTTGAAAATTTTCTTACTTTGATTTATATTTTTATTGCTTTAATAATAAAAAGGAGTTTTTTATGAGACGTGTCGTTATTACAGGCTTAGGAATTGTTAGTCCTCTTGGTCGTGGTTTGAAATATAATTGGGAAGAGGGACTTTTAAAATCAAAAAGTGGTATTAAAAAAATACCTTACTTTGATACTGAAAATTTTGCAGTTAAAATTGCTGGTATTGTTCCACATGGAAAGGGTGAAGGCGAATTTGATGCTGAATCTGTTATCCCTTTCAAAGATATAAAGAAAATGGATTTGTTTATTCAATATGCTATGGCCGCGGCAACTGATGCTGTGGAAGATGCAAATTGGAAACCGGAAAGTGAAGAAGAAAAAGAAAGAACCGGTGTGATGATTGGTTCTGGTATTGGAGGACTTGGCACTATATATGAAACATCAAAATTTATGGTGGAAAGAAATACCTCAAAAATTTCTCCTTTCTTTATTCCTTCATCACTTATCAATCTTGCCTCTGGTCAAGTTTCTATTAAATATGGATTTAAGGGTCCAAATCATGCGGTTGTGACTGCGTGTGCAACTGGAACTCATGCAATTGGCGATGCTGCAAGAATCATTGCGTTGGGTGATGCTGATGTTATGGTTGCAGGTGGTGCGGAAGCAGCGGTAAATCCTATTGGTGTTGCTGGATTTAGTTCGGCAAAGGCTTTGTGTTCTACATATAATGATGAACCAGAAAAGGCTAGCCGTCCTTGGGATAAAAACCGTGGTGGTTTTGTTATGTCGGAGGGTTCCGGTGTTCTTGTTTTGGAAGAATATGAACATGCAAAGGCAAGAGGCGCAAAAATTTATGCCGAAGTTATTGGTTACGGAATGAGTGGTGATGCGTATCATATGACTGCTCCTGCAAGTGATGGTAATGGTGGTGAACGTGCTATGCGTGCTGCACTTAAAAATGCAGGAATTAAGCCGGAAGATGTTGACTATATCAATGCTCATGGAACTGCTACAATGGGTGATATGCTTGAATTTGGTGCAGTAAAAAGAGTGTTTGAAAATTGTTTAGATAAGATTTCTATGTCATCAACAAAATCATGTGTTGGACATTTGCTTGGTGCCGCTGGTGCTGTGGAAGCGATATTCTGCACGCTTGCGATAAGGGATCAAATTGTGCCTCCTACAATAAATCTTGATGATCCAGAGGAAGAAACAAAATGTATGGATTTGGTTCCTCATATTGCGAAGAAGCGAAAGGTTGATATTGCTCTTTCAAATTCGTTCGGATTTGGTGGAACAAATGCAACGGTGATTTTGAAAAAGATTTAAGAGTATAAAGACCGTCCTTTGGGGCGGTTTTTTGTTGGGAAATATTTCTTGCAAATTGTGCTTAAAAATGCTATATTGTAATAGTTATAAAAGGAGAAAACAATGTGTTTGGGCAAAGAAAACAAGAATATCGCTTGGGGGGGGGGTAAAACCTCTGTAAAATCAAAGGGTTACAATACTCTTCTTGTCATCTTAATCTTATTTTTAGGATTAATTAGTTCTTCTTTTCTTGTAAAGGCAGAAAATGAAGTTTTTGTTGGACCAGTTTGTGGTGAAGTTCCAGTCTTGTGTGAAAAAGCAAAAATTGAGTTTTTAAAAAATGAAGGTTTTGTTAAAAATAACAAGGGTTGCGCTTTGCTTGATTGTAATTGTGACAATATAGTTTATGCTGATGCTTTGAATTTAATAATTAACAGTTGTTATAAAAAATTGGAAATTTATAACAAGGAAAATAAATAATTTATTTAGGAATATTTTTATCTAATTATATCTTGCATTTTTGTAAATATTTTGTTATCTTATTTGATGTTTAATTTGAATAAGGTTTTAAATGCAAAATAATAAAGTTAAGGTATCTATTATTATACCTGTCTATAAAGTTGAAAAGTATATAGATGTTTGTTTAAAAAGTATTTTGGAGCAAACTTTAAGGGATATAGAAGTTATTTTGGTTGATGATGGTTCACCTGATAATTGTGGGAAAATTTGTGATGACTATGCTAAAAAAGATAGTCGTGTAAAAGTTATTCATCAAACAAATGGCAGACAGGGTAAGGCTAGAAATAATGGTGCGTTGATTGCAAGGGGTGAATATATT
>JBJEXC010000037.1:0-1878 GCA_051885355.1 Alphaproteobacteria bacterium | reverse complement strand
TATTATTTATTACTGTATCAAAGTTTCCACCTCTTCTGTATTTAACATAAGTTTCTTGACATGCTCCATCTATTGCTACAGTCAACATTTTAACATCATACTTCACAAAACCTTCTAATACTTCATCAGAAACTTTGTTAAAGTTCACGGAATTACAATAAATCTGAACACCTCTTTCATACGCAATTCTAAGCATATCTAACAAATGAGGGTTAAGAAAAACTTCTCCATTATTTGATATTTCCAAGGTTTTTACAAAAGGATTCTTATCCAAGAAAGAAATAAAATTTTCTAACTTAACATATCCAGAACCTATTGCACAAGAATTATACTTTCGCATATAACAATCACAACAATTAAGATTACACATACTACATAAATCAAGTCTTACATTAACAGGTAATTTTTCCTTTTTAAAAAACATAACATTCTTCCTTTTCATCAAACTTATTTTAATTCATCTTTTTTTATAAAGTTATTATCCTTCACCATTTTCCAAAAAAGTTCACATTTATAACAAGGACTTTCAACATACTTTTTCCCTCCCATAAGCATCTTTCTTGTTTTTTTCACTCTATAATCATTTAAGGCTTTTTCAAGTCCAACTTCAAAAACATTTATATTAAACAAATCATTCGCATTACAACAACAAGCAAATAATCTTCCATCATAATTTATATAAGGGAAAGACCACAAATCTTTACAAGGTAAAAAACGCTCCTTACCTTTATAAATATTATTATCATCAGAAAAATCAAGTCCAGTTGCTTTTTGAATCTCTTCTGGATTAGAAGGGACATAATCTTTTTCCCAAGTCTTTTTAAAAAATATTTCGCAACCCAAACTATTCGCAATCTCCTTAGCCCTATTTATTTCATCAATACTGTCATTCGTATCCATAACCACATATTGCCACTTTAAAATTGGTAAAATAGAATTATATCTTTTTTTATATTCATTTAACTTTTTAATATTATCCATAACTTTATCAAAATTACCCCCAACACGATACTTTGAATAAGTTTTTTGACTAGCACCATCAACAGCAACAGTCAACATCTTAATCTTATACTTAACAATTGCTTCCAATATTTCATCTGATACTTTATTAAAATTCACAGTATTACAGTAAATATTAATTCCTCTTTCAAATGCAACCTTAAAAATTTCTAACAAATTAGGATTAAGAAAAACTTCCCCATTATTAGCCAACTCAACATTCTTAACAAAAGGATTCTTATCCAAGAAAGAAACAAAATCCTCCAATTTCAAATATCCGGCCCCAACACCACAAAAGTTATACTTTCGCATATAACAATCACGACAGTTAAGATTACATAATGAACAAGATTCCAATCCAACAGTTTCCGGCAAAAAATTTTTCTTCCTAAAAAACATTATATTTCCTTTCAAATGTTTCTTTATCTATGTCTTCCTTTGTCACAAAATTCTTTTCCTTTACCATTTTCCAATAAAATTGACATTTATAACAAGGACTTTCTTTACAAACTTCTCCTCCCATAATCATTTTCTTTGTTTTCTTTACAATAGGATGTTTTAAAGCCTTTTTCAACCCAAGTTCAAACACATTTATATCAACATCTTTAAAATAATTACAACAACACATTAAAAATCTTCCATCCCAATTTATAGCAGGAAATAAAATAAGTGAAAGACAAGGTATAAATCGTTTCATCTTTTTATCTCTTCTCGCAAAAACACTATCAACATCACCATAATCAAGTCCACACAGTTTTTCAATAGGCTTCGGATTAACAGGTCTATAACCACACCAATCCTTCTTGAAAAATATTTCGCAATTTAAACTCTTCGCAATCTCTTTAGCCCTCGTTATTTCTTCCTCACTATCATTCGTAT
>JBJEXC010000036.1:0-1892 GCA_051885355.1 Alphaproteobacteria bacterium | reverse complement strand
ATAAATGTGGTGCATTATGTCAATATAATTTTAGAGGTGGTAAAGGTGGTAGTGGTGATATGAAAACCATTTACTTATATGTTGGAAGTGTTGAGTATCCATACGAATATACAATCGGTGCTGGTGGAGCTGGTGGAGATTGGGATGATTGTAACGATTCTGAACACCATGGTTCAAAGGGAGAAACTACAACATTCAAAGCATATACAACTGTAGTTTCAGAAGGTGGAAATGGTGCAAGAGGTGCTCATTACGATGGAATTTGTCATGACGGAGGAGATGCATCATCTGCTGGTAATGGTAAAGGAGCTAGTGGTGGTGGCGGTGAAAAAGGCGATGATAGAGGAAGTTCCGGTTCCACTGGTTGGGTTAAGATTTATAGATTATTATAATAAAAATTGTAATTCTTTATAAAAAAAATCCCCATTTCTAAAATGGGGATAAATTTTATTTTTTCTGTGATTTTGCAATAATGTCTTGCGAATTTATTCTTAACCAACTTTCAATTTTCGGAGTAAGATAAGATATTGCCAAATCCCTACCTAAACCAACAGAAATATTTTTAAACATCAAATCCAAATCCACATTTGCAAGGTTTGTTGATGTTTCCTTTTTCCTTTTCATATTTTTTGTAAGGACAAAGACATCATTATTATTTAAAACTTTATCTTCTTTATGAAGAGTTTTTACAATTTCATCTGATGAGGTTGCCTTTGCAACTGGTTTTATAAAAATTTCATCTTCAACAAGACCACCAACTATTTTATCAGTTATTTCCCTTGATGAAGACAATTCTTTCATTTTTTCAAAAGTTAAAGGCTTATCATTAGAAGGGTCAAGTTTTGTAAAACTGCTGTTTAATTCTTCCCCATCCTCATAAGAAGATTTTGCTTCTCTTTCTGACAAAGCCTTTTTTATACGATCTAATATTTCATCCATAGAAGGACTGTCTGAATAATTGCTTGGCATTTTTTCCTCATAATTTAATTACAATTATATAATATCAGATTTTAAGTTTAAAATAAAGATAAAAAGTGATTTAAAATATTTGAATTTTATGTTATCCTATAAATATAAACTAAGGAGATTTAAAATTATAGTTATAAACGAAGAAAGTTTCGATTTTATAATAAATTCCTCTGGGAAATTAATGCTGATAATAATATCACGCAGTGATGTTCCATATAATCCCTTTATAGTTTATGATAATAAAAAGACACTTGCCCTTTTCAGAGATAAAAACGAAATAATAAAACTTACTTATATACCGAGAAAGGTTTTAAAAGTAATTAAAAATTCTGAGGAAATAAGCATTACAGAAATGGATTATGATAATACAACTATTAGGCAATATAGGGCAAGAATAATCAGGGACAGTAAGTTAAAAAAGAAACTTAAAAAAGAAGCGAAATATTTGTATTAGATATAAAAAACTTCCCTTTTAATTTGGGAAGTTTTATTTTACCTTAATTATAATAATCTATAAATTTTTACCCAGCCAGTGGAACCACCATTTCCATTATTATCTGTTCCTCTTTTACCATCTCCTCCAGAAGCACCTTTACCATTACCTGTATTAGGTTGATTCTCTCTACTTATACAATTACTACTACTACCAACTGTAGCAGATTGACCTCCATGACCGCCATTTGCAACTACTGATAAACTTATACTGTTAATTTTAAAAGAAGAATTTTCTCCATCTCCTCCCCAATTAGAATTTCCTTTACAAGCACTGGAACTAGCACCACCACCAGAACCTCCCTTACCAATAGTATAAGTGTAAGATAATTCATCACTACTTCCGATGACTAATATCTGCTCTTTTAGTTCACCGTTACCACCTCTACCTCCAATACATCTTCCTTTATCCCCTCCTTTGAGGCAACCTG
>JBJEXC010000035.1:0-9181 GCA_051885355.1 Alphaproteobacteria bacterium | reverse complement strand
TTGAAAATACACTTATTCAAATATAGAATATTTTTGATCGCGCAAAAATAACGATGGTTATTTTTTACCGGTGTTTTTATTTATTGGTATCTTAGTGCTTCGATTGGGTCTAGTTTGGTTGCCTTTATTGCTGGGAAAAGTCCGGATGATATGCCCACAATAATTGCGACAGAGAAACTTATGATTACGGTTATCAGTGATATTGGCACATTTTTATCTAATACTGCACCTGCGATTTGGGATAGGGCTATTCCTATAATCATTCCTGTCATACTTCCTATGAAAGATATTAATACAGATTCTGTTAAAAACTGTCCCATAATGGAACTGTTTTTGGCACCTATTGCCTTTCGGATACCTATTTCCCTTGTTCTTTCGGTGACGGAGACAAGCATCATATTCATAATGCCTATACTTCCAACTATAAGGGAGATTGAGGCTATGGATGCAAGAAGTATTGAAAGATATGTTCCGACGGAGCGCATAGTTTCTTGAATTTCGGTCATATCATCAATTTGGAAATCGTTTTCGGCGGTTGGTTTTAATCGTCTTGATTCACGAAGGGCGTTTTCGATTAATTTTTTTGCCCGTTCCATATTATTTTCGTTATCGACCTGTGCCATTATGTAATTTACTCGGTTAGGGATATTTGTTCCTTGAACACGGCGACGATAGGTTGTTATTGGCATAAGGACTATATCATCTTGGTCCATACCGCCCATACCTTGTCCCTTTGATTTTAAAATTCCCTTTATTATGAATGGGACATTTTTAATTCGCATAGTTTTGCCAAGTGGATTTTCGTCGTGGAAGAGTTCTTTTGCAATGGTTTTACCTATTACTATATAGGAGGAGGCTGTTTTGACATCGCGGTCGGTGAACATAGACCCCTTTTCAACTTCCCAATTTCCAGTGAAGAGATAGTCTGGGGTTGTTGCGACTATGGAGCCGGCGTAGTTTTCGTTTCCATAAACTAGTTGAGCGGAACCTTTTGCCACTGGGGCAGTTGCGTTTATATGTTTTATTTTTTTTACAACATCTGCATCGTTGGTTTTTATTATTGTCATACCTGAACCTTTTACTCCGCTGGTTGCAACAAACTGTGGTCGAATGACTAATAAATTGCTTCCCATACCAGCAAGGCTTTCGTTTATCATATTTTGGACGGTTTGACCTGCAGCAACCATTATAACAACGGCACAGACTCCTATTATAATACCTAAGGTTGTTAAGAATGAGCGAAGTTTGTTTGCCTTTATTGAAATCCATGATTCACGGAATACGGCTTCTGCCATATGGATTTTTTGGTCGTCTGTTGCTTTTTTCATATTGCAAATCATTATCGTTTTCCCTTAAAATCTTCTACTTTACCGTCGTAATGAAGGACGCCATCAAGTATATAGATAAGTCGGTTTGCGTAGTTAGCAATGTCCGGTTCATGTGTGACAAGGACAATGGTTTTTCCTTCTTTGTTTAATGAGGTGAATAAGTCCATTATTTCAACGGAGGTTTTTGTATCCAAATTTCCAGTTGGTTCGTCGGCAAGTATTAATGTTGGTTCATTGATTAGAGCCCTTGCAATTGCGACGCGTTGTTGCATACCACCAGATATTTGGTTTGGTAAGCGGTCAGTAAATTTTCCAAGTCCAACATGTTCCAGCATATTTTTTGCTTTTGCGTGTTGGCAACTTATGTTGTATCCAGAATAGATTAGAGGAATACAAACATTATCAAGCAGAGTTCTTTTCATAAGAAGGTTGAAACCTTGGAATACAAATCCTATTTTTTTATTTCTGATTTCGGCTAGTTGATTATCGTTCATAGACGATACAATTTGTTCATCAATTTCGTATGTGCCGGAGGTTGGTTTATCAAGGCAACCAAGGGTATTCATAAGGGTGGATTTACCACTTCCTGATGGTCCCATAATGGCGACAAATTCGCCTTCGTTAATTGTGAAATTTATATCCTTTAATACTGGGTAGGAATTACCTCCATCCATAAAGTAGGTTTTGTATAGATTTTTTACTTCTATGACCTTTTTTGCCATTTTGGTTTTCCTATCTTCTAGGTCCACCGCCACCAGCACGGACCCTTATTTTAGGAGTTGAGTTGGAGGATGTTGCTGTTCCTTCGTAGTTAAACTCTGAAATTACAGAATCATTTTCATTTAATTCGTCAGAGATTATTTCTGTGACGCTTCCATTTGTGATACCTTTTTTTATTTTGATTGCGTTGAGTGTTTTTGCTTCATCATCATAGGTATAAACGAAACCTTCACCAGCACCTAATTTTGTATTTTCTGGGTAGATAACTTTGTCTCGTAAAACATCTTCTGGTTTGAATTGAAGAGTTATATTATCAAGAATTTTTACATCATTTTTTTCTTGTGTATTAATTTCAACGAATGCAGTCATTCCAGGGAGAAGTTTGTTATCCTTGTTATCTATTTTTATTATGACTGTGTAAATTACGACATTTTGTTCTGTTGTTGGGTTAAGGCGTATTTGGTCGACATAACCTCTGAATGTTTCAAGTGGAAAGGCATCGACAGTGAAATCAACTGATTGTCCCTTTTTTATTGTGCCTATATCAGCCTCGGAAATGCTTGCTTCTATTTGCATTTTTTTTAAATCTTCGGCGATAGTAAATAATGTTGGGGCGGAGAATGATGAGGCGATAGTTTGTCCTTCCTCAACATCTCTTGATATAATGACACCGGATACAGGAGAAGTTATTCTTGTGTAATCCATATTGCGTTTGCTTCTTTCCAAATTGGAAGTTGCGGAGGTGTAATCTGCTTCGGCGGAAGTAAGTTCTGTTTGGGCTTGATCAAGTTCAACCTTTGCAATATAGCCAGCATTATATAGTTGTTCAATTCGTTCTTTGTTTAGTTTTGCAAGTTCGTATTTTGCCTTTGCCTGAGTTTGGCGTGCTTGGGAGGAATTTATATCTTCTACAAACAAAGATTTATCTACTTCGGCAAGTAGTTGCCCGTTTTTTACATTGTCGTTATAGTCTGCGTAGATTTTATCAATAATGCCGGATACTTGGGCACCGACACTTACAACATTAACTGGATTGACTATGCCTGTTGCACTTACCTTTGATTTTACATCACCCTTTGTAATTTGGGAGAATTCAAAATTATTTGGTTTTAATTTTAGTTCAGAGGGAGTTGAAAACAAAATTTTTTTACCAATTAACAATACTACGCATATTAAAATTATGTAAAAAATTCTTTTTTTCCAGTTGGCTTTTTTTCCACTGGCATTATTTGTTGTTTCCACACTTCCCTCCTTTTTTATTATTTTAATGAACCTAAGTTTTTAAGGTTTAAATCACCTGCTGCTTTAAGTAGGGCAATTTTTGCAGTGTATAAATCGTATTGTGCAGAAATTGATTGCTTTCTTGCAGCGACAAGTTTGGATTGTGCTTCCATAAGGCTGATTATATCGCCTTTACCTGCTTGATATGAGCCAAGAGCAACTTGTTCATTTTCGCTTGCACTTTCAAGCATTTTTGTTGCAAGTTCAACACTTTTGATACTTGTTTTATAATCGTTGTATGCATTAACTATGTTTAACTCTATATCTTGTTTTAATTGTTGTAGTGCTTCTTTTTCAGCAGCATAAGAGTATTTTGCGTTTCGTAAAGAGTAAGTATTTTCAAAACCTGTAAATATAGGGAGAGAAATTTTTACACCAATAGCGTCGCTTTCTCTGTCTCTTTTTATTCCGTCAAGTTCTGTATCTTCGTCATACCATGTTTTACTTGCAAATCCAGAAATTGTTGGGAAATATGTAGCACTTGCTTGTCTTACTTTTGCATAAGAAGCCTTTACATCAGCGATTTTTGCCATTAAGTCAGGGCGTTTTTCCATTGCAATATCTATTATTTCATCAACTGATTTAGTGATGAGTTCGTCAGTTGTATTTGCATAAGATGAAACGAGTTTTATATCCATACTTGGTGGAAGACCGAGAAGTTTTGCAAGATTTGCCTTTGCCAAACGGACGGCTTGTTCTTGTTTTACAGTGTCAAGTTGTCGTTGGATATATGTTGTTTCTGTTTGAAGGGTATCTGCCTTTGATGACATACCAAGTTCAAATTTTTTGAATGCAAGTTCAAATGATTTTTTACTTGCTTCCTCGTCGGCTTTGACTGCGGCTAATTCTTCAATGGAAGAAAGAGCATTATAGTAAGCAGAAATAACATTGTATGCAACAGTTTGAAGTGTGTTGTTATATTG
This sequence comes from Alphaproteobacteria bacterium, assembly GCA_051885355.1. GTDB lineage: Bacteria > Pseudomonadota > Alphaproteobacteria > Rs-D84 > CACZYB01 > CACZYB01. The sequence continues at coordinate 4,929 of JBJEXC010000035.1, read as the reverse complement.
GAAATTTAGGGAATTCATAGTTTGGAAAGTTTGTTCAACTTGTGCTTCACGATTTCCAAAGTCATATAAAAGCCAGTTTAATGATAGTCCACCACTTAAATCTTTACCGTTTATTTCTACTGATGGGTCAACGGTAAAATCTTCGTTATTACTGTCTTGATAAGTTGCATTTGCACTTATTTGAGGATAATATTTTGCAAATGTTCTTTTGTATGCAGTTGAGCCCACTTTTGTATTTAACCATGCTTGTCTTGTTTGTGGGTTATTGCACATTGAAAGTTCAATAACATCGGCAAGATTAAGTTCATCAGTTTCAACATTTTTTGAAATGTTGCAAGATTTACTTATTTCAAAGGTTGATTTTTCCAATGTTTCAGCCCTTGCAATTGTTGATATAAATAAAGTTGATATTAATAGTATAATTTTTTTCATTGTAGTACTCCTTAAAAATATTGTTTCAGTATATCAATAAATATTGGGAGAGTCAATTTTTTTTGTGATATATTTTAGAGGTCTAAACCTATACAAATCTGTCAAATTATGTTAGGAAAAATTGTAAAAAAAATTCCCCATAAAGGGGAGTTTTTAGAGGTATTTATTTATTATCTTTTTCTGAGTATTTTTGGTGTAGATTTTATTGGTTTCTTTTTCTTTTCAATGATTGCTTTTTCTTTTAGTTCAGTAAATTTTTCACTGTCTTTTTTTACCATTGTAAAGACTTGTCCAACATAGATTTTGTTTGGATCTTTTATTTGTGATTTGTTTGCTTCAAAGATTACAACATAGTTTGTTCCTTTGCCATATTCTTTTAGAGCCAAGTTCCATAAACAATCTCCTTTTTTAACAACAACCATTGAATTTTCACCATCTATTAGGACTGGGGTGAATTTATATTCAACGCGTTTTGCAACTTTGCCTTTTGAATTTAACATATCTGCACGGATAACTTGTTTTGTATCTGTTAATTCAAAAGATGTATCAACTGACCAATTTCCAGACTTATCAGATGTTGTTGTTGCAATAAGTTTGTTGTTCATATAAAGGTTAATCTTTGTATTTTTAAGAGATTTTCCTTCTGTATGGAAATCGCCTTTTTCATTATAATCGATTTTTTCAATACGAAGAGCACCTATGTTTTGTCCCTTTGGTGCCTTTAAAACTTTAGATTTTTTATTGTCACCCATAATTACAGCAACATCTTCGTTTGATTTTTTAGATACATGAAGAATAGCAGATTGTTTGCTTTTGATTTTTTCGCCATTGTCATTTAAAACATAAAGTGAAAGTTTTCTGTTACCAACAGGAAGTGCTTTCTTTGGGATAAATACCCATTGACCGTTTTCATCAGCAGTTTCAGTTCCTATTTCATGATTGTTGTCAAGGATGTGAACTATATCACCTGCTTTTGCGGTTCCGGCAATAACTGCTTCACCCTTTTCCATACGAACTATGTCAAATGCTGGGTAAATGATTTCATCTTTCTTTTCTTCTGATTTAGAGAAAAGTTTTGACCACCAACTTTGTTTTGTTTCTTCTTTTGAAACTTGTTTTTCAACCTTTGCTGGTTCAAGTGTTGCTACATTTGATTTTTCTGTATTGAAAAGAGATATAACCCATATCATAATTGCAATTATTATAATAAAGATTACAAGTGCTATGATAAGTTTTTTTTGTTTATCAGATAATTTTGATTCTTTTACCTTTTTATATTTTGCTTTTACTTTTTCCTTAAAAGAAGTTTTTTGTTTTTGAGGTTTTGTTGCAACTTCTTTTTCCTTTTTTTCTTCTACTACCTTTGAAGATGTTTGAGTTTCAGTTGTATTTAAAATAGGTTCTTTTTTTTCCATTTTTTAGACTCCTATACTTGTTTTTATTTGTCTTTGTTGTCAAAATTAAATCTTTTTTGCATAAATGTCAAGAATATTATAAATTTTGTCAAAGCTCTTGTTTTTACTACCTAAAAAGGACAGGGATAGCAAACAAGAGAGCAAGGCTTCCAAATAGAAGTTGTTCTTTTGGGGTGCGTTCTTTATATATGTATGCAGAAAGAATCATTATTATTGGGGTTGCAATTCTCATAAATAGAAAAGTGATACTTACAGAAAGGAAGTGTTGCATAGAATAAAGTATTGTAAATTCTCCCATTGTGAAAACTACACCTATTGCCATAAGGGCTGGTTGTTTTAATTGTTTGAAACAGTTGTATTGTTTTTCCCTTAAAAGGAAGAAGGTGGAGATTATGAAACAAACTATGGAGCTTATCATACTGTATATATACCAGTTAAGTCCGCCAATTCCGATTTTATCTGTTGCCATATTTATTACAGTAAGAGTTGTTAATATAATGAATAATTTTTTTGCGTGTTTGCTTAAATCACATGCTGGACCTTTTAAAAAGAAAATTACTCCTAATATGCTTAGGGCTATACAAGAAAATAATTGTGGGTATGTTAAATTTTCGGAAAGGAAAAAGCTGTTTATGATTGCACCTATACCTAATGATATAAATCCTGTGAATACGGATGATGAATTACTTTCCTTTGCAATTTCTGCTGTGAATTTTAAAGAAAGGTATAAAATTATTCCTTTTGTCATACAGGCAAGAAGAGGGATACAGTGGCTTATACTTAGTTCTTTCAATGGTTGTAATAAATCGGACATAAATGGTATTGTCATAATTAAGAATATAACTATGTATGCACCGTTTGCGAAAACTATTTGTTTTGAAGAGAAAGTTTTTGTTCCAATTTTTACAGTGAATGCTCTTATTGTAATAATTATTGTAATTAAAATTCCGGCTAGAAAAGATGTTAATGTCATTTTAGTTCCTTTTGTTTTTTTTCCTATTCTATATAGTATTATAATTTTTTCAATAATTTTTAAGATTTTTATTTTTGACTTGAAAAAATATTGTATTCTATTTATACTTTAAACACTTTAATATTATAGGAGTTAAAATTATGAAACAACAAGCAAATCAAATAAGACCAGGTTGGGTTATTCTTAACAATGGAAAACAATATACTGTTATTGGTATTCAAATTTTACAACCTGGAAAGGGTGGCGCATTTATTCAAGTTGAAATGCGTGATGTTGAAACTGGGCTTAAAACACAAGAAAGATGGAGAACTGTTGATACAGTTGAAAAACTTCTTGCTGAAGATAAAAATTATCAATTCCTTTATAAAGAAGGTGATGACCTTGTTTTTATGGAGGAGGAAACTTACGAACAAATTACTGTTTCACCAGATTTGTTGGGGGACAGACTTCCACTTCTTCAAGATGGTATGAAAGTGATTATTTCTTCTATTGAAGGAAAACCTGTTTCAATTCAACTTCCAAAAACTGTTGTGGCAAAGATTGTTGAGACTGAACCTGTTGTGAAGGGACAAACAGCAACAAGTTCATTTAAGCCTGCGATACTTGATAATGGTATTCGTGTTATGGTTCCACAATTTTTGGATGCAGGTGATGATATAGTTATTTTGACTGATGATTTAACTTATATTGAGCGTGCAAAGAAATAAAATTAAGCCTCGGTTTCGGGGCTTTTTTTTATTGGAGGGATTATGATTGTTAAGCGATTTATTAAAGGTCCGCTTCAAAATAATAATTATGTGATTATTGATGAGGATTCTTGTGAGGCTGTGCTTATTGATTGCAGTGAGCCGTCTGACGATATTATGGATTATATAAAGGAGCAGGGGGCAACATTGAAATATATACTTCTTACCCATGCGCATTTTGACCATATACTTGGGGTTAATTATTACAGGCGTAAGTATGGTGTGTCGGTTTTTCTTCATAAGGATGATATTTCCCTATTGCAACAATTAAGTCAATATGTTGCTGGGGCGGAGGATGTTGTAGTTGATAAATTGTTTGATGATGATGCAGAGTTTGATTTCGGTGGAAAAAAGATAAAGGTTATACATACCGCTGGGCATACAGAGGGTAGTGTTTGTTTTTTGATTGATAATGTTCTTTTTTCTGGGGATACATTGTTTTATGGAACCTATGGTAGGACAGATTTGCCGTTTGGTGATGAAAGAAAGATGTGGAGCAGTTTGAAAAGGCTTTTTACACTTGGTGATGATATAGTTGTGTATGCAGGGCATGGTGAAAAAACTTTGATAGGATCTGAGAAAATTCGGTATTAAAATTTGAAATATTTCCTAAATATATTTTATGTTCTTATTCTAAAAATAACAAAACTAGGAGTAAGAAATATGACAATATATACTTATTTAAGAGTATCAACTGACAAGCAAGATTATTATAATCAACGGGTTGGAATTATTGATTTTTGCAATAAAAATGGGTGGAAAATTGATAAAGAAATTATTGATGATGGCGTTAGTGGTGTAAAGGAACCTATTAACAGAAAACTTGGCAAATTATTAAAGGATGTTAAGGCTGGTGATGTTTTGGTGGTATCGGAAATTTCACGGTTGGGAAGAAAACTTTTTATGCTTTTTCGCATACTTGAAAAATTGCTTAATGATGGTGTTAATGTTTATTCTGTGAAGGATGGGTATTCTCTTGATAATTCTATACAAAGTAAGGTGTTGGCGTTTGCTTTTGGAATGGCGGCGGAGATAGAGCGTGATATGATTTCACTTAGGACAAAGGAGGCTTTGGCTAAAAAGAAGAAAGAGGGGGTTATTCTTGGACGACCAAAAGGTAGAAAGAATAAGAAATTAAAACTTTGTGGTAAAATTGAGGAGATAAAGTCTTTATTGAATTTGAATATTCCGAAAATAAGGATTGCGAAGAAATTGAAAGTTTCAAAAAATACTTTGAATAGGTTTATTAATTTGTATAATATTTAAAAAAATCCCCCAAACGGAGGATTTTTCAAACTTTGGTGGGTGATGGGGGATTCGAACCCCCGACCCACTGATTAAGAGTCAGTTGCTCTACCAACTG
>JBJEXC010000034.1:0-43637 GCA_051885355.1 Alphaproteobacteria bacterium | reverse complement strand
CAAGAATATGGGAGGAAGTTTTTATCATGGTCTTCGCTTCCTCCCTCCCGAGGAAAAATGTATGGAGGAGAAAAATATGAAAATAAAACTTAATAAATCAACCAGAAAGTAATTGCGAAGACAATTACAGGCGACCCCCAGTGGGGGGGGGGGTCAGGGGGTGTGCTTAAGTAAAATTGATTTAATCAATTTTACTATTAAATGAAAAATAAATTAATTAAAGGAATTAAAAATTATGCAAATAATAAATAAAGAAATATTTTGTGTGGGGTACAGCGAGCCGGCCGAATTTTTCGGCCGCCGGCCGGCTCGCATACTTAACATATCCTATTTATAAAAATTTAATGAAAGGAACTTAAATGAAAAACTATGTCAGCACAATAGGAACGAAGTGACTAGCGACTGCCCCAAGGGGGGCACGGGCAGTCGCTTTGCTGACTGAAAAAGAACCCTAAGAAAAAATAGAAGGAGAAATTTAATATGAATAAAAATATTTTTATGCACGCTATGAGCCAGCCCGGCGCCCGAAATTTTCGGGCTGGCTCATAAATAAAAAAGAAAAATTAAACATTATTAAAAAGAATTAAAGGAGGAACTGATATGAAAAAATTTTATGAACTAAAACCTTATGAGAGCACACCCCGCAAGGGGGGTAAGGGGTGTGCTTAAGTAAAATTGATTTAATCAATTTTACTATTAAATGAAAAATAAATTAACGAAAGGAATTAAAAATTATGCAAATAATAAATAAAGAAATATTTTATGTGGGGCACAGCGAGCCGGCCGAATTTTTCGGCCGCCGGCCGGCTCGCATACTTAATAAATCCTATTTATAAAAATTTAATGAAAGGAACTTAAATGAAAAAAGAGTCAGCACAAAGGGAGTGAAACGACCGCGGTCACCCCTTCGGGGGGTTGGGGGTGACCGCTTGCTGACTGGAAAAATGCCCTCAAAATTATTAACAACAAACTGAAAGGAAATCGAGCGAACAAAAACTTTAACGACAAGTGGTGTTAACGAGGAGTTTAGTTTGCATCGCAAGATTACCTGAACCTCCCGAAAGGGATTTATATTAATAACTAAAACAAGAAAGGAAAAATCAAAATGAAGAAAATGAACAATATTTTATACCTTACTACCGTAGGCGTTATATCATCTATAACCCCTACTATCTCCAACGCACAAACTTTTTATCAATGTATGCCTACCGTATGTCCTGCTGGGCAATACAAAGATAGAAGTGGGACTTGTGTGAAATGTCCTGCCGGAACTGCTAATCCTTATGAGGGAGAAACCTCTGCAAACTCTTGTCAAAGATGCTCAGGTTATGGTTATGCTCCAAATGAAGGTATGAGCAATTGTAAAAATTTTTCGTATTCTGAAATAAATGTATTTTATGGAGTTGGAGCTAGTTACAATGCATTATACCCAAATAAGATAATGTGCGCAGGTAGTTGGTGTGGCAACGATAAACATACAAAAGAATATTGGTGTGATAATACAATGTTTGCACCTGCTGATGAAGGATATCCAGATCCAGCACCAAGTCAAAAAAAATATTGTGGTCTTTCTATAAATCAAAGCAATTTTGGTGGATGCAATTCTAAAACAGCAATTACAGGAGGAGGCTGTATGAACTCAACATATTACTTTGCATCAGAGAATAAACAATATTATGTTGATACATATTCTAATGTAAGTGGTGCTATTAGAATATGGGGAGATTTAGGTTCATTTCTCGTCTATCCTAATGGAACTGTTGAAAGTTATAATCCTGATGCAGATGCAAAATAATAAATAAAAAATTTCCCCTCCAAAAGAGGGGATTTTTCTTACTTTCCCAAACAAAAATGTGAAAATATTTCATCAAGAAGTTCATTAAAATACACTTGCCCAGTAATAACTCCAATCTCATCTGTGGCAAGCCTTATATGCTCCACCTTCAAATCAATTGGAGCTGTCTTTATAGCCTGCTCCAACTCCTTCACACAATTAGAAAGTGCAGTTTTATAACGTTGTTGCGACATAGTTATATCATTTGAAAATGCCATTTTATCCTTTATTTTTGAAGTAAAGACACGCCAAAACTTATCAAAATTTTCACCACTTTTAACCGACATAGGAATTATATTTTTTTCAACCTCACTAACCGATTTTTTCTTATCAATCTTGTTTAAAATAACAATTGTGTCAGCATCAATTTTTTTCTTATCAATAGATTTAAGACTGTCCACCACATAAATTTTTATATCGGCAATCTTTGCAATTTTATTTGCCTTAAGAATACCTTTTTTTTCTATTCTGTCAGTGGTTTTTTCATTAAGTCCCGCAGTATCCGAAAGATTAATTTTAAACCCATTTATATCAAGGCTCGCGTCAATCACATCACGCGTAGTCCCAGCAATAGAAGAAACTATCGCCTTATTTTCCCCAATAATTTTGTTAAACAAAGATGACTTTCCAACATTTGGCTTGCCGATAATTGCAACATTCAAACCATTTTTTATACGCGTTGCAACCGCCGAAGTTTCAATATGCTTTTTCATCTCTATCACTAAATCATTCATAAGATTATCAGATTTCAAAATCACATCCTTTGGCATTTCATCATCAGAAAAATCAATGCTTGCCTCATACCACGCAAGAATTTTCACCAACTTTTCACGCCATTTTTTATATAACTTTGCCTCCTCTCCATTCGCATTTTTAAGGGCAAGTTTTCGCTGTGATTCGGTCTGTGCTTCAATCAAATCGGCAACTGCTTCCACTTGCGTCAAATCAAGCCTTCCATTTAAAAAGGCTTGCTTTGTAAATTCTCCAGCCTCCGCAAGACGCGCCCCCTTGAAACCACCCAACACATTATAAAGTATATCAACGATTGCAATACTTCCATGGGTAAAAAGTTCAACCGTATCTTCACCAGTATAGGAGGCAGGCGACTTAAAAAACACTGCCATTCCAGTATCAAGAAGTTCCCCGCTTGAAGGATTGTAAAATCCAGAATAAAACATTTTATTAGGGATGATTTCCTTTCCCTTTGTTATCTTTGAAAGTATAGATAAAGAAGCGGGTCCCGATATACGAAACACCGAAACCCCCGCTTTACCATAAGCCGAACTAAGCGCAAAAATAGTATCCTTTTTTGTAGTCATTATTCCTTTATTTCCTTTATTTTCCATATATCACGCGCATAACTTTTAATAGTTCTGTCAGAGGAGAAGAACCCACAGTTTGCAACATTGATTAAAGCCTTTTGCCACCAAAGTTTTTGATTTGCATAAAGTGTATCAAGTTTTAATTGCATATCAACATAACTGTTAAAGTCAGGCAAAATCATATATTCATCATTATTGTTAAAGAAAGCATTCAAAACAGTATCATGCTTGTGCCCATCCCCATGTGAAAAAACACCAGCCTGTATTTGTTCAACAATTCTTTGAAGTCTTGGATTTTTGCTGTAATACTTATTAGCATTGTATCCGCGTTCTTTAAGGTTATAAACTTGTTTAGCAGTCAAACCAAAGATAAAGATATTCTTTGTCCCAACTTCCTTTTTAATTTCAACATTTGCACCGTCAAGAGTTCCAATAGTCAACGCACCATTAAGAGCAAACTTCATATTGCCAGTTCCACTTGCCTCCTTTCCCGCAGTCGAAATTTGCTCACTTATTTCACTTGCAGGAATTATCACTTGCGCCTTTGTAATATTGTAATTTGGAACAAAAACAACCTTTAACAAATCGCGACAACGCTTGTCATTATTAACAATATTCGCAACATCATTGATAAGTGAAATCACATCCTTTGCAATGTCATAAGTAGGAGGAGCCTTTCCCGCAAACAAACAGATTTTAGGTTGAAGCCCATCTATATCACCATCACAAATACGATTATAACGGTCAATAACTTGAAGAATATTTAAGAACTGCCTTTTGTATTCGTGAATACGCTTTATTTGTGAATCAAGCATAAAATCAGGCGAAAAACTAAGCCCCATTTCATCCTTTATAAGGGATAAAAGTTGCTCCTTATTCTTTCGTTTAATACGCGCAAATTTTTCCAAAAAGTTTTCATCATTTTTATATTTCAAAAGTTTTTTAAGTTGATACAAATCAGTTATCCACTTGTCCCCAATAGTTTTTGTGATAAGTGATGAAAGTTCTGGATTTGCCTCCAACAACCATTTACGCTGAGTAATACCATTAGTTTCATTTATAAACTTTCGTGGGAAAAGTTGTGAAAGAAGCGCAAATTCTTTGTTTTTCAAAAGTTTTGAATGAAGTGCTGCCACACCATTTACCTTGTGCGTTGCAACCATACAAAGATTTCCCATATTTACAAAATTTTTCTTATAATTTATAACCTCAATTTGCTCTAATTTAAAGTCAGCAACTTTCTCTTTTGCCATAGCCATAAAATCAGCATTAATTTTTTCAATTATTGCAAAGTGATATGGAAGTTCAGATTTGAATAATGGAATACCAATTTTTTCCAACGCCTCCGCCATCAATGTATGATTTGTATATGCACAAATTTTATACATTTTCTTATACGCTTCTTCATAGGAAAACGCATACTCTGTCATCAAAATTCTAATGATTTCAGGAATAGCAAGAGTAGGGTGAGTATCATTCAATTGCACCGCCAAAAAACTATCAAGTTTATTTATACTTAAACCAGTTTTTCTGAACCTTGCAAACAAATCTTGCACAGATGCAGACACCAAAACATATTCCTGACGAAGACGGAGCCTGCGACCTTCATCAGTCATATCAGGAGGATATAAAAAGTCAGTAATATTTGTGATAGTCTTTTTAATATCAGGGGTGGATTTATCATTCCTTTCTGCCTCCCAAAGTCGGACGCGTAAGGTTGCCTTGTCCCCATATCCAGCGAGCAAAATATCATTAGCATTACATTTTACACCCTCTGCTGGAATCCATTTCATAGTTTCAATATTATCACCTTTTTCAATACGACCACCAAAGTTGACAATGTAAGAAATATCCTTTCTTTTATCAACAGCAATATTTTTATCCTTTATCCATAAATCAGGCTTTTCAACTTGCATACCCTTTTCAATAACTTGCTTATAAATACCGCAACGATAAAAAAGTCCATACCCAAAAGCAGGAAGGTTAAGTGTAGAAAGAGAATCAAAAAAACACGCAGCCAATCTTCCAAGTCCACCATTTCCAAGTTGTGTTTGCACCTCTTCTTGAAGCACATCTTCAAGTTTCACACCAAAACTGTCAAACGCACGACGAAAAATTTCCTTTGCCCTCAAATTAAGCAAAGTTTGATTGCCAAGTTTTCCAAGCAAATATTCCATTGAAAGATAGGCAACAAATTTATTTTTACGATTAAGAATATTTTGCTCTGTATCATTTGCCGAACTGATAAGTTCATTATTAATCATCTCAACAAAAGCATTATACCAATCTTTTACACTTGCCTGTTTAATGGTTTTGTTTGATGTTTTTGATAAATAGTAAGTTAATCTTTCTTTAACATATTTTAAATTTCTTAATTCTTTATTCATTTGACCCCTCCTATTTTTTACATAAAAATAATGTAGCATATTTTTAAACTTTATGCTATAATTATTTTTAATAATTAATATTTTTTAAGGAGAAAAATTATGGCTGAAAAAATAACAGATTTACAAAAGGAAGAAATTCTAAATGAAATTTTCAATGACCAAGCCGCTCTTTTAAGACAATTCAAAGCGGACGATATGGTTGAAAAGGGTATTGCAAAAACTTTTCGTGAAGCAGCCGAAAAAATAAAAGCAGAAGAAACCGCAAAAGAAAAAGAAAGCATTAAAACACAATCTTCCTCTTTGTCAGAACAAGAAAAAGACCTTATGGAATTTATGTCTTCAATAAGAAATAATAAAGAATAATGAAGGATTTTTCTTTACAAAATCAAAAAGATGCCACAAACCCAAACTATTCCGTTTGGGTTTCTGCAAGTGCAGGGACTGGAAAAACAACCGTCCTTGTATCCCGCCTTCTTCGTCTTTTTTTATCAAATGTTGATCCAACAAAAATATTGTGCCTTACATACACAAACGCAGGTGCAATTGAAATGCAAGACCGCATTTTTAAACGCGCAAGAAGTTGGAGTGTCATAAGTGATGAAGAACTGGAACTTGAAATAAAAAATCTTTTTACAACAGACATTGATAATTTCGATTTTTCAAATATAAATATTGATGAATTAAAAATCACTGCACGAAAACTTTTTTCAAAATTAATAGATAACCCAATACCACTTAAAATTTACACAATACATGCCTTTTGCCAATCAGTATTAAAACGCTTTCCAATAGAGGCAAACATCTCGCCACATTTTAAAATTATTGAACCAATTGATGCAAGCCGACTTTTAAAGGAAGCATACAAACAGTTCTTGTTAAAAATAAGAAATAAACAAAATCAAGATGATATAAATCTGCTAAATCAATTTGAACTTTTAACAAAAAATCTTTCACAAACTGTGTTCGAAGATTTAATTGAAAATATTATTTCAGACAGGGAAAAATTTAACAATCTTCTTGATATTTATAAAACAAAGGAAAATATAAAAAAATCTTTGTGGAAAAAAACTTTTGCACCATATGAAAATGAAAAAATTTATGATAATGAGGAAACTTTACTAAACAATTTCATAGAAAAAATTCCAACTGATATTTTGCAAAATTATCTTTCTGTGTTGGAAAAATCCAAATCCAAAAGTGCACCACAAACCCATAAAACTTTATCAGATTTTCTCGCCCTTTCAACAGTGACAGACAAGGTAAAAAATATTGATAATTATAAGGCAATTTTTTTAACCGATAAAAATACAGTAAGAAAAACTTTGCTTGTAAAAGATGATGCAATCAAAAATCCACAACTTGAAACATATTTAATTAAAGAAGCAGAACGCATTAAAACCACATTTGAAATAATTGGTTGTATTAAAGTATATAATCTAACTATCGCCGTAATTGATATTGCATTGGAACTTATGAATACATACAAATCCCTCAAAGAAAAAGAGGGGGTAATGGACTTTTCCGACCTTATCGAAACAGTGGAACACCTTTTTAAAAAGCCAAACATTTCCGAATGGATACTTTACAAAATGGACGGCGGTATATCACATATATTGATTGATGAGGCACAGGATACCTCACCAATACAATGGGATATAGTTGATACCTTAACAGAACAATTTTTCACTACCGCAAGAGATGAAAAAAATATGAAAAGTATCTTTTCCGTTGGCGATAGAAAACAATCAATCTTTGGTTTCCAAGGCGCCGATATATCCCTTTTTGAAAAATACAAAAAACATTTTAAAGAAAGAGTTGAAAGCGATGGTTTCGTGTTTAAGGATTTACCACTTAATCGCTCCTTCCGCTCCTGTAAAAATATTTTAAATTTGGTCGATGATGTCTTAAATACATCAGAAAGAGTAAAGGGTGTTTTGCTTGCAAACGAAGAAATCGAACATATCCCACATAGAGAAGATTTCGATGGCTATGTGGAACTTATCCCTCTTGCAAAGGCAAAAAAGGATGAAAGCGAAGATTACATAAAACCGCCTGTCGAGGTAGTGCATATCTCGAATGCAAAAATAAATATCTCAGACATTGTTGCAAAAAAAATAAGACATATTTTGGATAACGATTTTATCTCTACCGGCAAAAATTCAAAAAGAAAAGTTGAAGCAAAAGATATAATGATACTTGTCCAAAAACGCGACAACAGCAAGTATTTAATAGAAAAATTAAACGAATATAATATCCCATTTTCAGGACAAGATAAATTAAACCTTTCCGAAAATATTGTGGTGGAGGATTTAATATCCCTTATCAAATTTACACTTTCCCCTTATGATGACTTAAGCCTTGCCGAAGTGCTAAAATCTCCACTTTATAACCTCACAGATGATGACTTATTTACACTTTGCTATAACAGAAAAACAATATTGTTTGAGGAATTAAAGTCCCACAAAAATTATGAAAAAATTTATGAAGAATTATCCGAATTGATAGAACTTTCCCGCATACAAACACCATTTTTATTTTTTGATTATGTCTTGAAAGTAAAGGATAAACGAAAAAAATTCATATCAAGATTTGGTGATGTAGTCAACGATATTTTAAATGAGTTTATTCAAAAATGCCTCTACTATGATAAGGAAAAAATGGGTAAATCTATGTTTGATTTCCTCTCCTGGTTCACAAGCAGTAAAATCGAAGTCAAACGCGATATGGAACAAACAGGTAATTGCGTCCGCATTATGACAGTCCACGGCTCCAAGGGGTTGGAGGCTCCAATAGTTTTTCTTTTTGATGCAAATGTCAATGATGCAAATTTAAAGGATAAAATTTTATGGAACGACAATCTTCCTATGGTAAAGACAAACAATTTTCAAAATATAAATGATTATTTTGCAAAAATTTATAACAACCAAAAACAACTTAACGAGGACGAATTTTACCGCCTTCTTTATGTCGCAATGACCAGAGCAAGGGATAAACTTTATATCTCCGGTTGGGAAGATTTAAAGGGCGAACACACCAAAAGTTGGTATTCTTGTATAAAGGAAGTGATGGAAAAGGAGGCAAATAAAACCACCGATAAGATCCTTACCCTTGCAGGCAAAGAAATTATTGATGATGAAATTTTATCTATTGGAAATCCAAATATCCAAACTGATACAATTGATAATCAACAACAAAACAAAGATGCAAAATTTACTATACCAGAATATTTTTATAACCGTGAAAATGAAAATGCTTTTTCAAAAAATGACATTTCTGCGACCTCTCCACTAACCCCAATAAATAAGGAAGAAACCTCCCTTAAAAAAGGAAGTATCATTCACAAACTCCTTGAAAATTTCAAGGGTAAAAATATAGAAAATTTTAAAACATCAGCACTAAAATACCTTGAAAAAATGGGACTAGATGATAAGGAAAAAATCATCACACAAATTGAAAATATCCTAACCAATCCAGATTTTGATTTTATGTTTAAAAATAATACATTCGCAGAACTTGAAGTCGCAATTGAAAATAAAACTTACCGAATTGATAAACTGGTAATAAATGATGATGAAATTTTAATCATAGATTATAAAACTGACGCACATATCCCGAACAAAGATGATGTGCCAATGACCTATAAATTACAACTTGCAAATTATAAAAAAGTAATTGGAAAAATCTACCCACAATATAAGATAAGAACTTTCATCTTGTGGTTTGAAACCGCAACCCTAATGGAAATTATTTAACAAACTTTTTAACAGGAGCATAAGTTTTTCTGTGATAAGGACAAATCCCAAATTTTTCTAATGCTTCCAAATGCGCCTTTGTCCCATAGCCCTTGTTTTTACAAAATTCATAACAAGGAAACTCCTCCCCAATTTTATTTAACAAATGATCTTTGTTCACCTTTGCAATAATAGACGCTGTAGCAATAGAATAAGAAAGCGCATCTCCACCAATCACACATTTGCAAGGCGAAATTGAGGGCGCTTTGTTCCCATCAACCAAAATAATATCAGGATTAAATGAAATCCTTTCCATTAATTTAAAGTAAGCATTTTTCATAGCAAGAAGAGATGCCTGCAAAATATTTATCTCATCAATAACTTCCGCACTTACATCACACCATTCATACATAAATACATCAGAGGGAAGGGCACAAAGGTTGGCAAAAATATCCTCCCGCTTTGCCTCACTAATCTTTTTTGAATCATTTATAAGTGATAAAAGTTTCTGTGGAAAAGCCTTCCTGTTTATCCAACAACACGATGCAACCACAGGTCCCGCAAGACAACCTCGTCCCGCCTCATCAATTCCAAAACATACGGAATTTTCACCAAAACTTTCCTCAATATCAAAAGAAATAATCTTACTCATCTTTACTTTCAGAATCTACACTTTCATTTTCATCAGATATATCCGACGCACCTTCTTCAACCTCTGGTTTTGCCATATCTTCAAGTTTATCAGCCACCCCATCAGATTGAACATCATCTTCCTTTTCAGAAAGTTTTTCAGTCTCCTCCAAATACTCCTCTAAATATTCAATCTCTTCTTCCGTATAATTATTAACAGGCATATCACCCTTACTTATATACACAGGCCACTTGTCATTTACAATATCATCAAGTGATTCGGATAGTTGATTAAGTTTGTTTCTGTAAATCCAGAAATTCGCCATCACACGCTTTATATAAATACGACTTTCTTTAAGATTAATTGCTTCAATAAAAAGCAATGGATCATCGTTAGGATTAAGAATGCGCTCCTCCTGCTTTTTAAGATTCCCAGGTCCCGCATTGTAAGCAAGCAAAAACTTAAATAAATTTCCATTCACATTAGGAAATGCAAGCAAATATTCAATATACATCTGCCCAACTTTTAAATTAAGTTCTACATCAAACAACTTTGATTTACCCTTTTTTCCAAGACTTGAATCCTTTGTGATAAACGAAGCAGTAGATGGCATAATTTGCATCAACCCCCTTGCCCCCACAGAAGATTTCGCCTTTGGATTAAATCGAGATTCTTGTCGTATCAAAGCATTCAGCAAAGCCTTATCCACACTCCACCCGTCTTTTAATTCTACATCAATAGTAGGATAAACACAGGTCGCAAAAGTATTATGGTCCACATACTCCTTTTTATAATTGGAAATATTGATAGAAAGATGAGGCATCTTTGCCGCCTCCGACACAGCCAAAACTGCATTAATAAGGTCATCAGAATAATCATCACTTGCCGTATGAATTAAAAATTTGAGTTCGCTACTTGCTTCCTCTTTCATATCAAGTTGTAAAAGAGCAAGTGCACGCACACCACCTTGCCACGAAATAATTTCCCGTGCATTTTGTAGGGTCAACATAGGCTCTTCCCAATTTATTTCCAACTTTTTATTAAGTTTTTTATTCGCCAAAATCCCATAAAAAGTTTTTGGATAATTACTTGCCGTTTCCAAAAATATATCGCCATCATCTTTTTCAGATGTAACCTCAATTCTTTCATTCGCACGATATGCCCAATATGCCGCAGCAGATAAAACCTCAATCGGAACCCTTTTTGAAAAAGCAATATTTTTAAAATAATCACGCGATAATTTGTAATCACCCTTTCTCCAATAAGTAAGCCCCAAGGACCAATTTGCCAAATAAAAATTAATCTCTTCCGCAGGCTCTCTTCCCCAAAGTATTGCTAAATCATCTTCGTTTGCAAGGAAATAAGCAAAGGAAAGATACGCCTCCATCCTTAAATAATCATCACGTTTGAAAAATTTTTTTGCATGCGGATTTTCCAAAATCTGACGCGCATTTTTTGTATATCCCTGTTTAAGTCTGCGATTAAAAATCTTTATCATATAAGCGACTTCATCCCTTTCTTTTTTAGGAAGTTTCTTATACGAATTCTGAATCATTTGATACGAATTTTTATATTCATCATCAATAAAGTATTGAGTTCTATGAGCCTCCTTCAAAGGTTTTTTAAGTTCCTTTTTCGCCCCCTTTTTAAGCCCAAGATTGTAAATATCCATTGCATTAGGATAATCAGAATATTTGTTAAGCCATTCTTTTACTTCGGAAAAAGGAGTTTTGTAATATGGGCTCATATACTTTTGATACAACACATAACCCATAAGCGAGTCATTTTTTATTTTTTTGATAACCTTATCCGCATCAGCCCATCTTCCTTTTTTTTGAAGTTCAAAAATCTTTTGATAATTTTTTACATCACTATCATAAAGCACAGTAGGCAAATTCGCATATACTTTATTTGCTGTTATAAATAAAAAAATAACTGCATAAAATATTTTGCGAATAAATGTATAAAAATATTTTCTCATTATAAAAAGGTAAAAAAGGGCAATCAGATATTCTTTAATTGCCCCAAAGGTTTATAAATTAATTTCTTCTTGTATATAAAAATGAAAGCACCAAAGGAAGAAATATCATATGTAAAAATTGTTCAATAACTAAACCACTAGATTGATTTAATAAAATGTAATCACATGCCTTAAATATAATTGCGAAAACAACAGTTGTGATAAATGCGCCCCATTTTTTATGTGAAAAGAAGTCAGCGATTATAAATACAAGCATTCCCAAGTAAATAAAATCGGAAAAACAACTTCCAGGTATTGTGTTAAGTAATAAAGATCTAAAATTTGAATACATTTTTTAACTCCTTTTTTCTTTTACGCTACTTTAATTTATACTATAAAAACACCTCTTGCAAGTATATTTTAAATTTTATTTTACTTTTTATTAAAAATATGCTTTTATAAAGAAAATTACAAAAAATAGAGGTTTATTATGTCAAAAATTAACAAAAAATCAGAACTTTTATTACCAGCAGGTTCCTATTCAAGATTGAAAACAGCATTTTTATACGGCGCAGATGTAGTTTATGCCGGCACTCCTGATATGAGTTTAAGGGCAAAGGCAAAAATCACCCTTGATGAAATGAAGGAAAGCATAGATTTCGCCCACTCTATCGGTAAAAAAATTTATTTGGCAGTCAACCTTTATACACACAACAAAGATATTGATAAACTTCCCGTTTTTGCAGATACATTAAGAAAATTAAAACCAGACGGTATCATAATTGCGGACGCAGGTGTATTTAGATTTATGCGAAATGCAATTCCAGAAATCCCACTTCATGTTTCAACACAGGCAAATGTATGCTCCTTTGAAACAGCAATGTTCTGGTATGATATAGGTGCAAAACTCTGTGTCCTTGGTCGCGAAGTTTCCTTTGCAGAATTAAAGGAAATAAGAGAGCGTGTCACCCCAGATTTAAAACTTGAAACCTTCATTCACGGAAGTATGTGTATGAGTTACTCCGGTCGTTGCCTTCTTTCTAACTTTCTAACAGAACGAAGTTCCAATCAAGGAAATTGCGCCCACTGTTGCAGATGGAATTATAAAATGTATGTTCGCCCACGCGAAGAATTAATTGAAACAGGAGTTATTAAAGAAGAGGCTTCAAAACTTGGTATAGATATAAATTCCGACACAATGAAACTTTTCGATTTTTATTTGGAGGAAGCAGAGCGTCAAGGTGAATTTATGGAACTTTGCGAAGACGATAAAGGCGCCTACATTATGAATTCAAAGGATTTATGCCTTATGCCAAAGCTTGATAAACTTTTGGAAATTGGTATAGATTCTCTTAAAGTAGAAGGCAGAAATAAATCCGAATATTACGCAGGCACCACCGCCCACGCATACAGTCAAGCAATCAATGATTACTACAAAAATCCAGATAAATGGGACTATAAACCATATATGGAAGAATTAAATACTTTGCAAAACAGAGGCTATACCTATGGTTTCTTTGATGGACATTTAACCCACCACGCAATGGATTACGAAACTACTCGTTCTAATGGTAATTACAGATTTACCGCACAAATAACAGATATTACCGCCGACGGTTTTATCCTTGATGTAAAAAATTCCTTTGCAACAGATGATACTTTGGAATTTGTTTCACCATCAAGACTTGCCCCATATAATGTTAAAGTCCACCACATAATCAATATGAAAAATAACGAAAAGTTGGAACGCGCAACAGTTGCAACAAAACTTGTCCTTTTCCCATTTGAAAATTTTGATATGAAAAAGGAAGATGTTTTAAAACTATTCCCAATTTATACCATAATCAGAAAAAAATATGATTAAAGATATTTTTGTGAAAGTGCAGTATTAATTTGTGTAATAGGGCTATTGTCTTTTCCAAAATGAAAAGATGATTTTTCTCCCTTTGGATTTCTTTTTAAATAAGAAAAAAGTTCAGGAATTTCTACTAATAATCTAAGGTCCAATTTGTCCCCAAATTTATTTTTTAAATCATAAAAAGCAAACTCAACAGCAATATCCTTTGCCTTATTGTCCTCATTTTTATTACTTTGTTTTTTGTAATAAGTATTATATTTTTTGTAAAATAAACTAACAGCATTATTATCCATTTTTAACTCCTAAACTTTTTTAATAAAAATAGATTTTAAAACCTTTAATAGATTTGTCAAACTTTATTTTTAGGAACAAATATGTTTAAGGAATTTATTATTATTGCCTGTTTCTTGATTCTAACATATTCTAATCATAGTTGTAGAATTGCAAAATTCTATTTCTAATATTAACACAAAGAAAAAAGGAGAAAAATTATGACAGTAGGAACTCGTTATCCAACATTGGCCTTTCATACAGGTGGTGCAGGTCAAGCAGACGATGGTATTCCACCACAACCATTTGAAACATTTTGCTATGACAGTGCATTACTAGAAGCAAAAATCCAAGACTTTAATGTTGTCCCATACACATCTGTTTTGCCACCAGAATTATATAACAATATAGTTTCTGTTGATCAAGTAAAAGACCAATTCAAACACGGTGCTGTTTTGGAAGTGATTATCGCAGGCAACGGTGCAAGAATAGAAGACCACAAAGCAATCGCAACAGGTGTTGGTATAGTTTGGGGTAAAGATAAACAAGGAAACTTTATCGGAGGTTGGGCAGCAGAATATGTTGAATATTTTGATACATACATCAATGATGAAATTGCACAAGCACATGCCGAAATGTGGCTTACAAAATCACTAAACCACGAACTTGAATTAAGAGGAGTTGAAAAACATAGTGATTTCCAATTCTTCCACAATTACCTAAATATCACACAAAATTTTGGTTATTGCTTAACCGCACTTGGATTTTTAAATTTCGAATACGCAAATCCAGCAATGCCAAGATAGTTCAACGGGGCAAAGGGGAATGGTGCCGAAAGCACTTCCCCTATTTTTAACTTATCAAGGAGAAAATTATGTTAAAATCAAAAACTAAATCAAATTCCAATGCAAAATTGGGTGTCTTGGGTCTTGCCGCCATAGTCATAAGTTCTATGATAGGAGGCGGTATATACAGCCTTCCACAAAATATGGCACAATCAGCATCAGTAGGTGCAGTAATTTTGGCTTGGGTTGTAACAGGCATAGGAATGTATTTTGTTGCAAACACATTCAGAATTTTATCAACCGTAAAACCAAAACTTACCTCCGGTATTTATATGTATAGCCGTGAAGGTTTCGGAAACTATATGGGTTTCAATATAGGGTGGAGTTACTGGCTTTGCCAAATATTTGGAAATGTAGGATACGCAGTCATCACAATGGACGCCCTTGATTATTTTTTCCCAGGAGTATTCACAGGCGGAAATAACCTTTATTCAATAATAGGCGGTTCAATTTTAATATGGGGTTTCAACTACCTTGTATTAAGAGGTGTAAGACAGGCAACAATCATAAACTTAATTGCCACAGTATTCAAAATGGTTCCACTTATCTTATTTATAATAATTTTAATGTTTATGTTTAAAATAGACAGATTCGATTTTGACTTCTGGGGCGAAGGTATTTTAGGAAAAACAAAATCTCTTGGTTCCATAGGCGCACAACTTAAAAGCACAATGCTTGTCACCCTTTGGGCATTCATAGGTATAGAGGGTGCAGTAGTCCTTTCAAGCCGTGCAAAAAGTCAGGAAACAGTATCAAAAGCAACTCTACTTGGCTTCTTGGGTTGTTTGGTAATTTATATTTTGTTATCTATAATTCCATTTGGATTTTTAAGCCAAGCACAACTTGCAACAATTTCAAATCCATCAACTGCAGGTATCCTTAAATTAGCAGTAGGTCCATGGGGTGCATGGATTATGAACATAGGTCTGTTGGTTGCAGTTCTTGCAAGTTGGCTTGCATGGACTTTGATTGTGATAGAAATGCCTTTCGCAATGGCACAAAATGGAACATTTCCAAAGGTCTTTGCAAAATCAAATAAAAATGACACACCAAATGTTTCACTTTGGACTACAAGTGTGATAATGCAACTTGCAATGTTCTTAGTTTATTTTTCAAGCAATGCATGGAACACAATGCTAAGTATTACAAGCGTTATGGTTCTTCCTGCATACTTGGCTTCAACTTGCTATCTTTGGAAAATATGCGAAGACGGTGAATTTAATACCAAAGCAGGAATAGGAAGAGCATTCGCACTTTTCACCTCTATCGTTGGAACTATCTATGCCCTTTGGTTAATCTATGCCGCAGGTCTAAAATACTTGCTCCTTGCAGTAGTATTTATCGCAGTCGGTATCCCTGTGTATATATGGGCGAGAAAAGAAAACGCAAAGAAAATGGCACTTTTTACAAGTTGTGAAAAATGCCTTGTCGGAATAATACTTTTGGTTTCCATAATCGCAATATACATATTTGCAAGAGGTATAGTTCAAGTATAAACAAAGGGGGAATTATCTCCCCCTTTTTAAAGGAGTTTTTAATATGTTAAAGTCAAAATATTTATTAATTTTAAGTTTTTTAATACCAAACATCACATTTGCACAAGTGGTATATATTGATGAGGTCAACACATACGAATTTATAAGACCACTTTATACATACAGCAAAAAAAATGTTAACGATAAAACTAATTATACAAGAATAAGAGAGAAAGGTGCAGAAAGTGAAAGTTGGGAGGAAACCTACGCCAAATTCAAAAAAAGTTTGAACGAAGATTTTGGACTTTCTTACTCTATTGATGCCTCTATTTTAGGGCAAAGGGGTGCCCCAAATGGTAAAGGAACCGCAATCCAATTCCAACTTTACCCAACAATCAGTTGGCAAGCATATAATGGAGAATATGGAACAGGAACCCTAAATGTTGCATACAATCCAGTCCGCTATTGGAATTCCACATCAGGACAAGATTTATCAAATAATATAAATGTCATATCCGCAATAAACGATTCCACAACAAAGGGGAACACATTTAGCGATTTAAACTTCACCCACCAATTTGCAGGCAACCTAAACTGGCTTGCAATCACAGTAGGACAGTTCGGAATGTCAGCATTTGATGGAACTTCATACGATTCCAACCAGCAAGTCAACTTTTTAAACTATGCACTTTCACAAAATGCCACATCAAGTTATCCTACATCAAGTTTGGGTGCTTACCTTACATTCACCCTTAATCCAGAATGGCAAATAATTGCAGGTTTTCAAGACGCACATAATATTACTGGCACATCTATCAGTTCATCAGATTTTGGAAAGGGAAACTATACAAGTTTTGCGAGCCTTTCTTACTCCCCAACCATAAAAGATTTGGGAAGTGGAGAATACTCTATCCTTGTTTTTAATCAACCAAGTGTAGCAGAGCAAAAGGGAACCTCCAACGGATTTTCCATAAATGTTGAACAAATGATAAATGATACCTACGGACTTTTTGGAAGAGTTTCCACAACCTACAACTCACCAGAAGAAATCAATCAAACTTATGTAATAGGTGGCGTTATGAATAATCCATTAAACAGAAATCAACTTGATCAAATAGGTTTGGCAACAAGTGTTAATAAGGTGAATAAAGAAGTTGCCGGCAATAATACAAGAGATTATGAAACTGTGTTAGAAGCATACTGGGCATGGGGAATTGGCAACTGGCTAACTATTACCCCAGATTTGCAATTCTATATACACCCAGCACTTGATAAAAATGAAGATACAGCAACCGTTGCAAGTATAAGAACAACATTTATGTTTTAACAACAAAAAGGAGGATATTATGGAAGAAATAACAGAACATTTTTCATTTCCTATTATAGGAAGTATTGCACCATCATTTGAAGCAGAAACCACACAAGGAAAAATCAGTTTCCCAAATGATTACAAGGGCAAATGGATAATACTTTTTTCCCACCCATCAGATTTCACACCAGTATGCACAACCGAATTTATGGCATTTGCATCTATGGGCGAAGAATTTGAAAGTCTTAACACCCAACTGGTAGGACTTTCCATAGATGGAATAACAAGCCATATCGCATGGCTTAGAACCATAAAGGAAAAAATCGAATACAAAGGAATGAAAAATGTCTGCGTCAAATTCCCACTTATCGCCGATTTAAAAATGGATATTGCAAAAAAATATGGTATGATACAGGAAACATCAAATGACACAAAAACTGTGCGTGCTGTATTTATCATAGACCCAGATTCAAAAGTCCGTGCAATATTTTACTATCCAGCCTCTGTTGGAAGAAATATAGATGAAATAAAAAGAACATTGATGGCACTGCAAACCTCTGACGGATTTAAGGTATCTATCCCTGTTAATTGGCAGATAGGCGACGATGTCATCATCCCAACAGAAAATACCTGTCAGGGCGCAATGTCAGCAATTGACAGTGATGATAAAACTTGCCTTGATTGGTTCTTATGCCTCAAAAGATTACCAAAAGAAAGAGTGCTTAAAAAACTTTTGGATAATAAGAAAGAATAAAAGAAATCCCCTCCGTTTAAAGAGGGGAATTTTTTAATTAATAATCAACCTCAGGAATACTATCAACCTTATCAAAAATCATAGTCTCCCCATTTGTATTTTTAAGTATTAATTGAGCATCTTTGACTTCGTATTCAATAGGCTTTCCATTCATAAACCCAAAATATTTTTGCTCCACTTCCATTGCATCTTGTGGACCCATCATCATAGTAGACGCAATCCCATTATAATTTATTTTGTTTCCATCTATTCTGTATGTTGTAAAATAATTATTCACAACCTTTCCAAACAATCTGTCCTCATTTTCTGCAAACGATAAACTGATTTGCACATTGTTATCAGATTTGTTTATATACTTGTTTCCATTAAGTTTTTCATTTTTAGAGCAAGCAAAAAGCATTGTTGCCATAAACACAGTTGATATAATTTTTTTCATATTACCTCCATTTTTTTTATAACAAAAATATTATAGCATATAAACCCGAAAAAAGGAAATAAAAAAGGAAAAGCAAAGTTTCCTCTATATAGGAGTTTTCTAGAAATATTGTGAAAAATAAAAATATATTGACATTTGTTTTTTTTTGTTTATATTAATAAACAGTTAGTTAAAGTTAGTAAAAAAGGGAACTAAAATGACAGACGATGCAAGAGAAAAAGTTATAGTAACAAGTTTAGTAATTGCTATTGTAGTAGGGTCAGTTACTGCTGGTTATCTAATGAATAAAAATATTGAAAAGGAAGCAGAACTTCCTTTATCTGCTGGAACAGTAGTAGAAAAGGTAGATATAAATACAGAATATCCAAAAGTAATGTTTTTAATAGATACCGATGATAACAAAGATACTATTGAAAAAGTGATGGTTATAGAAAAAGATTCTATAAGTAATGTTTCAATTATCAACTCTATAAAAGAAGGTTCACAGATAAAATTCAAAGATAAATATCCACATTTAAAAGGATTATTTTCAGAAAACATTTATCAAATTGATGATTTAATTGTTAATCAAAGATAAAGCACTAAAAAGAAAGGATATAAAAATGGCTCTTAATACTTTTGAAAAACTTTATGTTATTAAATTTATTGAAACTCATTATGCAGAGGAGTTTCCGCATACTATGTATAAAAAAAGTTCTTTACAGCGAACAAAGAATAAGGACAATATAAAAAATATAATAAAAAATCGTATGGAAGAATTAAAAAGTAATAAAGAATCACTTGATGCTTTTGATATCTCTGTTCAAAATTTGAATAAGGATGGAGAAATTGTGTTAACTGAAGATGTTGGTCATTATGTAATTACTGATAAGGAACTTATAACTACAAAGGAAATGGATGAAATAATGATAAAACATCCTAATACAGTGGCTCCATATTGGGTTTTACGAGATTTTGAAGAAAAAAGAAATAGGACATATATAAAAATGTTTACATTGCCTGAAAATATTGAAGAATGGGATGTATTTAGACTTCCTGTAGAAGTATTTACATCCTCTGAAAATCTTGTTGATAAAAATCTTAATTTGATTTATGAGGCACAAAAACAAAGATAATTTTTTATTAAAAAATTCCCCTCTTTAAACGGAGGGGATTTTTTCAATCTGTAAAAATTTTATGCAATTTTTTTATCATAAACACAGTTGCAATTCATAGATTCCATTGTTGCAGATTCTGTGAAATATTTTCTTTCATAAAATTCTGATTTTTTACCCTTGTTGAAATTTGCAACTGGACGGCAATATCCCATAGCACGAGTCCAAATTTCACATTTAGTTCTTTTGCTGTTATCAAGTTCTTTTTCAAATGTTTTCATTTTTTTCCTCCTCTTTTGTTATTAAAGTCAAGAAAACCAATGTAACCTCACGATGCAGACTAGAAATTTTTTAACTAACCCCGTTAAAAAATTAAGTCTTTATACGCTCAGTTTCATTTTTTTCCTCCTTTTTTTGTTTAACTTTATTATATCAGTTTTTCCTTTTTTTATCAATATCAAAATGCTAAGCAATCGCTTTTTCTTTTGATATGATTTCTTCATCACAGATAGGACAATATTCGTGTTCACCTGCGATATATCCGTGCTTTGGGCAAATTGAAAATGTTGGTGTTATTGTAATATATGGAACACGGTAATTTTCAAATACCCTTTTTATAATTTGCTTTGCTGTATCAGCATTCGATATTCTTTCTGCCATATAAAGGTGAAGAACTGTTCCACCAGTATATTTTGTTTGAAGAGCATCCTGAATATCCAAAACTTCGAATGGATCATCAGTATAACCAACAGGAACTTGTGAAGAATTTGTATAATATGGAGCATCCTTCTTTCCTGCTTGAATTATATCAGAGAATACCTTAGCATCTTCCTTTGCAAAACGATAGGTTGTTCCTTCCGCAGGGGTTGCCTCTAAGTTATAAAGGTTGCCAGTTTCTTCTTGGAATTCCACCATTTTATTTCTTATATGATCAAGGAAGTCAGAAGCCATTTTTTGACCACGCATATCAGTAATATCATATTCGTCATTTGTAAAGTTGCGAATCATTTCGTTAATACCGTTCACACCAATTGTTGCAAAGTGATTGCGGAGTGTTCCCAAATATCTTTTTGTGTATGGGTAAAGTCCACCATCAATAAGTTTTTGAATTGTCTTTCTTTTGATTTCCAAACTTGTTTTTGCAAGTTCCATAAGATGATCAAGTTGATAATACAATCCTTCTAAATTACCCTTGTATTTATAACCAAGTCTTGCACAGTTAATTGTGACAACACCGATAGAACCAGTCTGTTCCGCAGAACCAAAAAGTCCGTTTCCGCGTTTCAAAAGTTCTCTAACATCAAGTCTAAGTCTACAACACATAGAACGTACATCAGTAGGTTTCAAATCAGAGTTCATAAAGTTTTGGAAGTATGGAAGTCCATATTTTGCAGTCATTTCAAACAGCAAATCTGCATTTTCACCTTCCCATATAAAATCATTTGTAATGTTATATGTTGGAATAGGGAATGTGAAAGGACGACCCATTGCATCACCTTGTGTCATAACTTCAATGTATGCTTTGTTAATCATATCCATTTCTTTTTGAAGATCGCCATAGGTGAACTCCTCAATCTCACGACCACCAATTTTTGGGTGTTGTGGTGCCAAATCCTTTGGACATACCCAATCAAATGTAAAGTTAGTAAATGGAGTTTGTGTTCCCCAACGACTTGGAACATTAAGGTTGTAAATAAGTTCTTGAATTTTTTGTTTTACTTCCTTGTAACTCATATTATCAAGACGAATAAATGGAGCAAGGTAAGTATCTACTGATGAGAAAGCCTGCGCACCAGCCCATTCGTTTTGAAGTGTTCCCATAAAGTTAACCATTTGACCAACCGCAGAAGATAAATGCTTTGGAGCAATAGATTCAACATGACCTGGAACACCATTAAAACCTTCTTCAAGTAAAGCACGAAGCGACCAACCAGCACAATATCCAGAAAGCATACTTAAATCGTGAATATGGAAATCACCATTTCTGTGTGCATCACCAATTTCCTTTGGATATATATATGAAAGCCAGTAATTTGCAACAACTTTACCAGAAATATTTAAAATCATACCACCAAGAGAATATCCCTGATTCGCATTTTCATTTACACGCCAATCAAGTTGATTAAGATATTCACTTATTGATTTTTCAACATCAATTTTAATTTTTTCAGATTCGCGACTTTGTGCTCTTTTTTCTCTGTATAATATATAAGCCTTTGCAGTTTCATAATAATTTGCATCAATCAAAACTTGTTCAACAATATCTTGAACTTTTTCAATGAATACTGCTTGATTACCATCATATTTGTGATTTAAAACTTTTATAACATTATTAGTAAGTTTTACTAATTCTTCCGGAGAGAAGGGAGTTGTTGCTTCGCCAGCAAGTTTTATGGCGTTATGGATTTTTTCAATATCAAAATCAACAACTTCCCCGTTTCTTTTTACAATTTGCTTAATATTTAATTTTTTTAGGGGGGTTAAGTCTATTATTTTTTCGTTTTCTTTATTACTCACTTTTCTCTCCTTTTTTATAAGTAATTGTTTTTTCTTCTTTTCGTCCTTTGTTTAACAATATATAGTATTTTTTCAAAGTTGGCAAACTATATTTTGTGTTTTTTGTAAAATAAATTTCTTGACGGCTGAAAAATACAGAAAAATCTATAATTTAGTGAAATTTTGTGATATAATACATTAAGAAAATTTTAAAAAATGGGAGAAAACTGCGATGATTTGGTTATATTCTTTAATAGGGTTTATTTGTTTTTTAAGCATTTTTTGGGGCATTTGGAGTAGTAATTATTTCCTTTCAACCTATAATTTCCAAGGATTCGGACAGATTCTTCCCCAAGATATGGCATATATGATTTTTGCAGTTGTCATTCCAATAATTTTACTTTTATTTATCGGGGTAATATTATTTATTGCAATATCGAATCACTTACACAGCAGAGTTTTACTTAACATTTTGAACTCCAACAAGGCACAAATGTCATCCCTTCAAACTATTTCAAGGGCGTTAATAGAAGTAAGAAAGTTAGGTTTTACGAATCAATTTTTCTTAAATCTACCTATGGTATTAAATGATGTAAGTATTTGTTTAGCCGATATTATTTCAAAGACAGGTCTTGCTTCAGATGTTGTAATTCTTGATGCACTAAATAAAAATGGTGACAACAGACTTTATTCCGTATGCAAAATTATTTTGGATTTAAGAGAATCTACCCCACATTTTGATGAAAATCTAAGAAGAAAAGTCAAAAAAGATATGACAATAGCAGGAAGCATAGTAATTTTCTCTGAAAAATATAATAAGTTACTAAAAGTCCTTAAAAATTATGATTTAGATGGATTCGTATATTCTCTTATAGAAGAGGGAGAATTGGGTAAAGTCCATAATATTTTAAGTATGTCTATCCATTCCTTAGAAAATTCAGTAAAATCAACAGAAAACGATGAATATTTGGATTCGTTTTCACAAAATAAAGAGGAAAAAGAATTTGAAAACGCAGAAATGCACAAAGTCAACATAGAAGATATAATGAAGTTAGTTGATGAAGATGTAGAGGAATAAATTCTTATCTTTTAAACTTGAAACTGCTTTATTTATATAGTAGTTTTCATTTTATGGTAAAAGAAAATTTAAAAAATATAATTGATAAAAATCTGTCAGAATATAAAGCGGGATTCGATCCCAAAATCAATTCTGATGTAATTGGAATCAAGGGTTTATCAGAAGATGTTATTAAATATATAAGTGCAAAAAATAACGAATCCGATACCATTTTAAAATTCCGCCTTGACGCATATCATAAATGGCAAGATATGACAGAACCTCACTGGGCTTTGTTCAATTATGACCCTATTGACTATAACGATATATACTATTTTTCCCGCCCAAAACTTGAAAATAAAGAAGTTGATGAAAAAATCAAAAAAACCTATGACAAACTAGGTATCCCTATAAAGGAACAAGATTTATTACTTGGCAAATCCCAAGCAGTCGATGCCGTAGTAGATAGCATTTCTGTAAAAACCACATACAAGGATAAATTGTCAGAACTTGGCATTATCTTTTGCCCTATGAGTGAAGCATTAAAGGCACACTTTGATTTAGTGTGGAAATACTTCGCCTCTGTTATTCCAGTTACTGACAATTACTTTACCGCCCTTAATTCTGCAGTATTCAGCGATGGCACATTCGTTTATATCCCAAAGGGTGTGAAATGCCCGATAGAACTTTCAAGTTATTTCCGCCTTCAAACAGAAAAACTCGGTCAATTTGAACGAACCCTTATTGTCGCAGACGAAGAAAGCGAAGTTTCATACTTAGAAGGTTGCTCCGCTCCAATCAGAGACGATAATCAATTACACAGTGGCGTTGTCGAACTTGTCGCACTAAAAGGTGCAAAAATAAAATATTCCACAGTTCAAAACTGGTATGCTGGTGACAAAGAAGGCAAGGGAGGTATCTATAACTTTGTAACAAAACGCGGTATAGCATACGATGACGCAGTGATTTCATGGACCCAGTTAGAAGTAGGTGCAGTTAAAACATGGAAATATCCTTCCTGTATTTTAAAGGGTAACAGAAGCAAGGGCGAATTCTTCTCCGTTGCAATTACTAATAATTACCAAATGGCAGATACAGGCACAAAAATGATTCACCTTGGAAGCAATACATCAAGTACTATACTTTCAAAGGGAATATCCCTAGGTCATTCAAAAAATGGATACAGAGGTATGGTGAAAATTGCACATAACGCTGAAAATGCAAAAAATTACACCAAATGTGACAACCTTGTCATAGGGGATAAATCAGCAAGTTTCGCACTTCCCGAAATATCAAATATGAATATCTCCTCACAGGTAGAACACGAAGCCTCCGTCTCTTCTATCAGTGATGAACAACTATTTTTCTTGCAATCTCGCGGATTAACAGAGGAGCAAGCAACATCTCTTATAGTAAATGGCTTTTGTGGTGATATCATCAGATACTTACCAGCCGAATTTGCAATGGAAGCAAAAGAACTTATAAACATAAGTATAGAAGGTTAAAAAATGTTTGAAATTAAAAATTTAAAAGTAAATGTTGATGAAAAAGAAATTTTAAAGGGCGTAAATCTTTCTGTTGATAAGGGACAGACTCATATCATTATGGGTGTAAATGGAAGTGGTAAAAGCACCCTTTTAAATACCATTGTAAAAAATCCAAAATATAAAATAATTGATGGAAATATTTTATTTGAAGGTAAGGATTTAGCAGATTTATCTATATCAGAAGTCGCAAGCAAAGGTATATTTTTAAGTTTCCAAAATCCACCATCAATTTCCGGACTTTCCGTTTCAACATTACTTAAATATTCTGTGAACAGTGTCAGACGTGCAAATGGAAACACACCCCTTACTGCCCCAGAATTTTTTAAACTAACGGATAAGTATTGTCAGTTGCTCTCTATCCCTAATGCTTGGCTTAAAAGAGAGGTCAATATCGGCTTTTCCGGTGGTGAAAAGAAAAGACTTAGTATGTTGGAAATGCTTTTTTTACAACCGAAACTTGCCCTTCTTGATGAACCAGACAGCGGTGTTGATGTAGACAGCGTAAATATTATCATAAAGGCTATTGAGTATTTAAAGGAAAAGGGAACCTCTTTTATGGTAGTTTCTCACTATCCACAACTTATTTCTAACATTAATCCTGACTTCGTTCATATTATGAAAAATGGTGTTATTATAAAAAGTGGCGATTGCTCACTTGCCGAATGCGTATTGAAAGAAGGTTTCGAAAATGTCTGATGTAAAACTTCGCATTGTTAATGAAAAAGAAAATATTCCTTTTATATCAGATTATAAAAATCTTGATAATATGGGATTTTATCCGTGGGCGTTGGTATTCAAACGCAATGCAATGGATACCTATAAACGGATTTTTAATAAAAAAAATATCAGCGAACCAATTTTAAATTTCATCACAAATAATAAATTTTATTTGGAAAAGGAAAAATTTGTTCCCGCATTAGAAACGCTTTTCAAATATAAAACCTTTGATATAGAGGCTTATACAATAGTCCTTGTAAATGGAAAATATATACCAGAAATTTCAGATGAGGACGATTTGCCATTTTCCATATACAGCGATGGAATTAATAATTGCCTAATAGATAATCCAGATTTTTTACAAAACAGAGTTTTTATTGGTAATGATTTGTTTGTAAGTTTAAATTCTGCATATCTATCCGATGGTGTGGTATTGAAAGTTTCCAAAGGCGAAAAACTTTTAAAACCTATACACATCATTTCACTTCACCTTTCAGATGATAAAGTTTTATTTTCAAACCCGAGAATTGTAATAGAGTTGGAGGAGGGGGCAAAGTTAGATTTGTTAGAATCATCCCTTTCTCTTTCCGGTGCAAAATATTTTGAAAATAAAGTTTTACAAATTGATTTAAAGGCAGGTTCAGAACTTAATCATTACAGATATTTCAGCAATTCTGACGATTCCCTATGTATCGAGCGTGATTTTGTAGAATGTGGCGACAGGGCAAAATACAATGCCTATAACTGCATTTCAAAATCTGGAATTATGGATACAAAATATAATTTTAATATTTTAAGTAATGCAGAGTTGAACTCCTACACCTCAGTTTATTCCGCTGGAAAAAATAAAGTAAATTTTGTTGCCGACATTTCACATATCGCATCAAATTCTAACTCCAATGTTGAATTGTTTGGTGTTGCAAATGATAACAGCAATATTTCATTTTCAACTTTGCTTAATGCTTCCGCTTTACTTGATAATATAAAAACTAATCAACTATCAAAAATTTTACTGCTATCAAAAAATGCAAACGGATTTATAAAACCATTCCAAAGCATATATTCCCAAAATGTTTCAGCCTTTCACGGTGCAACCATCAGCGGTATTAAAAATGATGATTTATTCTTCCTTAATACAAGGGGTATAAACGAAGATGATGCAAAAAATATCATATATAAATCCTACTTGCTAAGTGCCTTTTCAAACATTAAAGACAGTCTAGTTTTGGACGAATTTGTAAAGTTTTATTGGGATAATTAACTTCTTGATTTATTTTATTTTTTTCATTATACTCTGATTTTAGTTTAACAAAAAAATAGGAGGCAAATATGAAGAAATTTTTAGCAATATTTTCTATGCTTATGATGTTTTCTTTTTCTGTATCGGCTGATGATTTAAGCGATGTAAAAACATATACACAAAAGGTTATTGACGACGCAATTGTAAAAATTTTCAACAAAGATTTAAAAACAACTGCGGAAAGAATTCCACCGTTTAGAAAAGTTTTAAATGCAAATTTGAATTTTGATTTCATTGCTAATTTCGTTTTGGGTGTTTATGCAAGAGATATGACCCCAGAACAAAAAGATAAATTTATAAAGGAATTTGCTGAACTTAATGTATATACTTTTGCAAAAAAGTTTGCTTCATATTCTGATCAAAAAATCCAAGTAACCGATGCAAAAACTGGCAAAAAAGAAGGTCAGTATTTCGTTTCAAGTAAGGTAATTTCAAATAATGCCGGTGACAAAGATTATATTGTCGATTGGCGTATTATGAAAGTTGATGACAGTTATAAAGTTATTGATGTTATTATAGAGGGAGTTTCTATGGCAATGAGTTATAAAAACGAATACGCTCCTATTTTAAAAACTGGAAGCGAAGAGGGTAAATCACCTGTCGAATATTTAACAGAAAAAATCCAAGACAAAGTTGTCAAATTGAAGTTAAGCGACGATGTGTAATACTAATCTTACAAATTTTCCAACCCCTTTCTTATAAATGGAAAGGGTTTATTTTTTTCAAAATATATCCTTTGTTCCAAAAAGAAAGATAGTATTTCCAATGCTTCCTTTAAATCAGAAAAGCAAACCTCATTTAAATATAACTCATTTTCCTTTTGCCAAATTTTTGGAAATGGGAGAAGTTTATCCTTGTATGGCTCACCCGCAGATTTGCAAATCGCATGTCCAGTTTTAGGTGATATATAACAAAGATTTTCAGTCACACCTGTTGCATTACATTTATCAAGATTAAGTGCAAAACCAATAAAGCCCAGCAAATTTTTTTCCCAAGTAATGTATTGAAGAAGAAGTTGCGTGTCCTTTTGCGTAGTTTTTAAATTATCAATCAAAAGTTTTGTTTGAATAAACAATTCGTGATAATTTTGATTTTCCGAAACAGCATCATATAATATAGAACAAAGCGAAGATAACAATTGCAACTTTAATGGATTATCAAAAAACATTGTCCCCAAAATATCAACCGGATCAAATGAAAAAAATCCAAGTTGTTCTTCCAATCGCGATTTCCAAATAATATTAAATAAATTTCCAATTTGAAGATATGGCTTTTGCTTTTTTGAAATTCCACCCTTTATTAATCCATTGGAAAGTCCATGCTCAGATGTTATAAAAGTAGCAATCTGGTCCGTTTCACCAAACTTTTTTATTGCAATCAAAATACCTTTATCTTCCCACTTCATAAAATATTCCTTTGATTTTTTATTTTTTTATTATAGACTTAGTTTTATCTAAAATAAAGGATTAATTATGAGTGAAGAAGCAAAAGTTATAAAGGAAAACATAAAATCGCAACAGTTAAAAGAGGCAATAAGCGAAAGATACCTTGCCTATGCAATGTCAACTATTGTATCCCGTTCTCTTCCTGATGTGCGTGATGGCTTGAAACCAGTTCACAGAAGAATTTTGTATGGAATGCGACAACTTAAACTTGATCCAAAAAGCGGATACAAAAAATGTGCTCGTGTCGTAGGTGATGTTATGGGTAAATATCACCCACACGGCGACGCATCTATTTACGACGCTATGGTCAGATTAGCACAAAGTTTTTCTGTGCGCTATCCGTTAGTAATAGGACAAGGTAACTTCGGAAATGTCGATGGTGACAGTGCCGCCGCTATGCGTTACACAGAGGCAAAATTGTCAGAGGCTGCCGTCGCAATTATGGATGGACTCGACGAACATACAGTCGATTTTATGGATACCTATTCAGGTGAAGAAATTGAACCTTGCGTAATGCCTGCGGGATTTCCAAATTTGCTTGCCAACGGTGCAAATGGTATCGCAGTAGGTATGGCAACAAACATCGCTCCACATAATATTTTGGAACTTTGCGATGGCATAGTTGCTTTGATTAAAAATCCAGATATAACAGTTGCCGAACTTGTTGATTATATAAAGGGTCCAGATTTCCCAACCGGTGGTGTTATTTGTCAGGACAAAGCCTCAATAATTTCCGCTTATGAAACTGGACGCGGTAATTTTATAATAAGGGCTAAATGGGAACGCGAAGATTTATCCTATGGTAACTACCAAATTGTTATATCAGAAATTCCATATCAAGTGCAAAAGTCAAAGTTGATTGAAAAGATTGCAGAACTTATTGAAAATGGAAAACTTTCCACTGTAGCGGATATTCGTGATGAATCCGCCGAAGATGTCCGAATTGTGATTGAACCAAAATCCCGTTCTATAGATGAAAAGGTTGTTATGGCACAACTTTTTTCAAATACCGAGTTAGAAAGCAGATTCGCATTGAATATGAATGTGCTTGATAAAAACTGCGTGCCAAAGGTTATGAGTTTGAAAGAAGTTTTAGAGGCCTATGTCGAACACAGAGTTGATGTTTTAACAAGACGAACAAATTTCCGCCTTGAAAATATCGCCCACCGATTGGAAATTTTAGAGGGATATTTGACCGCTTACCTTAACCTTGATGAAGTAATACATATCATTCGCGAATACGATGATGCAAAGCCAAGGTTGATGGAACATTTCAAACTTACCGAAGTCCAAGCCGACGCAATACTTAATATGAAACTTCGCTCTCTTCGTAAATTAGAAGAAATGGAAATAAAGGCAGAGGCAGATAATTTAAAGGAGGAGCAGAACAGCCTTACCGAACTTAACAGCAGTGATAAGAACAAGTTAAAAAAGATTGTTGAGGAAGTGAAGGATTTGCGTTCAGTCTTTGCAAAAAACAAAGAATTAAGCAAACGCTATTCCATAATTGATGAAAATGTGGAAGATGTTGTTGTCCCAGATTATGATTTCACACCAAAGGAACCTATCACAATAATTCTTTCCAATATGGGTTGGATAAAGTGTGTGAAAAATCATGTGGATTTAAACAGCGACTTTGCTTTCAAAGAAGGTGACAGCCGTGCCGTTGCAATCCACGCAATGACAAACGATAAAATCATTTTTGCAACCGATATGGGACAGTTCTTTACCCTTGATGCAAATAAAATTCCAAGCGGTAGAGGCTATGGTGAGCCTTTACGCCTTATGCTTGAAATTCCAGTCGATGCAAAAATTATAAAGGTTTTCCCATACAAAAAAGATGTGAACCTACTTCTTGCCTCACATAATGGATATGGATTTAAGGTTTCACAAAATGATGTTATCGCCCAAACAAAAAATGGAAAATCCGTTATGAATTTAGGGGACAAAGATACGCTTGTCGTTATCAAAAATATCGCCGACACAGATGATATGGTCGCAGTCGTTGGTGACAATAGGAAACTTCTTGTTTTCAGTATGGAAGAACTTCCTTCATTTACCCGTGGAAAAGGTGTTATACTTCAAAAATATAAGGAACCAAAAACCTATCTTTCTGATGTTATTACATTTAAAAAAGATGACGGAATGTCATGGGTTAATGGAAGCAGAAATTTTAAAGTCGCTGATGTTTCTATGTGGCAAGGTAAACGCGCAAGTGTAGGTCATATGCCACCTGATGGCTTCCCTAAATCAAATAAATTTAATAAGGAGTAGATTATGTTTAAGGATTTAGAAGTTTATGTAATAAATCTTGATAGAAGTCCAGAGCGTATGAAATCTATGGAAAAAAGATTGAAATCGTTGGGACTTTCATATAAACGAATACCCGCAGTTGACGGCAAACAAACTACTTTTACCGATGCAGAAATTAATGCAAAAAAGTATGAGCGTTGCCATGGAAAATATATCACCCCAACCGAGGTTGCTTGCTTTATATCTCACTATAATGTTATGAAAGAATTTTGCAAAAATTCCACATCAAAATTCGCCCTTGTGTTGGAAGATGATATGATTTTCGCAGATGATTTTTTAGATGTATTAAAAGCACTACTTAAAAACAAATCGTGGGATTTGGTAAAACTTAATGGCGGACACAGTGGCGGTAATATTAAAGTGCAAAAACTCACCCCAAAATATAGCCTTGTTTTAAATGCGTTTCACCAATCAAAAACTGGTGCATATTTGATGAACAGAAAATCCGCAAAATCCTATTACGAAAAACTTCTTCCTATGTTCGTTCCAATTGACCACGAGTATATAAAGTTTTGGAAATATAAAATAAAGGGATTTTCAGTATCACCTTTTCCAACATGGGAGGAAGAAGGACCTTCCACAATTGATTATAAAATGGTAAAGAAAAATCGTCGTCCATGGTATAAAAATTTTCCAAAACTATTTTACAAATTTTATATCGCACTTTACAGACTCGTTTGGATATTACCACAAATTATCAAAAACAAATTTACTTTTAATAATAAGTAGTTTATCATATTTTCAAAAATTATAAAAGGAGATGAATATGACTAAAAAAGTTAAAGAAATGGACCCAAAAATTGATTTGAGCATAAGAAGTTTTTTACTTCCAAAAATAAGTAGTGAAGGTGCAGTAATTGTTGCAATCTTTTTTGCAATAAGCATTTTGCTTCTTCTTATTTCAAATACACTAGGACTTATTGCAATTGCAATATCTTTGTTTGCATTTTATTTCTTCCGTGATCCAGAAAGATACACACCAATCGGTGACGATTTAATTATTGCCCCTGCCGATGGTATAGTTCTTCCAATAAAAGAATCTCCACTTCCAGAGGAACTTAAAATGGGCAACGAAAAATATATCAAAATTTCAATTTTTATGTCTGTTTTTAATGTCCATGTGAACAGAAATCCTGTAAGTGGAAAGGTGCTTAAAACTCTTTATATCGCGGGAAAATTTTTCAATGCCGATTTGGATAAAGCAAGCAAGGATAACGAAAGAAACCTTGTTTTAGTTGAAACAGAAAAGGGTGATAAAGTTTGCTATGTTCAAATCGCAGGACTTATCGCTCGCCGTATAGTTTCTCGTCTTAAAAAAGATGATGAGGTTGTAATGGGTGAAAGATTTGGACTTATCAAATTCGGCTCCAGATTAGATGTCTATATCCCAAAATCAAAATATGATATTAAGGTTATGGCAGGTCAAAGAATGGTAAGCGGTGAAACTATTCTTGCAAAATTAAAAAAGTAAGGATTTAAAAAATGGTAAAAAAAGTTATCGAAGAAAAAAAATTATTTCCACTTGGAAAAATCCTACCAGCAATGATTACACTTGCCTCAGTAGTTGCTGGCTTGACCGCAATTTTACTTGCATCAAGAGGCAATTTTGAAAAGGCAGTTATCGCCGTAATGTTAGCCGCAGTTTTTGACGGATTCGATGGCAGAGTTGCAAGAATGTTTAAAACCTCTTCACAATTTGGTGTTGAATTAGACAGCCTTGCTGACAGTATCAGTTTTGGTGTAGCCCCAGCATTTATTTTATTTTTCTTTTCCGCTTATGAAATAAAAAGCATTGGCTGGCTTTCCGCAGTAATCTATGCAATTTGTTGCGTATTAAGACTTGCAAGATTTAACACTATGACAGGCGATGAAAATATCCCACAATATTGGAAATCATTTTTCACCGGCATTCCAGCCCCAGGTGGTGCATTACTTGCAACAATCCCATTATCTTTGTATTTAGCAACAGGTGAAGAAATCTTTACAAATCCATCATTTTCAATTTGCTTTATGCTAATTGTTGGCTTTTTAATGATTAGCAGAGTCCCAACACTATCACTTAAAAAAATAAAATTAACAAGGGAAGAAATTGCCCCAGTAATGATTTTATTCATCATCGCATTGGTGCTACTATACTTCCATTTCTGGTATACAATTTCTGTGATAAGCATTTTGTATTTGCTAACAATTCCAGTAACAGTATTAAAATTTGTTAAAGCAAGAAAGGATTTTCAAGCATAAATGAAACACGAAAAAAAAGGTATAAAAAGAATCTTGTCAGCATTCAAAAATTCATTTGATGGATTTTTATTTGCTTTCCACGAGGAAGAGGCTTTCCGCCAAGATTTATTGCTATTTATTATAGGATTAGTTTTAATATTCGTATTTGACTTTTCCATTATGGAAAGATTGTTCCTATTCTCAGGCATATTCTTTATATTATTCGCAGAAATCACAAATTCCGCAATCGAAGCATGTATAGACAGAATTTCAAAAGACTGGCATAAATTATCAAAGGCAACAAAGGATATGGGAAGCCTCCTTGTCTTCCTTTCATTTGTATATTTCTTTGTTGTATGGATAAGTATTTTCAGTAAATTCTTGTAATAAAGTTGTATAAAAAAGCCCCACGAAAGTAGGGCTTTTGAGGTAAGTAAAGAAGATATTATTTTTTATCTTCAAATTCTGCATCAACAACTTTTTCACCATTTTCGCTTTGGGCTTCAGCATTTGTTTGTGCACCTTGTGCCCCAGCACCAGCCTGTGCTTGGTTTTGTTGATACATAAGTTCGCCAAGTTTCATTGCAGATTGTGAAAGAGCATCTGTCTTTGCCTTTATTTCATCAACAGTAGCATCTTCTTTTGCAATTACATCACGAACTTCTTTGATTGAAGTTTCTATTGCTGTCTTTGTAGCATCATCAACCTTATCACCAAAATCTTTTAAATTTTTTTCTGTTTGGTGAGCAAGAGATTCTGCTTGGTTCACAGCCTCAATTTTTTCTTTTTTCTTTTTATCTTCTTCGGCATTTGCCTCCGCTTCCTTTACCATTTTTTCAATTTCAGCATCGGAAAGTCCGCCGTCAGATTTAATAGAAATTGCTTGTTCCTTGCCAGTTCCTTTATCCTTTGCGGAAACATGTGTAATACCGTTTGCATCAATATCAAATGTAACTTCAATTTGTGGAACGCCACGAGGAGCAGCAGGAATGCCAACTAAATCAAATGCACCGAGAAGTTTGTTGTCCTGTGCCATTTCGCGTTCACCCTGAAATACACGAATTGAAACAGCAGTTTGACCGTCTTCTGCGGTAGAAAATACTTGAGATTTCTTTGTTGGTATAGTTGTATTTCTATCAATAAGTCTTGTGAATATACCACCAAGTGTTTCAATACCAAGTGAAAGAGGGGTCACATCAAGAAGAAGGACATCTTTCACATCACCCTTTAAAACACCGCCTTGGATTGCTGCACCTACTGCAACAACTTCATCAGGATTTACACCCTTGTGTGGTTCACGACCAAAGAAGTTTTTAACAACTTCTTGAACTTTTGGCATACGAGTTTGACCACCAACTAGGACTACTTCATCAATCTTTGATTTATCAATGCCTGCGTCAGTTAAAGCCTTTGAACATGGTTCCAAAGTTCTGTCAATTAAATCACCAACGAGAGATTCAAGTTTTGCACGTGTCAATTTTACATTAAGATGTTTTGGACCAGTCGCATCAGCAGTTATAAATGGAAGATTTATATCTGTTTGCATTGCTGTTGAAAGTTCAATTTTTGCCTTTTCTGCAGCGTCCTTTAATCTTTGAAGTGCAAGTTTATCGGATTTCAAATCAATACCATTGTTTTCCTTTTTAAATTCATCTGCTAAAAAGTCAATGATACGATTATCAAAATCTTCACCACCAAGGAAAGTATCACCATTTGTGGATTTTACTTCGAAAACGCCGTCACCAATTTCAAGAATGGAAACATCAAATGTTCCACCACCAAGATCATATACGGCGATAGTTCCAGATTTTTTCTTATCAAGTCCATAAGCAAGAGCAGCAGCAGTTGGCTCGTTTATAATACGAAGGACATTTAATCCAGCGATTTTTCCAGCATCCTTTGTCGCTTGTCTTTGCGAATCGTTGAAATATGCAGGAACTGTGATAACTGCTTCTTCAACTTTTTCACCAAGATATGCCTCAGCATCTTTCTTTATTTTTGAAAGAATGTATGCGGAAATTTGTGAAGGAGAGTATTTTTTATCTCTTACTTCAACCCAAGCATCGCCATTGTCAGCCTTTACAATTTTATATGGAACTAGTTCCCTATCACGGGTTACCATTTTATCATCAAATCTACGACCCATAAGTCTTTTAACCGCATAAATAGTGCTTTCTGGGTTGACAATTGCTTGGTTTCGAGCGGAAGTTCCAACCAATACTTCATTTTCATTAATTGCAACAACAGAAGGGGTTGTTCTTTTTCCTTCGCTGTTTTCAATAACCTTTGCTTCGCCACCATCCATATAGGCAAAACAAGAGTTTGTAGTTCCCAAATCAATACCTATAACTTTACTCATTTTTTTACTCCTTTTATAATAGTTAATAAAATTACAAATATTGATATAGGAATGAAAAATTCGTTTTTCAAGTATGAATGGTAAAATTTTGTTGAAAATAGTATAAATTTGATTTATTATAATAATAGTTAATCTTTTAAAGGAGAGGAATAATGAGAGAAAAACTAAGATTTCTTAATAAAATATTGACTTTAACATCGATTTTTTCTATGGCAATATTGTTTAACGCATTTTCTGTAAACGCAGCAAATGATAATTCAAATACAGGTGAAAATAAGAAAAATCCAGTTCCAATAATAAATGCAAATCAAATGCAATATGAAGAAACTGAGAATGATACAGCGATATTAGCAAATAAAAAAGATGAATTAAGAATTAGAGCTAATAGGCAAGATTTTTGTTTTACAGGAAATACTAATAATTGTATAAATTGTGGTGAAGTAGATGACCCAAGCAAAGGTTGTGCGGGTATTGAAGGTTATACAAATGAAACCCTAAGATATGTTTTGCCTAATAATGCAAAAATAGAAACTTCTTATGTTGAAGGTAATCCAACTATTATTACTGAAAAAGAGGGATATTATAGATTTTGGCGTGACCCACAAAACATTGAAGCAAATTTTAAAATTAAGTCTTCTCAAGGTGAATATTCTTCTGCTTTACCAAAAATTTGTTATACAGGATTTTCAGATACAGAAAAGGGACTTGCACCTTTGACAGAACTTTTCAAAAGTTCCAAAGCTAAATATACAGATGATCAAACAATGATTTTGCCATTAAAATCATCTCTTAATTGTAACGATTTAAAATCATCTGGTTTTTATGGTGAGCCTATTACATCAGCATCTGTTGTCAATTTTAAGAAAACAGATGAAAATTGTCTTGATCCTATTTTCGAGGGTGCCGATGAATTAACGCTATGTCAAGATCCTAAATATACAAATCGTAATACCATAGGTGGAAATAAAGGTGCCGATTGTTCTGTTAGAAAACAAAATTGTGAAGGTGGTAGTGATTATAATTGTCATGAGACCCAAGTAAAGTTATATTTTAAAGATAGTGAACATAAAGATACATATAAAAGTGGATATTGTGCAATTGTTGATATACCTGGAAATAATAGAAAACTTTCTTTGCCATTAGAATCTTGTTTTATATGTAGAAATATAAGTCCTGATTATCCTGATAGTGATTGTCAAACTATTGTTAAGAATGTCTATAATGCAGTTGGTGGAAATTGTGCTGAAGCAGTAAGGGTTTTAGCAACAAATCCAAGAAACGTAGTAGAAACAGCACCTGCAGATTTGCAAGGTCCCTATAACTGTCAAAATTGTTTGACTAAAGTTGAAGGAATATTAAGAGGTTTCGGTTGTAAATAATTTATATTTTGTTATTATTTAAGAAAAAAGCATTTAAATTTATTTTAAATGCTTTTTTTAATTATATACTAACACCTCTTATTTTAAGAAAAAGGTATATATAACTTATCTTATTTTATCAAAAATTTGTGCTGATACAGCAGAAGTAGAAAATCTAGTTTGTAATATTTCAATTTTTCTT
The DNA here is from genome assembly GCA_051885355.1 of Alphaproteobacteria bacterium. Lineage (GTDB taxonomy): Bacteria > Pseudomonadota > Alphaproteobacteria > Rs-D84 > CACZYB01 > CACZYB01. Next base: position 6,717 of record JBJEXC010000034.1, on the reverse strand, counting down.
TTTAATTGTTCTCTTTCTTCTATATTTTTAGATTTATCAAATTTATTTTCTAATTCTTCAATTTCAGCATATAAAGCCATTTGTGATAATTTATCCATTTTTTTTACCTCTTTTTGTTGTTTAAACATAAATAAAATAATATATAAAAAATGTTTTGTCAATACTTTTGTCAAAAATAATCAAATTTATATAGAAAAAGCAAAATTATAAGTATATAATCCCAAAATATAAGGAGATTTAAGGTTTTCATATGTATAAATTTTTAATAATAATAGTTCTTTCAATATTATGTTATTGTAATTCTTCAATTGCATCTCCTTTACTACCAAAGCAAATAGAATTAAGTGATGAAGAAACAATCGCCTTTACTTATGATTTGTTAAAAGAAGATAAATTAAATGAAGCAAAAACACTTTTACAAAATATAGAGTTGGCAGACGAATATGAAATAGAACGAAAATTTTTACTTGGAAAAATTGCATCCTCAGAAGGCGACTTTGAAACCGCCATCAAATATTTTAGAAATATTTTGGATTCTTTTCCAAACCTTGCAAAGGTAAGACTTGAACTTGCTCTTGCCTATATGATGATGGGCTCCTGGTATAGGGCGGATTACCACCTACGCTTAGCCTCATCAGAAGATATTCCAGAGGTAGTAAATGAAAATATAAAAAGATTATTGCTTGTTATAAGACAAAACAAAAATTGGAATATCTGGTTTAATGTTGGCGTTGCTCCAGACAATAACATAAATAACGCCCAATACGGCAAACAATGTATAAATACTATATTCGGAGTTTTATGTAACGAACTTCCCGCCCCAGAGCATGCTGTAGGGCTAAATCTTTCCTTTGGTGGAGATTACGAATACAAAATAACCGACAGATTAAGACTGAAAAACGACTTCGCATTTATAAATTCTACATATAATAAAAAAGAATACGATGACTTATATCTGCTATTTTCCACCGGTCCAAAATGGGTATATAAAGGTGGTGATATCTGGGGTGCTGTTACAACATCAAAACGCTGGCTTTCCCATCAACAATATAGCGATACATTAGGTTTTAAAATCCAAACCTCATACGATTTTTCAAGAAATTTACAAGGATTTCTTAATCTTTACTATACCCCAACGCACTATAAAGATTATAAATACCTTGATGGAAATTTAACAGGAGGTAATCTTGTATTTACTTATATGCTTAGTTCCACAATGTATTTAAGATTAAAAACAGGAATTGAAAAGGAAAACACAGAAGAAAAAATCTATACCAATTTAAAAAGTAATTATGCTTTGGGCTTTGGTGCTGAACTTACCCACGGATTTACAATATACCTTGAACCATCTATCCAATATGTAGATTATGCACATGAAGGACTTTTTGTTAATGATGGCACATTTACTTCAATGAAAGAAAAGGACATAACAAGACGATATTCAATTTCCATTGCAAACAAAAAAATTGATATATATGGTTTTACCCCAACAATCACTTACTCCTATACAGATAAAGATTCGAATGTTTGGCAAAAAGAATATGATAAATCAACAGTCGAATTCACCATTAATCAAAGATTTTAAATAAAAGCCCCAATTGCGGGGCTTTCTTTTTTGTTATTTTACTATCTGTCTTCTGTAAAGTTTTGAAAATATTATTTTCACAATTGGCTGTATGAAATATACCTGAGAAATAAGTGCAAATGGAAAGTTTATAACTACTGTCTGTAAAAATGTTGGAATAAATTCCGCATTAAATCCACCCGCAGGAATAACCTTATATAAAATTACAGCAATAAGAGACATCAACGGACACATAATAACAACAGTGTTGTTTATAATAGCCCTTTCAATTTCAGCAAAAGTTGCTTCCTCTGGTTTTAATTTTTTAAATGTCATTTTCAAAGACATAGGGCTTCCAATTAACATTTCGCAAAGAAACGCATAAACAAATTCAAGAAGAACTATTTGATATTAAATTTAGGCGACATCATCACCACTTGGTGTCGAATTTCGCTTTATAAAATCAGAAATAGAGATAATGTTTTCGCTTTCCTCATCCTTAAATGATAACTCTGGTTCTTTTTCCTTTACCTCATCAATAATATCGTAAGGTGTAAATGTAAGAGAAAAATCAACCGATTTATCATAAAACACCATAACAGCATTAAATGGCACAATAATATGATAGTTGTGATTATTAAATGAAAGTGTAATCCCAAATTCTTTGTCATTAACAGAAAGATTCGAATATTCGTGTTGAATTATAATGGTAAGCGAGTCAGGATATTGTTTATAAAGGAAATCCGGAATCATAACCCCCTTTATCGAAGTTTTAAAAGTTATGTAAAAGAAGTGATTTCCGGGAAGCCCGTTATCAGCCACAAGCATAAGTGATTTTTTAACAATCCCGATAAGCGCATTATCAAGCATTTTATCATAATTAAGGAAATCTTCCACCATAATAACTCCTTTTCATTTTACATAAAAGACTATAAAACAAAAAAAATATGTTTGTAAAGTAAATTTTGGACTTTATTTTTATTTTAATATATTATATATTATTCCCAATCAAAGTATAGGAATGTTATTATGTCTGATAAAGTTATAGAAAATATTACAACAAATACCCGTGTAGCAACAATCCAATGTATATATTCGGTTATATTTTTGGGTGAAAAGTTAAGCAGTAAAACAATGCGCTATTTCAAAAACAAATCCTTTCTTTCAGAAAAGGATACTTTGGAAAATAAATCCGCCGAAATAAATTCCAAATTGTTTTCTTATTTGGTAAAGGGTGTTATCCGTAATCAAGAAACTATTGATAATATCATAAATAAAAACCTTAAAATAGATATTGAAAAAAATGATCAACTTGTAATTTCAATTATTCGCGCAGGTGCATTTGAAATTTTGTTCCGAGAAAACACCCCTGCAAATGTTATAATTGCTGAATATACAAAAATCGCAAACGAATTTTACCCATCAAATAAAACCGCTTTGGTAAATGCAGTTTTGGATAAAATCGCAAAAAATAAAAAGGTAGCCTCATAATGAAAACACCAAAATCCAATATCAGAAATTTTTCTATTGTTGCCCATATTGATCACGGTAAATCAACCCTTGCCGACCGTCTTATACAGGCTTGCGGTGCCGTAAGTGATAGGGAAATGAAGGACCAACTTCTTGATAATATGGATATTGAACGCGAACGCGGTATTACTATAAAGGCTCAAACAGTCCGCCTTAATTACAAGGCAAAAAACGGACAGACTTATCAACTAAATATCATTGATACTCCAGGGCATGTTGACTTTTCTTACGAAGTTTCCCGCTCCCTTTCCGCATGCGAAGGAGCATTGCTTGTAGTTGATGCAAGCCAAGGGGTGGAGGCCCAAACTTTAGCAAATGTGTATAAGGCAATTGATGCAAATCTTCAAATAGAAGTGGTGCTTAACAAAATTGACCTTCCTGCTGCCGACCCAGAAAGGGTTAAACAACAAATAGAGGATGTAATAGGAATTGACGCGTCAAACGCAATCCTTATTTCCGCAAAAACAGGTTTGGGAATTCCCGATGTATTGGAGGCAATAGTAGAGCGACTTCCCGCACCAGAGGACAACGATGATAAGCCATTAAAGGCTCTTCTCGTTGACAGTTGGTATGATACTTTTTTGGGTGTAGTTATGCTTATCCGTGTAAAGGAAGGTGTTATTAAAAGGGGACAATCAATAAAAATGATGTCCAACAATGCAGTATACAAGGCTGAACAAATAGGTATCTTTACCCCAAAAATGGAGCAAGTTGATGAACTTTCTTCTGGTGAAGTAGGCTATATCATAAGTGGTATTAAACAACTTTCCGATTGCAAGGTTGGTGACACTATAACCGATGAAAAAAATCCAACTGATACCCCATTGGAGGGATTCAAACCATCCGTGCCAGTTGTGTTTTCATCAATGTTTCCAGTTGATGCAAGCGATTATCCCGCACTTAAAGAGGCAATCGCAAAACTTTCCCTAAACGATGCAAGTTTCACCCACGAAATTGAAAATTCAACCGCTCTCGGATTCGGTTTCCGTTGCGGATTCTTGGGACTCCTTCATATGGAAATAATACAGGAAAGAATAAGCCGTGAATTTAACCTTGATATTATAAACACTGCTCCTTCCGTTGCATATAAACTATATCTTACCAATGGGGAGGAAATGACTTTGATGAATCCGGCTGATATGCCTGACCCAAGTAAGATTAAATATATGGAAGAACCTCTTGTCCGTGCAACAATTATGACCCCAGACGAATATTTGGGCGCAATACTTAAACTTTGCACCGACAGACGCGGAATACAGGAAAACCTTACCTATGTAGGAACCCGCGCAATGGTAGTATATAAACTTCCACTTAACGAAATAGTATTTGATTTTTACGACAGACTTAAATCTATCAGTTCTGGTTATGCAAGTTTTGATTACGAACTTTGCGAATATCAGGAAGCCGACCTTGCAAAGGTTTCAATACTTATAAATGAAGAACCGGTGGAGGCTTTATCATTCATAGCCCATAAAACCGAAGTTGAAAAACGGGGCAGGGCAATTTGCACTAAATTAAAGGACTTAATTCCTCGCCATATGTTCAAAATTCCAATACAGGCAGCAATAGGTGCAAAAGTTATTGCTAGAGAGACTATCTCTGCATACAGAAAGGATGTTCTTGCAAAATGCTATGGCGGTGATATATCCAGAAAACGAAAACTACTTGATAAACAAAAGAAGGGTAAAAAGAAAATGCGTATGTTCGGTTCCGTTGAAATCCCACAAGAAGCATTTATCCAAGCCCTTAAAATAGGAGATGAATAATGGCAGATAACAAATATATTATAAAATTTTTATTAGATTATTATATAACTAAAATTGAAAAAATTACATACGCAAAAGATAGCATAAATACCAAATGTAAAAATTTGCAATTATTAGAAAATGAATTTGAAAAAGATATACTTTGTAATATAAGATTATCAGATGAATTAAAAGATAATGTAAGATATTTAATTCAATGGAGCATAGCATCATATAATAAAATGCTAAATGATATGCTTAATAACGAAGAAAAGAAAAAAGGGTTATTTTCTTTAAAAAAGACTCGTTAATTATATAAAGTTTTCCTTTGTAAGTTCACCTGAAAGCATAGTTTTAATACCATTGTCAGTTTTTAAAACTATACCACCATTAGAATCAATATTTTCAAAAATTCCAACAAAATTTTCATTATTAAAGGTTATAAAAATTTCCTCACCAATCTTATACATATAATTTTTTATTCTATTTATAAGTCCAGAAAATTCTGTTTTTATACACCAATTAAGGTTTTTAATGATTTGCTCTGCAAAAATTTGTGCAAATTTATCCTTGTCTATATTTATCCCTTCATTTAAAAGAGATGTGGTAGGATACTTTATATTTATATCCTTTGGAAAATGCGCAATATTAACTCCAACCCCAATAATAATAAAATCCTTTTCCTTTTCAATCAAAATGCCAGAAAGTTTCTTTACATTAAACAGCACATCATTAGGCCATTTAATTTTAATATTTGCATTAGATGAAAGATTTTTGACACTTTCTACAAGTGATAAAGCAGTTAAAAAGGAAAACAAATGTGAAAACTTTTGAAAATGTTTATCAATTTTGACCGCCATAGTAAAATATAAATTACCCGCTGGACTTTCCCAAAAGGAATTTGATTTTGTTGTTTTACCCTGTGTTTGTGTATCCGCAACAATAATGAAATTTGAATCTTTTCCATTTAATACCAAAGATTTTGCATAAACATTTGTGCTATCAACAGTTGACAGATGAATAAACTCAAAATCAGCAATATCAAACATAATTTTACTTTTGTTTCAATGTTTCAAAGAAAAGTTTCAAAGTATTAGGTCGTTTTTTTAATTCGTCTGATACCTCATTAAAATTTTTTAATAAAAGTTCTCTTTTCTTAAGCATACGATTATAAATTTCATACTTAAATAAACAAGAATTACTAATTTCTTCTAAAACCATATGATTTGTATTAATTTCCTCTGCTATAGTTTTTTTTAAATCTTTTAATTTCTTTTGTTCTTTATATTCTTTTTTAAAATTATTCCATTTAGGATCGTTAAGATAATTCATTTTAAACTCCATATTATAGTTAATTTGTTTAAATAATATTATTGTCTAAAAGTAATAAAGTCAATATGTTTAAAAAAAATTAAAAATAATTCAAACAAAATAAGAACGAAAAAGATTATTTCAAAAAATTATAAAATTTTGTTGACTCTTTTCAATATAAGTATTACGATACTTTCACTTTATAAAATAGATTCTCGGATCTATCATTTAAATTATTGTTAAAACAAAAAAAAGGATAAAAATATGCCAACTATAAATCAGTTGATTAAACATCCAAGGACTGATAAAGTTAAAAAGTCAAAGGTCCCAGCAATGCAACAAAACCCACAAAAACGTGGCGTTTGCACAAGGGTTTATACAACAACTCCAAAAAAACCTAACTCCGCTTTGCGTAAGGTTGCTCGTGTTAAATTAGTAAATGGATACGAAGTTACAGCATACATTCCAGGTGTTGGACATAACTTACAAGAACACTCTGTTGTTATGATTCGCGGTGGAAGGGTAAAGGATTTACCTGGTGTTAGATATCACATTATCCGTGGTGTT